>CAJXMR010000124.1 GCA_913056305.1 uncultured Ralstonia sp.
CCTCCCTAGCCAGCGCAATCCAAAGCCCAAAGAAAAACGCCGATCCCTTTCGGGACCGGCGTTTAAGCGTTTAATTCGATGCGCCCTTACGAGCGCGTCAAATTAGAACTTGTGGCGAATACCAACCACAGCGCCCAGCTGGTTGTTGGTGTTGCCCGGACCCGAGAACACTTGCGAACCGTTGGTGCCGCTCAGTTCGCTGCCGTTCACCGTACCGGTGCCAGCGACGTTGTTGAAGCCAGCAACGCCCAGGGCCGAACCGCTGCTGTTCTTGGCGTAAGCAACGTTGAAGTAGGCGTCGGTGCGCTTCGACAGAGCGTAGTCGCTCGACACGACGAACAGCCACGGGTTACCCGTGCTGCTGTTCTTGAACTGCTGGTAGTAAGCAGCGCCCGTCAGCGTCAGAGCCGGCGTAGCTTGGTAGCCAGCACCCAGCCAGTACAGGTTCGAACGCAGGTTGCCGTTGCCGGTCACGACCGGGAAGTTGGCCTTGTACCAGCGGTAGCCAGCGTACAGCTTGGCCGGGCCGACGGCGTACGTGCCGCCGATCGTGGCGCGTTGCTCGTTGAAGCCAGTCGTGGCCGAGTCTTGCGTGTTCGTCTTGTCATACACCACGCCGACGCCGAACGGGCCTTGAGCATAGTTCGCACCCAGGCTCCACTCACGGCCGTTCTGCACAGCGCCAGCTTGCGAGCTGCCGTTGTTGTTGAACGAGTACAGAGCGGAAACACCCAGACCACCAAACGTGCCGACGTACTTGACGGAGTTGTCAGTACGCTGAGCAAAGAACTGGTCTTGCGAGGTGATCGAATAGCGCGTGGAGATGGCCATCGGATCATAGATCAGGCCGAAGTCATAGAACGGCGATTGCTGACGACCCAGGGTCAGCTGGCCCCACTGGCCTTGCAGACCAACGTAGGCGTTACGGCCGAACAGGCGACGGCCTTGAGCCGACGCGCCGTTGTTCAGGTTGAAGCCGCTTTCCAGGTTGAAGATGCCCTTCAGGCCACCGCCCAGGTCTTCAACGCCACGCAGACCCCAGCGCGAGCCCGACAGGTTGCCCGATTGCATTGCAACGCGCGAGCTGCCCGACGTACCAGCCGGGTTCGACGAGGTTGCACCAACCGGTGACTTGTTAACCCACTCCACGCCGGTGTCAACCACACCGTACAGGGTCACGGACGATTGTGCGTAGGCGCCACCGGCGGCCAGAGCTGCAACAGCAGCTGCAAACAGTTTCATTTTCATATCGACACTTTCCTTGTCAACTGATTGGGAAATCTTGACTGTCCTTATGGACGACGCAGGAACCTCACGTCTTCCCGCATTATGGGCCAGCGTTGACAGATTCTGAAAACCCTTTTTGGCTCTGCGGGCCGATTTGCGGGCAAGTTGTTGCTCATGGGCAACACGCGCGAGGCCCCCTCCGACGGGGGTCGCGGCCGGGTTCGATGGCGGTGGCGCGGGGGTTGGCGGGCGATTTTGGCGCTCCTGCTGGAGCACTTTGTCGACCATCCGAAGCAGTGCCGGATTGTCGCCTTTCAGCCACGCGGCGCATAAAAGCAATTAATGCATCACTTTTAACGGCCGAGCGCGGCGTGCCATCGTTTAAGGAAATCGGCACGGCGCAGCTGATCTTGATGGGCGAGTAAACCCGGGCCCACTGCGATCGGTCGGTGCGTGTTGCCCAGCTCGGCCAGGAGACGCTTGGCCGTCAGGCCGGTCTCCACGTCCTGACGCAATGAGAAGAGGAAGGCACGGTTGGCCATCACGCTCTGCCCCTCGCGCGAGAGCACGAAGTCCAACCACAGGCGTGCCGCATTGGGATGCGCGCTGCGCCGCGCAATGAAGGCGACGCGCGTGGCGACCAGCGTGTAGTCCGACGGCATCTTGATGGCCAGCGCCGGGTTGCGGTCGGCATAGCGCGCGGCATACGAGCCGATCACGTTGTAGGCGAGCAGGCTTTCGCCGGAGGCGACGCGCTCGAGCATCGCGGCGGTGGTGATATAGAGATTGACGTTGGCTTCACCCAGCGCGCGGGCGACGTCCCAGAACACCGGCGTGGTGCGCGCGTCTTCGGCGGCAAACAGGAAGGCCGAGCCGGAGTGCTCGATGTCATACGAGGCGACGCGGCCACGCAGCACATCGCGGTGCGTGGTGAGGATGCGGGCGAAATCAGCGTGGGTGGAGGGGATCAACTCGGGCGGCAGCTGGCGCGCGTTGTAGACGAACACGACCGGCTCGTAGCTGGTGCCGTAAGCCTCGTTCTTCCAGATGGCCCAGGCCGGCAGGTAGGGCCGCTCAGGTGACGCATAGGGCAGTGCGTGGCCGTCATTGACCAGCTTGAACTGCTCGGGCATGGCCGAGCTCCAGACCACGTCGGCGCCGGGGGTGTTGGTGGCGAGCTCGGCGAGGAAGCGGCGATAGAGGTCGTCGCTGTTCTGCTCGCGGTAGTCGATGGTGATGCCGGGATAACGCGCCTCGAACGCGCGGAGCAGCGGATGCGCTGCGGCAAAGTCGGTGGTGGAGTACACCGTGACGCGACCTTCGCGGCGGGCGGCATCGACCATCGCGCCGTAATCGCGCGGGTAGTACGACGGCAACTCCGGTGCCGGGCGGCCGAGCCACTGCGCACCGCTTTCAGCGGACGCGAGACCGCTCGCGGCAAGCAGCGCGGCAGACTGGCACAACCAACGGCGTCGGGAATACGGTAGGAACGACATGCAGATGGGCCGCGGCGGATGGGTCGGAAATCGTGGTGTGCGGCGCAGGCATTATCATGAAAAAGCACACAAGACGATATTGAGAGACACCCGATGCGGATCTTGCTGGTGGAGGACGAGGAGGAATTGGCCGCGTGGCTGGGGCGCGCGCTGGCGCAAAGCGGCTTCGTGGTTGAGCGCGCGGCGGACGGCGTGGCGGCGGAGGCCTTCCTGGCGGCGGGCGAGTTCGACGCGGTGGTACTGGACCTGCGCCTGCCGCGCAAGGACGGCTTTGCCGTGCTGGCCGACATGCGTGCGCGCGACGACCGCACGCCAGTGCTGATCCTCACCGCCCAGGGCGCGCTCGATGAGCGCGTGCGCGGCTTGAACGCCGGCGCCGACGATTTCCTCACCAAGCCGTTCGCGCTGTCGGAGCTGGAGGCGCGGCTGATGGCGCTGATCCGCCGCAGCCGCGGGCGGGCGTTCCCGCGTCTGCGCTGCGGGCCGCTGGAGTTCGACACCGGACGCAAGGCCTTCCTGTTGGCGGGCGAGCCGCTTTCACTCACACCGCGCGAGCATGCCGCGCTGTCCGCGCTGCTGCATAAGGCCGGGCAGCCGATCAACAAGGTGCACCTGTTCGACAAGGTCTTCAACCTGGACAGCGACTCCAGTCCGGACGCGGTGGAAGTGGTGGTGCACCGCCTGCGCAAGAAGCTGGCCGGCTCCGGCGTGCAGATCGTCACCGTGCGCGGCCTGGGCTATCTGCTCGAGGCCGGCGCCGGCGACAGCGCGCAAGCCACGGGCAACTCGGACGACGTGGCCACCCCATGACGCGAGGCTGGTCCCTCCTGCCGCACAGCCTCAAGCTGACGCTGCTGTGGCTGCTGCTGCCGGGATTGGTCGGCGTGCTGGCGATCGACATCCTGTCGGCGTACCAGGCGCTGCGCGGCGCCACCGACCGCGCCTATGACCGCGCGCTGCTGGGCTCGGTGCGCGCGATCGAGAACGGCGTGACCATCGAGCGCGGGCAGGTGCAGGTCAACGTGCCGTACGTGGCGCTGTCGATGTTCGAATCGACCGCGCAGAGCAACGTGTACTACCGCGTCGCCTTCGACCGCGGCGCGGGCGCACCGGCCGAGCCCGCCCTCACCGGCTACGACGATCTGCCGCTGCCTACGGCCAAGCTGGACAATGACGCGCCGCGCTTCTACGACGCGCTCTACCACGGCGAGGCGGTGCGCATCGCGGCCGTGGCCAAGCCGCTGTACCAGCCGGGGCTGCCCGAGCGCATCGTGATCCAGGTCGCGGAGACCATCGAGACGCGGCGCGCGCTGCAGCAGGCGGTGTGGCGCGGCACGCTGGTGCGCGACGCGGCGCTGGTGGCGGTGAGCGTGGCGCTGCTGTGGCTGGGCGTGACGCTGGCGCTGCGCCCGCTCAACCGGCTGGCGCGCAGCATCGCCGTGCGCGCGTCCGACGACCTGCGCCCGCTCGATGCCACCGACGTGCCCACCGAAGTGCGGCCGCTGGTGCAAGCGATCAACCACCACATCCATCGCTACGCCGAGCTGGCCGAAGCGCAGAGCCAGTTCCTGGCCGATGCCTCGCACCAGCTGCGCACGCCGCTGGCGGTGCTGCTGACACAAGCCGAATACGCGCTGCGCGAGACCGATCCGGTGCGCGTGCGCGAAAGCCTCGCCGCCATCATCGCGCGGCTGCAGTCGACCAACCGGCTGACCACGCAGCTGCTGGCGCTGGCCCGCGCGCGCCATGCCGCCCAGGACGCGCCCGCCGAGGCCTTCGACCTGGGGGAGCTGGCGCGCGACGTGATGGTCGACGCCCTGCCGCTGGCGCGCGAAAAGCAGCAGGACCTCGGCTGGGACGGCGATGGGGAATTCGCGCCCCTGCCCGTCAACGGCTATCCCGCCTTCCTGCGCGAGGCGCTGTCGAACCTCGTGCACAACGCGATCCGCTACACCCCGGTGGGAGGCCGCATCACGGTGCGGGCGGTGGTGGACGGCGACACCGCGCTGGTCTGCGTGGACGACACCGGCCCCGGCATGAGCGCAGATGAGCGCGCCCACGCGTTCCAGCGCTTCCGCCGCGCGCACGAAGGCGGCTCCCGTGTGGGCAAACCCAAGGCCGCTCCCAAGGATGCACGCTACGCCGCCGAAGGTTCCGGCCTGGGGCTGGCCATCGCGCGCGCCTATGCGGGACGCAGCGGCGGACAGGTCGAACTGGCCGATGGTGAGCCCAATGACCAGGGCGGCGTGGGACTTTCCGCGCGCATCCGCGTGCCACTGGCGGCGTCTTACGCACCCGCCGAGCATGCTGCAACGCAGCAGTTGCAATGAAAGCGTGACGAAAGCGCGCGATTTCTATAATCCGCCGCACCTGGGGTCATCCGTCTTGAAGCCGCACATAAGCGGCCGACCCCACACCATCACAAGCAACCAGGAGACAAACCCATGCTTCGTGGCCCCCGCATTGTTCCCGTGTACGCCGCTGTTGCCGCTGCCGCGCTCGTCCTGAGCAGCGCCGCCTTCGCCCAAGTCCCCGCCGGTTATCCGGCCAGCTACGCCGACACCATCGCCGCCGCCAAGAAGGAAGGCAAGGTGGTGGTCTACGCGACCACCGACACCAAGGCTGCCGACCCGCTCATCAAGGACTTCGAGTCGCTCTACCCCGGCGTGAAGGTCGAGTACAACGACATGAACAGCAGCGAGCTGTACAACCGCTTCATCAGCGAGCAGGCCGCCGGCGGCGCCTCGGCTGACATGATGTGGAACTCGTCGATGGACTCGCAGCTCAAGCTGGCGCAGACCTACGCGATGACCTACCAGTCGCCCGAATCGGCCAGCCTGCCGAAGTGGGCGATCTTCAAGGGCCTGGCCTACGGCACCACCTATGAGCCGGCCGTGTTCCTGTACAACAAGCGCCTGGTGAAGGACAGCGAAGTGCCGCAGACCCACGCGGACCTCGCCAAGCTGGTCGCAGCCCAACCGGAGCGCTTCAAGAACAAGGTCACGACCTACGACATCGAGAAGTCCGCCGTGGGCTTCATGATGGCCGTGCAGGACAACCAGGACGCACCGGGCTACTTCGACTTCATCAAGGCCGTGGGCCCGAACCTGGTGCTGCAGTCCTCCACCGGCACGATGATGGAGCGCGTGGCCTCGGGCGAGAACCTGGTGGCCTACAACATCCTCGGCTCGTATGCGCTGGCGCGCGCCAAGAAGGACCCGTCGATCGGCATCGTCTATCCGAAGGACTACACGCTGGTGCTGTCGCGCGTGGCGATGATCGCCAAGAAGGCGCAGCATCCGAACGCGGCCAAGCTGTGGCTGGACTACATGTTGTCCAAGCGCGGCCAGGACATCCTCGCCAACAAGTCGGACCTGCACTCGCTGCGTGACGACGTGACGGGCGAAGCCACCGCCGCCGGCCTGAAGAAGATCCTTGGGGCATCGATCAAGCCGATTCCCGTGGACGAGTCGATCCTGACGTTCCTGGAGCCGAAGAAGCGCCTGGACTTCATCAAGCAATGGCGCACCGCCGCCGGCCGCTGATCGGTTGACCCGCTGATCGCGACTCCTCTCATCTGACCGACCCGCTGGCGCCGCCGCCGTTGGCGCCAGCCTCCCTCCTGGAGGCACCATGCGTTCCCTGACGCAAGACCGTGCCGCCGCTTCGCAAGCCATCCCGCAACGCTCGATCTTGTCGCGCATGGGACAGGCTTTGCCGCGCGGCGTGGTCATCCTGCTCACTGCGCTGGCGATTTTCACGCCGCTGTCGCTGATCTTCTATCAGAGCTTCCTCTCTGCGCCGTTCTTCATGCCGGACGCGCTGGCGGGGCTCGACGCCTATCGCTTCATCTTCGATGATCCGGACTTCTGGCATGCATTCGAGAAGTCCATCGCGCTGGCCTTTGGCCTGGCGGTGATCTCGGTGCCGCTGGGCGGCATGCTGGCCTTCCTGATGGTGCGCTCCGACCTGCCGGGCCGCCGCATCATCGAGCCGATGCTGATGATCCCGGTGTTCATCTCGCCGATGGTGCTGGCCTTCGGCTACGTGGTGTCGGCCGGTCCGGTCGGCTTCTACACGCTCTGGTTCAAGCAGGTCTTCGGTGGCGTGCCCTGGAACGTGTATTCGTTCACCAGCATCATCATCATCGCGGGCCTGACGCACGTGCCGCACGTGTACCTGTACGTCTCGTCGGCGCTGCGCAGCCTGGGCTCGGACGTCGAGGAAGCAGCGCGCATCGCGGGTGCCTCGCCGCTGTCGGTGGCGCTCAACGTGAGCCTGCCGATGGTGCGCCCTGCCCTGCTGTACGCAGCGGTGCTGGTGATCTTCCTGGGCTTCGAGGTGTTCGGCCTGGTGCTGGTGCTGGGCGATCCGGAAGGCCACCTGGTACTGGCGACGTATCTGTACAAGCTGACCAACAAGCTCGGCACGCCGGCCTATCACCTGATGGCGGCCGTGGCGGTCTGCCTGGTGATGGTCACCTTCCCGCTGGTGCTGCTGCAGCGCTACATGCTGCGCTCGGCCAACCGCTTCGTCACCGTCAAGGGCAAGGTCACGCGCAGCCGCCCGCTGCCGCTGGGCTCGTGGCGCTGGCCAGCGTGGACGCTGGTGGTGCTGTGGTTCTTTGTGTCGGTGGTGGTGCCGCTATCGGGCATCGCGCTGCGCGCCTTCGTGTCGAACTGGGGTGAAGGCGTGTCGCTCATGGAAGCCGTGTCGCTCACAGCCTTCCACCAGATCTTCGAGCAGCCGCAGTTCCTGCGCGCGATCATCAATACGGTACTGATCGGCGTGATCGGCGGCGCCATCGCGGTGGCCTGCTATACGTTCATCGGCCTGGCCATGCACCGCAAGCCGGACGGCTGGACGCGCATCCTGGACTACAGCGTGCTGGTGCCGCGCGCGATCCCGGGTCTGCTGGCGGGTCTGGCGTTCCTGTGGGTGTTCCTGTTCGTGCCGAACTGGATCGAGACCGGGCTCACCGACAGCAGCCTACCCTTCGCCGGCTGGATCATCGAGCACGTGGTGCCGAGCCTGCGCAACCTGCGCAGCACGATCTTCAGCGTGTGGATCGCCTACTCGGTGGTGTGGATGGCGTATGGCCTGCGCCTGATCTCGGCCGCGCTGCTGCAGGTCGGGCCGGAGCTGGAGGAAGCCGCCCGCTCGGTCGGCGCCTCCCGCGCCCGCACCACCCGCGACGTGACCGTGCCGCTCACGCGCTACGGCCTGCTGGGCGCGTGGCTGCTGATCTTCCTGATTTTCGAGCGTGAGTACTCGACCGGCGTGTATCTGCTCTCGCCGGGCACCGAGACCATCGGCTCGATGCTGGTCTCTCTGTGGGCGGGCGGCGCCATCGATATCGTCGCCGCGCTGTCCTTCGTCAACATTGTGCTGGTGGCCGTGGGCCTCGGCATCGCATTGCGCTTCGGGGTGAAACTCCATGATTGAACTCACCGTCAACGACCTGCACCTGCAATACGGCAACAACCCGGTTCTCAAGGGTGTCTCGATGCAGCTGCAGAAGGGCGAGGTCGTCTCGCTGCTGGGCCCGTCCGGTTCGGGCAAGACCACGCTGCTGCGCGCCGTCGCCGGCCTCGAACAGGCCAGCCAGGGCACCGTGCAGATCGGCGACCGCGTCATGTTCGACGGCGCCAAGAAGCTCGACGTGCCGGCCGAAGGGCGCAACCTGGGCCTGGTGTTCCAGTCCTACGCGCTGTGGCCGCACAAGACCGTGGCCGAGAACGTCGCCTACCCGCTCAAGCTGCGCAAGACGCCGTCTGCGGAGATCAAGGAGCGCGTGCAGGCCGTGCTGCAGCAGCTCGGCCTCGGCCACCTGGGCGAGCGCTTCCCGAGCCAGCTCTCCGGTGGCCAGCAGCAACGCGTGGCGATCGCCCGCGCGCTGGTCTACAACCCGCCCGTGATCCTGCTCGACGAGCCGCTCTCGAACCTCGACGCCAAACTGCGTGAAGAGGCCCGCGCCTTCCTGCGCGAGCTGATCGTGCGCTTAGGGCTTTCGGCGCTGATGGTCACCCACGACCAGAGCGAAGCGATGGCGATGTCGGACCGCATCCTGCTGCTGAACAACGGCGTGATCGAGCAGCAAGGCACGCCCGAGCAGATGTACGGCGCACCCGAGACGCTCTTCACCGCCGAGTTCATGGGCAGCAACAACCGCGTCAACGGCAAGATCGCCGAGGTGCGCGACGGCATGGCTCGCCTGGTGGACGAGGCTGGCGCCTGGTCGCTGTGGGGTGTGGCGCGTGGTGATCTGAAGCCGGGCGCGTCGGCGCATGGCGTGATTCGCCTGGAGCAGGTGCGGGTTGGCCTGCCTGACGCGGACAACACGATCCACCTGCCGCTGGCCACCCGCATGTACCTGGGCGACCGCTGGGAGTGCCTGTTCCGCGCCAGCGGCAGTAGTGACGCTAGCGGCACCGGCCTGCGCGCCTACGCCAGCAGCGCCCCAAGCGATGGCCAGTACGCGCTGACATTCCCGCGCGAGCAGTTCTGGTTGTTTGCGGCTTAAGCGCGCCGCACCGGCAAAAGAAAAGGCAGCCTCGGCTGCCTTTTCTTTTGCGCGATCGGTGACGATCGGGATCAGTCCTTCACCGCCGGCAGGTGCTCCGCCTCGGTATCGGGCGCCGCCGCCGTCTTGCGCAGGAAGATCGCCGCCAGGATCAGCCCCAGTTCGTACAGCAACCACAGCGGCACCGCCAGCAGCAACTGCGACATCACATCCGGCGGCGTGACGATGGCGGCCACCACGAACGCGCCAACCACCACATACGGCCGCACCTGGCGCAGCTTCTCCAGGCTGACGATGCCAAAGCGCACCAGCACCATGACCACCACCGGCACCTCGAAGGTGATGCCGAAGGCCAGGAACGTGGTCATGGCAAAGCTGAGGTACTTGTCGATGTCGGTCGACATCTCCGCGCCCAACGGCGCGTTGTAGTGCGCCATGACCTTGAACACGGTCGGGAAGACAAGGAAGTATGCGAACGCCACGCCGCACAGGAACAGCACGTAGCTGCTCACCACCAGCGGCATGATCATGCGCTTCTCGTGCGAATACAGGCCCGGCGCCACGAAGCGCCAGATCTGGTACAGCACCCACGGCAGCGCGATCAGGAAGGCCGCCAGCAGCGTCACCTTCATCGGCACGAAGAACGAGCCGGTCACGTCGGTGACGATCATGTGGCCGTTCTTCGGCAGCGCCTGGATGAGCGGGCGCGAGAACAGGTTGAAGATGTCCGGCGCCCAATAGACCAGGCCCAGGAAGATCAGCAGCACGCCCGCGCCGGCCTTGACGATGCGCTCGCGCAGCTCGACCAGGTGCGAGATGAAGGTTTCCTGCACGCCGTCCTCGGGCGAATCTTGCGGATCGTGCGGAGCGGCGGCACTCATGTCGGCTGGGGAGGGAAACGGTCAGGGTGCCGCAACGGCAGCGCCCGGAGAATCATTCGAAGAAGGAGCGCGCACGCGACTGCGCGGCGACGATGGGCGGGCGGTGGCGCTTGACGCGCGCGGCGCCGGATTGCGCCCACATGCGCACGCCCTGCTTCTGGCGATACCACTTGGGCATCGACAGCTGCTTGTTGCGCCAGCTATTGCGGCCGTTGCGGGACTTGCCCGGCGCGGGGCGCCAGTCGGGCGCGGAGGTGGCGGTCTGGCGCAATGCCGGATCGCCGAGCGCGTCGTTCAGGCGCTCGTTGATCTCCGACGTGTGCTTGCTGACCTCCTGGTGGATGGTCTGCTCGACGTTGCGCGCGGCCTCCTCGAAGTCGGTGCGCATCTTGCGCAGCTCTTCGAGCTCGATTTCGCGGCTGACCTCCGCCTTCACGTCGGCGATGTAGCGCTGCGCCCGGCCGAGCAACGCACCGGCGGTGCGCGCGACCTTGGGCAGGCGCTCCGGCCCGATGACGACGAGCGCCACCGCGCCAATCAGCGCCAGCTTGGAGATGCCGAGATCGATCATCGATGCAGGCCGTCAGCCCTGCTTGGACTTTTCGCGCGCTTCGACGTCAATCGTCGTCGAATCGTGCAGCTCGCGCGGCGGCTGGCCGGCGGTCTGTTGCGATTGTTGCGCTTGTTGCGAACCTGCCGGCTTGTCTTCCGAGCCTTCGCGCATGCCTTCCTTGAAGCCCTTGACCGCGCTGCCCAGGTCCGAACCGATGTTGCGCAGCTTCTTGGTGCCGAACACCATCATGATGATCACCAGCACGATCAGCCAGTGCCAAATGCTAAAGGAACCCATGACCTACTCCCACGTTACAGAATGCGGCTTGCACCGCGCCGCGCGCCATGATGGCCGCGCCAGATGACTATTTTACTGGTTGGCGTACATCGGCTTGCCGTCATTCAGATACAGCCAGCCCTTCACAATACGATACAGCATCCAGATACCCAGGACCCACAGCACGGCAAAGCCGATCACGAAGAACGCCAGCAGGAAGCCGATGCCTCCCCATAATACGGACCACCAGAACGTTCGGATCTGCCAGCGGAAGTGCGATTCGTACAACGTGCCGCGCACGTCATCCAGCTTGACGTAGTTGATGATGATGGCCACCAACGCGGTGCAGCCAAGCGTGAGCCAATAAATGGCGTACAGCGCATACAGGATGTGGGTCAGGCGCCGCAGCCCGGCCAGGCGTTCCGCGTCGTCGTCCGTCATCATCATTGCCGATCCGTATTTGTCCACGCTGCCTCCCTACGATGACGCGTCACCGCCTCATTCACCCGCGGCATCCCGCGCCTGCGACTTGCGCAACGCTTTCTCTTCCAGGCCGGACAGCCCTTCGCGGCGGGCGAGTTCGTTGACCACGTCGTCGGGCGTCAGGTTGAAGTGCGACAGCAGCACCATGGTGTGGAACCACAGGTCGGCCACCTCGTAGACGACCTTGGCTACCGCCTCGTCGGTCATGCCGGCGGCGCGGGCGTCCTTGGCGGCCATCACGGTTTCGGTGGCCTCCTCACCGATCTTCTTGAGGATGGCGTCGTCGCCCTTGTTGAACAGGCGGGCGATGTAGCTCTTGTCCGGGTCGCCGCCGTTGGCGAGCTTGCGGGATTCGAGCACAACGCCTAAGCGGCGCAGGGTGTCACTCATGGTCGGATTTGTCGGCGTAGATCTCGTTCGGGTCCTTCAGCACCGGTTCGACCGTGTGCCAATCGCCGTCTTCGGCGCTGCCCTCGAACTTCTGGAAGAAGCAGGCATGGCGGCCAGTGTGGCACGCAATGCCGCCAACTTGTGTGACGCGGAGCAAAACCACGTCTTCATCGCAGTCCAGGCGCAGCTCATGCACCTGCTGGATGTGGCCCGACTCCTCGCCCTTGTGCCACAGGCGCTTGCGCGAGCGCGACCAGAACACCGCCTCGCCGGTCTCGACGGTCTTCTGCAGCGCCTCGCGGTTCATGAAGGCGAACATCAGGACGTCGTTGCTGCCCTGCTCCTGCACGATCACCGGCACCAGACCGTGATCGTCCCATTGCACCTTATTCAGCCACTTCTTGGTCATGATCAGATCCGTACCGGAATGCCTTGTTGCGCCATGAACTGCTTGGCCTCGCCAACCGTGTGTTCGCCGTAGTGGAAGATACTGGCGGCCAGCACCGCGTCGGCGTGGCCGAGCTTGACGCCGTCGGCCAGGTGCTGCAGGTTGCCGACGCCGCCCGAGGCAATGACCGGCACCGGCACCGCGTCCGACACCGCGCGCGTGAGTTCCAGGTCGAAGCCGGCCTTGGTGCCGTCGCGGTCCATGCTGGTGAGCAGGATCTCGCCCGCGCCGCGCTGCGCCATCTCGCGCGCCCAGGCCACGGCGTCCAGCCCGGTGCCCTTGCGGCCGCCGTGCGTGAAGACTTCCCAGCGCGGCGTTTCGCCCTCCGCCGAGACCTTCTTGGCGTCGATGGCCACCACGATGCACTGCGCACCATGGCGGGCGCTGGCGTCCGACACGAGCTGCGGATTCGCCACGGCCGACGAGTTCATGCTGATCTTGTCGGCACCGGCGTTGAGCAGGCGGCGCACGTCTTCGAGCGCGCGCACGCCGCCGCCGACGGTCAGCGGAATGAATACCTGCGACGCCACCGCTTCGATGATGTGCAGGATCAGGTCGCGCCCGTCCGACGTGGCGGTGATGTCGAGGAAGGTGATTTCGTCTGCGCCCTGGTCGTCGTAGCGGCGCGCGATTTCAACGGGGTCACCCGCGTCGCGCAATTCGACGAAGTTGACGCCCTTGACCACCCGGCCGTTGGTCACGTCCAGGCAGGGGATGATTCGTTTGGCTAGCATGATGAGTCGGTTGCCCTTGCACCCGGTGTACCCGAAAGGCGCCGCTCAGGCTGCGCCAAGTTTATCTGCGTGCGTCTGCGCTTCACGGAAGTTGAGGTCGCCGGAGTAGATCGCGCGACCGCAGATCACGCCTTCCACGCCATCGCTCTCCACGGCGCACAGGTGGTCAATGTCCTTCAGGTTGGACAGGCCGCCGCTGGCGATCACCGGAATCTGCACCGACTGGGCAAGCTTGACGGTGGCATCGATGTTGATGCCCTGCAACATGCCGTCGCGGCCGATGTCGGTGTAGATGATGGCTTCGACGCCGTAGTCCTCGTACTTCTTGGCGAGGTCGAGCACGTCGTGGCCGGTCAGCTTGCTCCAGCCGTCGGTCGCGACCTTGCCGTCGCGGGCATCGAGCCCGACGATGATGTGGCCGCCAAACGCGCTGCACGCATCGCGCAGGAAGCCCGGGTCCTTGACCGCCGCCGTGCCGATGATGACGTACGACAGACCGTCGTCCAGCCAGCGCTCGATGGTGCTGAGATCGCGGATGCCGCCACCGAGCTGCACCGGAATCTCATCGCCGACTTCGGCAATGATGGCCTTGATGGCCGCCTCGTTGCGCGGCTTGCCCACGAAGGCGCCATTGAGATCGACCAGATGCAGGCGGCGGGCGCCCTGGTCGACCCAATGTCGCGCCATGGCGGCGGGGTCTTCCGAGAACACGGTGGCTTGATCCATATCGCCTTGTTTGAGGCGCACACACTGACCGTCCTTCA
>CAJXMR010000125.1 GCA_913056305.1 uncultured Ralstonia sp.
GCGGCGGCATGGCATCGAGCCGTGCGTTCTGCGTGCACGGATGCCAGACGGCCGCACGGCTGCGCGCCTGCCACGCCGTGTTGGCGCTGGGCGCGCCGTCGGCCGGCACAGGGATGGGGGGATACGCCATACGAACCTCCAGGTAGCGACACCGGCCCAGGCATTGCTGCACAACGGAACCGGCACATGGCGGCGTATGGTAGGCGGGCAGTTGATCAAACGACAAGCGGACAGATCGACGCTTTTTGTCGGCAAATTGATTGCCGAAGCACGATGAAGGCGGCTTTTTCGGCGGACGCGCATTGTCCTGCGTCGATCTCGTCCCGAAAATTTTTTTGCGAAGCCACCTTATTGGTGGCGCGAACGTCACTTCTATTAAGTGGATCCGCCACCGAAGCCATATCAGGCGAGGGTGATATTCAGAATGTATCTGGAGTATGTGCCGTGCCGTTGCTCCAGACTAGGGATAACCCTATACTCGGGAAAACCCTAGAGAGAACAACATCATGATCCAGCAAGCCTATTACACCCCGAAGTTCGCCGGCCAAGTGCAAGTTCAAGAAGCTGCTGGCCGTACGTCGCTGCTGCGCGCGGTGCTCAACTATTTCCGCCAAGGTTGGGATGACAACCTGGAGAATGCCGAGGTGGTTGGCCAGTCGGGTTCGTACGTCGGCTAAGCCTCTGCGGCACGGAAAGAAGAAACGGCGCATTGGCGCCGTTTTTGTTTTGTGGTCGTTATCGACGCACCGTCTTCAGCACCAGCGCTGCCGCCGAGCCGATCACAATGCCCCAGAAGGCCGACCCCAGCCCAAACAACGTCAGCCCAGAGGCCGTCGCCAGGAAGGTGATGACCGATGCCTCGCGGTGGTCTTCATCCTGGATGGCGCCCATCACGTTCGACGCAATCGCCCCGATCAGCGCCAGCCCGGCCAGGATGGCGACGAATGGCTTGGGCAACGCCGCAAACAACATCACGATGGCGCCCGCGAAGGTGCCGCCGATCAGGTAGAAGATGCCGTTGGCGATGCCCGCCACATAGCGCTTGGCCGGATCGTCGTGCGCGTCCTTGCCGGTGCACAGCGCCGCCGTGATGGCCGCGATCACGATGGTGATGCCGCCGAAGCACGCGACGGCCATCGACGCCACGCTGGTGGTCGTCATGATCGGCCGGGCTGGTGTGTCATAGCCGGAGCCACGCAGCACTGCCATGCCCGGCAGGAACTGGCCGGTCAGGCTGACCACGACCAGCGGGATGGCGAGGCTCAGTGTCGAGCTTAGGGTCCACTGCGGCTGGATGAAGATTGGCCGGGCGACCTCCAGCGAGAGGCCGTCGAAGTGCGTCAGCCCCAGCGCCATCGCCAGCACGATACCCGTCAGCAGTACCACCACGATGCAGTAGCGCGGCCACCAGCGCCGGCCCAGCACGTAGACGGCGATCATGGAGAACGCCAGCACCGGCATCGTCGCGGCAGCCGCGAAGGCGTGTGTGCCGAACTGCAAGAGGATGCCGGCCATCATGCCGCAGGCAATGCCCTTGGGAATCAGGCGCATCAACCGGTCGAACGTCCCTGATATGCCGATCAGCAGAATGACGACCGCCGCCGTCACATACGCCCCCACCGCCTCATTGAGCGACAACCCCGGAAACAGCGACACCAGCAACGCCGTGCCCGGCGCCGACCACGCCGTCACCACCGGTGCCTTCCACCGCCAGCTCGCGTAGATGCCGGAGACGGCCGCGCCGATGGAGATCGCCCAGACCCATGACGCCACCATCGCATCGGGCACATGCGCGGCCTGCGCCGCCTGGAAAAAGATGACCAGCGGCCCCGCGTACGAGATCAGGACCGCCAGGAACCCGGCCGCAACGGCCGAGACCGACCAGTCTGCGAGAAAACCACGCGGGGCGACCGCTTGCGTGCTCGAAGGAGGCATCACGGGCGTCCAGGTTATCGCGCGATGACCGAAGCCGAGCGCTGGTGGTTGATGAAC
The DNA here is from genome assembly GCA_913056305.1 of uncultured Ralstonia sp. Taxonomy (GTDB): domain Bacteria; phylum Pseudomonadota; class Gammaproteobacteria; order Burkholderiales; family Burkholderiaceae; genus Ralstonia. The sequence goes on from CAJXMR010000125.1 coordinate 1,993, forward strand.
GCCACGGCAATCGTCGCGATCACCGCCGGCACAGCCATGGCGAAGAAGTTGTGATGCAGCGGCAGCGCCATGCTCACCAGCACACCAATCACGATGGGCGCGAGGATCGCCCCGCTGCGCCCCACCCCCGAGGCCCAGCCGATGCCCGTGGAGCGGATGCTCATCGGGTAGAACTGCCCGGCATAGGCATACGTCACGATCTGCGTGCCGATGGTGCAGCCGCCCGCTACCGCCACCAGCAGGTACAGCGCCTCGGTCGAGGTCTTGATGCCGAGCAGCGCGATCGACACCGCCGCCAGTGCATACATGCCCATCAGCACGTACTTGATGTTGAAGCGGTCAGCCAGCCAGCCCCCGCCGATCGCGCCGAGCATGGCGCCGAAGTTCAAGACCAGCACGAAGGTGAGCGCCGAACCGAGGCTATAACCGGCGGACGCCATCAGCTTGGTCAGCCACGAGCTGAGCGCGTAGACCATGAACAGGCACATGAAGAAGGCGACCCAGAACATCGCCGTGCTGAAACCGCGTCCGTCCTGGAACAGCTTGCCCAGTGGGGTATCGCTGCCACTGTCGGCTTCTGGCAGGACGAAGGTGTCGCCCGGCAGGGGCGCATCTTCCGGGCGCAGGCGGCGGACGATGTCACGCACCGCATCGACCTTGCCCGCGCGCAGCAGGAACGGCATCGACTCCGGCAGCCACCGCAGGATCGCCGGCACCAGCAGCACCGGTAGCCCCGCCGCAAGGAACACCGACTGCCACCCATGGCGCTCCAGCAAGCCCTTGCCGATCAGCGCCGCCAGCATGCCGCCGACCGAGTAGCCGCTGAACATCAAGGTGACGAGCGTGCTGCGCGCGCGGCGCGGCGAGTATTCCGTCATCTGCGCCACGACGTTCGGCATCACGCCGCCGATGCCCAGGCCGGCCAGGAAGCGCGTCACGCTGAAGGTGATCGGGTCGGTAGCAAAGCCCGCCGCCGCCGTGAAGATGCTGAACAGCACGATGCACACCGCGATCGCCCAGCGACGGCCGATGCGGTCCGCAATCGTGCCGAGGAAGATCGCGCCGAACATCATTCCGAACAGCGCTGCGCTGACCATGAAGCCGGCGCTGGTCGGCGTCACGCCCATGTCCTTCATGATGGACGGCAAGGCAATGCCCGCGACCGCAAGGTCGTAGCCGTCAAAGATGATGATGAGCGCGCACCAGAACAGCGTGATGGCGTGGAAGCGGCCGAACCGGGCGTGGTCGGCCACCGCGTGCAGGTCGATCTGACGCATGCGTGGTCTCCTTTGGTGTATTCCGGAGGCGTGAGCGCCTCTCTCATGCTGGGTTGGCTTCTTCGACTGATAGGCGCGCTCTAGCGGCGCGCTGCGTGTTTCAACCCAGGTCCCCGCCTCCGACCGGCAGCACCGTCCCGGTGATGTACGAGGCCTCGTCCGAGGCCAGAAAGAGAATCGCCCTCACCTGCTCGTCGATCGTGCCGTAGCGGTGCATCAGGCTGCTGGCGACGGTCTGGTCGACGATGCCCTGGTACCAGACGGCTTCCTGCTCCGACATCGGCGCCGCGTTGCGCGGAATCTTGCGCGGCGGCGCTTCCGTCCCACCCGTGGCGACGGCGTTGACGCGGATGTTGTCCTCCGCATGCTCGAACGCCAGGCTGGCTGTGAGCGCATTGACGCCACCTTTGGCCGCCGCATACGGAATCCGATAGATGCTGCGCGTGGCGATCGACGAGACGTTCACGATCACGCCCTGCTTGCGCTCGACCATGCCGGGCAGCACGGCGCGGCAGCACCACAGCGTCGGGAACAGCGAGCGGCGGATTTCCGCCTCGATCTGCGCTTCCTCATAGTGCTGGTACGGCTTGGCCCAGATCGTGCCGCCGACGTTGTTGATGAGCACGTCGACGCGACCGAAGGCATCCAGCGCGGTCTGCACTGCATGCTGGGCGCCGGCGTAGGTTTCCAGGTCAGCCGTGACGGCGTGGGCCTGGCCACCGGCTGCAGCAATCTCAGCCCGCACCTCGTAGACCAGCTCGGCGCGGTCCACCAGCAGCACCTGGGCGCCCTCCCCGGCAACCGCCAGCGCTACGCCGCGCCCGATGCCCTGCGCCGCGCCGGTCACGACGACGGCCTTGTCCTTGAAGCGTGCGGTTGTGCTCATCGCGCGGCGGCCTCGCTGGCGGAGAACTTCTCGTACAGGAAGCTCGCGGGCGTCACGCCAGTCTGCTGCAGCCAACCGCGTACCGCTTCCACCATGGCGACGGGGCCGCACAAATAGATATCGACGTTGCCGCCGTTGAGCCATTCGGGCTCGACGTGCTGCGTGACGTAGCCCTTGCGCGGCTGCACGCTTTCCGGCGCCACCACGCAGACGCGGTAGTCGAACGACGGCAGCTTCTGGCGGGCGGCATCCAACTGCGCCAGCGCTACCAGGTCGATGTCATTGGTCACGCCAAACACCATGCGCACCGGCTGTTGCGTGCCGCTGGCTGCCAGCACGTCGAGCATCGACAGGAACGGCGCGATGCCCGTGCCGCCGGCCAGGAACAGCACCGGCCGCATGACGTCACGCAGGTAGAAGCTGCCGTAAGGCCCGGCAAACGCGATGCGCTGGCCCGGCTGCGCGTCTTCGCTCAGGTAGCGGCTCATGCGCCCGTCCGGCACGTTGCGCACCACGAAGGCGGCCTGCGTCGCGCCCGGCGCCGAGCTGAACGAGTACGAGCGCGTCAGGCCCGTGCCCGGAATCTCCACGTTCACGTACTGGCCCGGCAGGAAGGTCAGGCCCGCTGCATCGTCCAGGTCGATGGCGAAGCCGATGGTGGAGTCCGACAGTTTGTCCACCGAGGCGATCGTGCCGCTGAAGCTCGACACGCCCGTCTTGCATGCCGTGGAAGACGCCGCAATCTTGACCACGCAGTCCGACTTGGGCCGCGTCTGGCAGGCCAGGATGATGCCCTGGGCGGCTTCCTCGGCCGTGAGCGCGTCTTCGATGTAGCTCGATTCGGGCAGGTCGTACTCGCCGGCCTCGCAGTGGCAGCGGCAGGTGCCGCACGCGCCGTCGCGGCAGTCCAGCGGGATGTTGATCTGCTGCCGGTACGCCGCGTCGGACACAGTCTCGCCGGGGTTGCACGAAATGAAGCGGGTGACACCGTCTTCGAATTGGAGGGCGATGCTGTAAGTCATGATGCGTCTCCTGCCAGCGTCATCACACGTGATACACGTCGATGACCTGGTGGATGTAGTCGTTCTTCAGGACGACATACTTGTTGCGGATCAGCGGCTGCGTGCCCGAGAAATCGATCACGTAGCGCGCCATGCCGAAGTGGCTGTAATTGGTCTTGTAACGGTGGCTGAGCGTGTGCCAGTTGAAGCGCACGGTCAGCACGTCGCCAGCATTGCCACCCCGCGCTTCCACCTCGACATTGCTCACGTTGTGGCTGGTGCGCGTGTCGGGCATGGTGGCACTGGAGCGCTCGGTCTTGATGCGAAATACGCGGTCTTCCAGGCCCTGCCGGTTCGGGTAGTAGATCAGCGAGATCTCGCGCTGCGGGTCGGTGACGAGCGTGTCGTCGTCGTCCCAGGCGGGCATCCAGAATTCGGCGTCGGGGTGGTAGCAAGCGAGCCAGTCGTCCCACTGCTCGTCGTCCAGCAGGCGGCCCTCGCGGTAGAGGAAGGCGCGGATGCGGTCCATGTCGATGGTGCTCATGCCGGTTCCCCCTCAACGCTCAGCGCGTGCTTCATCACGTCCAGCCAGTAGCGGTGCTGCACGGTGTACAAGCCTTCGTCTTCTGTCTTCACGCCACTCATGATCGGGTTCAGACCGATCTTCTGGGCGGCCTCATCCGGCCCCTGAATCCAGTGCTTGGAGCCCCGGCACATGTCGTTCCAGGCCAGCGAGATGCCCGCGTAGCCCTGCTGGCAGGCGCGGAACTCTTCCAGGTCATCCGGCGTGGCCATGCCGCTCACGTTGAAGAAGTCTTCGTACTGGCGGATGCGGCGGGCGCGGGCGTCGTCCGGCTCGCCCTTGGGCGCGATGCAGTAGATCGTCACCTCGGTCTTGTTGGCGGCGAGCGGGCGCAGCAGGCGGATCTGCGAGCCGAACTGGTCCATCAGGTACACGTTCGGATACAGGCACAGGTTGCGCGAGTTGCGCACCATCCAGTCGGCGGTCTCGGCGCCGCAGCGCTCGGCGTATTCGTCGCGGCGGGCGAAGTTGGGGCGATCTTCCGGGTTGGCCCACTGTGTCCACAGCAGCATGTGGCCATGGTCGAAGGCGTAGAAGCCGCCGCCCTGCTTGCCCCACTTGCCGGCGTCCATCGCGCGGATCTTGTCTTCGCGCGCGTTCTGCTCCTTGCGGTGCGCGGTGGTGGCCGCGTAGTTCCAGTGCACGGCCGACACGTGATAGCCGTCCGCGCCGTTCTCGGTCTGCAGCTTCCAGTTGCCCTCGAAGGTGTAGGTGGACGAACCGCGCAGCACCTCCAGCCCGTCGGTGGACTGGTCGACGATCATGTCGATGATCTTGGCCGCCTCGCCCAGGAAGTCCTTGAGCGGCTTGACGTCGGCATTCAGGCTGCCGAACAGGAAGCCGCGATAGCTCTCGAAGCGCGCCAGCTTCTTCAGGTCGTGCGAGCCCTCCTTGTTGAAGCACTCGGGGTAGCCGGCCTCTTCCGGGTCCTTCACCTTGAGCAGCTTGCCGCTGTTGTTGAAGGTCCAGCCGTGGAACGGGCAGGTGTACGTCGCCTTGTTGCCGCGCTTGTGCCGGCACAGCATGGCGCCGCGGTGGCTGCACGCGTTGATGAAGGCGTTCAGCTCGCCCTGGCGGTTGCGCGCGATCACCACCGGCTGACGGCCGATATGCGTGGTGTAGTAGTCGTTGTTGTTCGGGATCTGGCTCTCGTGCGCCAGGTAGATCCAGTTGCCCTCGAAGATGTACTTCATCTCCAGCTCGAACAACGCTTCGTCGGTGAAGGCGCTGCGGTGCAGGCGGTAGTCGCCGGTCTCGGCGTTTTCGACCAGGTAGTCGTCCAGCCGCCGCAGCGTCGGTGTGGTGTCGGGATAGATCGGGATCATGGCCGCCTCCGTATTCGCGTGTGCGCCTGCGCCTTACGCTGCGGCGCGTTCGCGCTCGACTTCCGCAGCCGGCACGCCGGCAGCTTCCTCGTACATGCGGAAGTCGAAGTCGATGGACGCGTACGGCTTGCTCACGCCCTTGTCGGCCAGTGCCTTGGCATCGTCGATGCGCTTGACCGGTGGCACGAGGCCGTCACGGCTGGCAAAGGCGAAGTCGTCCCACAGGTATTCGTCGCCGTCGATGTTGATCTGCGTGGTCAGCTTGCGGTGGCCGGGCGCGGAGACGAAGAAGTGGATGTGCGCCGGGCGGTTGCCATGGCGGCCGAGCTGGTCCAGCAGGCGCTGCGTGGTGCCGTTCGGCGGGCAGGCATAGCCCATCGGCACGATGCTGCGGAACTGATAGCGGCCGTTGGCGTCGGTCACGATGGTGCGGCGCAGGTTGAAGGCCGACTGGCTCTTGTCGAAGAACGAGTAGTTGCCCATCAGGTTGGCGTGCCACACCTCCACCTTGGCGCCGGGCAGCGGCTTGCCGTGGGTGTCGTACACGGTGCCCTGCATGAAGAGCACCTCGCCCTGGTCGGCTTCGGTGCCGTCGTCCAGGCGTGCAAAGCCTTCGGCCGCCGGGGCGCCGGCCACGTACAGCGGGCCTTCGATGGTGCGCGGCGTGGCGCCGGCCAGGCCGGCTTTTGCGTCGGCCTCATCCGCGCGGATGTCGATGAAGCGCTCCAGCCCGATGCCCGGGGCCAGCAGGCCCAGCTCGTGCGTGGCGCCAGCTTCGGCCAGGTATTCCAGGCCCTTCCAGATTTCGCTCGGCTGCAGGTCCAGGTCTTCGATGGCCTTGAACAGGTCGCTCACCAGGCGGACGGTCACTTGCTGAACGCGCGGGTTGACGGGGCCGGTGGCCGTGTCGACCAGGAAGCTCTTCACCAGTGCATCGATTTCTGTGTGTGTCATGTCTCTACTCCACGTGTCTCGTTGTAGGAATGCGTTTTGCGGGGATGCGCCCGCCCGGCCGACGCATTCGACGGCCGAGACTGGCGCGGAAAGCTCAGCGATCGTCCTGGCGGATCGACGACGGATGCCGGCACAGCGGCTGCACTTCGATCGTCATGTACGGGAACAGCGGCAGCGTGGAGACCAGCGCATGCAGCTCGTCCACGTTCTCCACGTCGAAGATGCTGACGTTGGCGTACTGGCCGGCGATGCGCCACAGGTGGCGCCACTTGCCCTCGGCCTGCAGCGCCTGCGAGCGCGCCTTTTCGGTGGCCTTGAGGGCAGCCGCTTCCTGCTCGGGCATGGAAGGCGGCAGGCGGACATCCATTCGGACGTGGAACAACATGGGGCGTCTCCTTGGTGGGTGTTGTCTTGGTTTTGTAGTTATTGCCGGCCCAGGCGGGCCAGCTTCTCGCGGTCGATCTGGATGCCGAGGCCGGGGCCGGTCGGCACCTGCAACATGAAATCGCGGTACTGCAGCGGCTCGGTCAGCAGTTCTTGCGTGAGCAGCAATGGGCCGAACAGCTCGGTGCCGAAATGCAGGTCGCTGAAGGTCGAGAACACGTGTGCCGAGGCAGCGGTGCCGACCGCGCCTTCGAGCATCGTCCCGCCATACAGGCCAATGCCTGCCAGTTGGGCGATGGCCGCCACCTGCATGGCCGGCACGAGGCCGCCGGACTGGGCGATCTTCACGGCGAAGACATCCGCGCTGGCGCCGCAGGCCAGCTCGAAGGCATCCAGCGGGCCATGCAGGGCCTCGTCGGCCATCATCGGCACCGCAAACTGGCGGGCCAGGCGCTGCAGCGCGGCGCGGTTCTCGGCGCGCACCGGCTGCTCGATCAGGTCGATGCCACCGGCTTGCAGCGCGGCAATGCCGTTGGCTGCGTCGAGTTCGGTCCAGGCCTGGTTGACGTCCACCCGCACGCTCACGGCGTCGCCCAGCGCGCGCTTGATCGCCAGCACGTGGGCCACGTCGTCGGCTACCGGGCGCAGGCCGATCTTCAGCTTGAAGATGCGGTGGCGGCGCTCGGCCAGCATGACCTCTGCTTCGGCAATGTCCTTCTTGGTGTCGCCACTGGCGAGGGTCCAGGCCACCGGCAGCGCGTCACGCAGGCGGCCGCCAAGCAACTCCGACAGCGGCACGTTCAGGCGGCGTGCCTGGGCATCCAACAGCGCCGTCTCCAGCGCGCACTTGGCAAAGCGGTTGCCCTGGATGGTCTTGCGCACGCGTGCCATGGCAGCGGCCACGTTGCGCGCATCCATGCCGATCAGCAGCGGCGCGATATGCGTGTCGATGTTGACCTTGATGCTCTCTGGGCTCTCTTCGCCGTAGTTCAGGCCGCCGATGGTGGTGGCTTCGCCCCAGCCTTCGATGCCGTCGTCGCAGCGCACCTGCACGAGCACCAGCGTCTGCACGTGCATGGTGGCCACGGAGAGCTTGTGGGGACGAATGGTCGGCACATCCACTAGAATGGCCTCGATCGAGCGAATCATGTTTTCCTGGTATGAAAATGACAGCAATCAACTTGGAAATCAGATTACGCAGCGGGTTTTATTGCGTCCAACACTGATTTGGTATCAGCTTCATACTTGGAAGGTATTGAAATGGAGTTGCGCCATCTCCGCTACTTCGTGGCCGTGGCCGAAGAGCTGAACTTCACGCGCGCGGCCGAGCGCCTGCATATCGCGCAGCCGCCGCTGTCGCGGCAGATCCAGCAGCTGGAAGAGGAAATCGGCGTGCTGCTGTTCGAGCGCGGCAGCCGCCCGCTCAAGCTGACCGAGGCCGGCCGCTTCTTCCACGCGCACGCGCGCCAGTTGCTGGCACAGACGGCGGAGCTGGCCTCCATGACGCAGCGCGTCGGCCAGATCGAGCGCCGGATGTCGATCGGTTTCGTTGCCTCGACGCTGTACGGCATGCTGCCCAAGGTCATCCGCCGCTTCCGCGCGGAATACCCCATGGTCGATCTGACGATGCACGAGATGACCACCATGGAGCAGATCCAGGCGCTCAAGGACGGCCGCATCGACGTGGGCTTTGGCCGCATCCGCTACGAAGACCCGAACGTGCGGCGCATTTTGCTGCGCGATGAACGGCTGGTCGCCGCCCTGCCCTCGGGCCATGCGCTGCTGGGCGCCAAGCCGGCGGTGTCGCTGCGCGACCTGGTGGGGGACACGCTCATCATCTACCCGCGCACGCCGCGCCCGAGCTACGCCGACCAGGTGCTCGCCCTGTTCCATGATCGCGCGCTGGAGCCCAGCAAGGTCTATGAGGCACGCGAATTGCAAATCGCGCTGGGGCTGGTGGCGGCGGGCGAAGGCGTCTCTGTGGTGCCGCGCAGCGTGGCGGGGCTCAAGCGCGAAGATGTCTGCTACATGGAACTCGACGACCCGCAACTGGTCTCGCCCATCATCTTCAGCACGCGGCTGCTGGATGAGTCGGAAGACATCCAGGCGATGCTGGACCTGACCTACCGGCTGTACGAAGAACAGAAGATCCCGCATTACCCGCCACGGTAACCGCCCAGTTGGCGGATTGACGAGGCCGCGACATGGGCTAGATTCAAGAGGTGGAGCGCGCACGACCGCGAAGGGAGGCGTGGCGGATGACAAGACTATTTCGGCCTGTCGGCCTACTCATGCTCGTCGTGCCGCTGACACTGATTGCGGTACTGGCGTTTCTCGTGTCGGATGAGCTGAAAACCTCGGCACAGCAGGCGTCGTATCTTGCGCACCTGGGCAAGGACATCGGCTTTCCATTGCGCGCCGGCCCCGCGCCGTCTGTCCGCTACCCCAACTCCGGCCCCTACGACCGGCGCCTCGGCTACAGCCAGCTCCCCCTCTTTCTCGACCGCTTGCGCACGCGCGGCTATACGGTGACGGAACAGGCGGTGCCGTCCGCCACCATGAACGCGCTCGTCAACTACGGCCTGAACGCGCCTTACCTGGAGAAGGATCAAGCGGGTTTACAGGTGTTCGACGCGAGCAACCATCTGCTCTACTACCAGCGCACTCCGGAGCGGGTCTACACCAGCTTCGACGCCATCCCGCCCGCGCTGGTCAGCTCGCTGCTGTATGTCGAGAACCGCATGCTGCTCGACCCGGGCCAGCCCAAACGTAATCCGGCGGTCGAATGGGGGCGCTTTGCGCTGGCGATCTGGGACCGCACTGTCCATATCGCCGACCCGGACCATGAATCCCCTGGCGGCAGCACGCTCGCCACGCAGATCGAGAAGTACCGCCACTCGCCCGAGGGCCGCACCGAATCGGCCAAGGAGAAGATCCGGCAGATGGCGTCGGCCTCCGTGCGCGCCTACCTGAACGGCGAAGACACCACGGCGGTGCGGCATCAACTGGTGGTCCACTACCTGAACACGGTGCCGCTGGGTGCCCGCACCGGGTTTGGCGAGATCCACGGCATCGGCGATGGCCTATGGGTCTGGTATGGGCGGGACTTCGCGCAGGTCAATGCGCTGCTGGCCGATCCCGGATCGGCGCCGCTGGAGGCCCGCGCGCTGGCCTACAAGGAGGCGCTGAGCCTGCTGATCTCGCAGCGCCGGCCGTCGTACTACCTGGAACACCTGGACGATCTGGAGGAGCTGACCGACGCCCATCTGCGGGTGCTGGCGGGTGCGGGCATCATCCCGGCGTCGCTACGCGATGCCGCGCTGGCGCAATCGCTCAAGCAGCAGGCCCAGCACGTCAAGGCGCCGCCCGCGCCGGTGGAGCGCAAGGGCACCAACGCCGTGCGCGTGAACCTGGCCGCCATGCTGGGCGTGCCCCGCATGTACGACCTCGACCGGCTCGACCTGACCATCGGCAGCACGCTCGATGCCAGCCTGCAGCAGGACGTCACCACCGAGCTGCTCAAGCTGCGCGACCCGGCCTACGCCAAGGCCGCCGGCCTGGTCGGCGACAAGATGCTGGAGCACGGCGACCCGCGCGGCGTGACCTACAGCTTCACGCTGTTCGAGCGCGCCGCCGGCACCAACCGCGTGCTGGTGCAGGCCGACACCTTCGACCAGCCCTTCGACATCAACGAAGGCGTGAAACTCGACCTCGGGTCGACCGCCAAGCTGCGCACGCTGGTGAACTACCTGGAGATCATCACCGAGCTGCGCGGCAAGTACGCCAACACCGCGCCCGATGCGCTGCGCAAGCTGGACATCCCAACGCAGAATGCGATCGAGCGCTGGGCGGTCGACTACCTCGCGCACACGTCCGACCGCAGCCTGGCCCCCATGCTGGAAGCGTCGCTGGAGCGCAAATACTCCGGCAACGCCGGCGAATGGTTCACCACCGGCGGCGGCATGCAGCACTTCGATAACTTCGAGAAATGGGAGAGCACCCAATTCTTCACGGTGCGCGAGGGGTTCAAGCATTCGGTCAACCTGGTGTACGTGCGGCTGATGCGCGATATCTCGCGCTATTACCAGCACCAGTTGCCGAGCGCCGGCGCCCAGGCGCTGCAGGATGGCGACTCCCCACAGCGACAGGTCTACCTGGAGCGCTTTGCCGACCGCGAGGGCCGCCTCTTCATGGGGCGCTTCTATACCAAGTACCGTGGCAAGACCCCGCAGGAACAGGAAGACGTGTTGGTCCAGAGCATCCGCCCCACGCCCGTGCGGCTGGCGACGCTCTTCCGCAGCCTCGACCCGCAGGCCGGGCCGGACAAGATGGCCGCCTTCATCCAGGCGTACCTGCCCGGCGCCAAGCTCGACGCGCCCACGGTGGCTAAGCTGTACAACACCTACTCGGTGCAGCGCTTCGACCTGGCTGACCGTGGCTATATCGCGCACTTGCATCCGCTGGAACTCTGGCTGGTTGCGTATCTGCGCCAGCATCCGGAGGCGACGCTCGCCCAGGTCAACCAGGCCAGCGCGGCCGAGCGCATCGCGGTCTACAAGTGGCTGCTGAAATCGCACCGCAAGGGCGCGCAGGACAAGCGCATCAAGCAGATGCTGGAGATCGAGGCGTTCCAGTCGATCCACCAGGCATGGAAGCGGCTGGGCTACCCGTTCGAATCGCTGGTGCCGTCGTATGGCACGGCGATCGGTGCCTCGGCAGACCGCCCCGCCGCGCTGGCGGAGCTGATGGGCATCCTTTCAAACGACGGCCTGCGCATGCCGACCGTGCGCGTCGACCGCCTGCACTTTGCCGCCAAGACGCCGTACGAAGTCAGCCTGTGCCGCGCCCCCGCCGAAGGCGAGCGCGTGTTGCCGCCCGAGATCCCGCAACTGGTGAAGACGGTGCTGGCAGAAGTCGTGGACGGCGGCACGGCCAAACGGGTCGCCAACACCTTCGTGCTGCCGGACGGGGCACCGCTGCCCGTGGGCGGCAAGACCGGCACCGGCGACAACCGCTTCAAGACCTTCAGCCGCGGCGGGGGGCTGATCTCCGAGCGGGTGGTGAGCCGCTCGGGCGCGTTCGTGTTCTATCTGGGCGACCGCTATTTCGGCACCGTGGTGGCCTACGTGGCCGGCCCGGAGGCCGCCAAGTACAAGTTCACCAGCGCCCTGACCACGCAAGTGCTCAAGGTGCTGGCGCCCACGCTGATGCGGCATCTCGGCAAGTTTGACGCGGCGGCGGCAGTGCCCTGCGCGCAGGCGCGAGCAACATCGCAACCGGGGTTGGACTAGTGGCCTGTAACGATTGAATCGGGAGTAATGCGACGAGTTGGGTCGAAGTA
>CAJXMR010000126.1 GCA_913056305.1 uncultured Ralstonia sp.
TGCCGCACATCACCGGCGGGCAGGTGAATCTCAACGGTGTCAGCCAGCGTCGGCATCTTGCCTTCGCACGATACGTGCAGCGTGATGGCATGCGCATCCGACACCGCACGCACGCTCCAGCGGCCCTGCTCGCCGTCGCGCCACGCTTCGGTTTCGCCGTCGTCTTCAATGCAGCCGCCAACGGATTCGCCAACGCCTTGCATGGGCACGACAAGGAAGCCGCGTTGATCGGCGCGCTGGTCGAAATGCTGCTCCGCCACGTTCAGCGCGATCACGCCGCCTTCGCGAACCAGCATCACCGGCTGGTCCCAGGGCGAAGGCAGCGTGGTGGCCTGTCCGCCTTCGAAGGCCTCGCCGCTCCAGTACGACACCCAGCGCGCGCCGGCCGGCAGATAGACGGTGCGCTCGGTCTGCCCTTCGTCCACCGCCGGCGCCACCAGCAGCGACGAGCCGATCATCATGTCATCGCACTCGGCGTAGCAGCGGCGGTCGTTCGGGAACTCGGCAAACGTCGGACGCAGTACCGGCTCGTAGGCCTGCGTGGATTGCCACAGCAGTTCGTACAGATACGGAATCAGCCGATAGCGCAGCTTGATCAGCGAGGCAATTTGCGAGGTGATCTGCGGATACATCCACGGCTCGTTGACGGTCTTGTCATCGTTCCACGAGTGGATGGAGAAGCGCGGCAGGAAGACGCCAAAGGCCACCCAGCGCACCAGCAGTTCCGGCGAAGGCGCCGGGCCCGCAAACCCGCCGATATCGTGGCCGATGTTCGAGACGCCGGACAGCGCGAGGCCCAGGCCCATCTTCAGGTTGTAGCGCAGCGTTTCCCACGACGTGTAGTTGTCACCGGACCACGTCTGCACGTAGCGCTGCATGCCGACGCCGCCCGAGCGCGACACCAGGAACGGCCGCGTGTGCGGCGCGTGCTCCAGCTGCGCCTCGCGCGACGCGCGCATCATCAGCATGGTGTGCAGGACCTTGGCTTCGCGGATCGGAGCCTTCTTGCCGAACCCCTGCGCAAAGGCATCGGGCGACCACACTTCAAACTCGTTGTTGTCGTTCCAGGTGGAGGCGATGCCGTAGTCGAGCAGCGCGCGCTTGACGTTGGCCTTCCACCAATCGAGCGTCTTCGGGTTGGTGAAGTCGAGATACGCGCCCACTTCGTCCCAGAACTGCACCCAGGCCGGTTCGCCGTTGGCGTCGCACACCAGCAGGCCGGCTTCCTTGGCTTCCTGGAACTGCGGGTGATCCTGCAGCAGGCACGGCTTGATGTTCGGGCACAGGCGAATGCCGGCGTCCAGATAGCTCTGCACGAAGCCGCGTGCATCCGGAAACTTGTCGGTGTTCCAGTTGAAGACGTAGCGCTTGGGGCCGATCGACGTGTAGCCGGATGACAGGTGGAACGAGTCGCACAGGATGTCGTGCGTGCGGCAGCCCTGGATGAACTCGGCCATCTGTTCCTGCGCGTTGGGCGCGTCGGTGTACGTCATGGTCGAGCCGGAGTAGCCCAGGCCCCACTTCGGCATCCACGCCGGGCGGCCGGTCAGCCAGGTAAAGCGGCGCGTGGCATCGAGGGGCGTGTCGGGCGAGGCGATGAAGTAGTAATCCAGATCGCCGAAGGGCGCGACGAAGTAGCGATAGTGGCCGTGGTAGTTATCCAGCTCGCGCCCCATGTCGAAGCTGCAATCGGACAACGTGTCGTAGAACAGGCCGAAGCCGGTCGCTGCCTCGGGCTGCCACGTGAGGTAGAACGGGATGTGCTTGTACAGCGGATCGGTCGTGCGCGCGCTGTAGCCCATCGCGTCGATGTTGCGCATCTCGTAGCGCTGGTGCGCGCGGTTCAGCTCGCCGGCGCGTTCGCCCAGGCCGAAGTACATCTCGCCGGGTTCGCGGCGCACGTAGTGATAGACCTGCTCATCCCAGTAGCCGAAGTTGTAGGCCTGGGTGGAGCGATCCGACAGCACGGCATGCCATTGGCCGGCGCGACGGATCTCCCACGTGCAGAAGCCACCGGCCAGCGCGACGGTCAGGCGAATCTTGGCCGTCTCCAGGCGCAGCGTGTCGGCATCGGCGTGCAGGGCAAACGACGGCAGCGAGAAGCCGCTCAGGTCGCGACGGTCACGCCCCTCAAGCGGCGTATCGTCGCCACCCGGCGCGATCGACCAGGTGGCCGGGCCGCGCAGGTCGCCCTGCGGCAGCACCAGCACGCGGACGATGTCCTCTTCCAGCACGAAGAGTTCAATGGCAGCACCGGTCGTGCTGGTCAGGCGAAGACGGTTGCCTTCGCGCGCCTGGAGTTCGAATCGGGGGGGATGCAGCAGGGACATCGGTTTCAACTCAACTTGAAGCAGAAAGTTTCATCTGACGCGCGGCGCGCTCTTCTTGCGATTGGCCGCGGATCAACACGATCAGCAGCGCCGCGCCGATCAGGTCAAACGCGCCGAGCATGCCGAACAGTGGGCCGTAGCCGACCTTGTCGGCCAGCGCGCCCACCAGCAGCGAGAAGCCCAGGCCGCCAATCCACGCCGACATGCCGGCAAAGCCACTGGCAGTACCCACCTCCTCCGGATCGAACACGTCGGCGGCCAGTGTGTTGACGAGCGTGGAAATCATCTGGTGCGCAAAGCCGCCCACGCAGAACAGCGCGATGGCCGTATAGGGAGACGCGACGAGCCCCACGCACGCCGGACCAATCATCATGACGGCGCCCAGCACAACGCCGCACACGCGCGACCACACCAGCGGAATACGGAAACGCTTCATCAGTAGCGGCGACAGGTAACCACCTGCCAGCCCACCCAGGTCGGCCGCCAGGAACGGCAGCCACGCAAACATGGCGATGGTTTTCAGATCCAGATGTCGCTCGCTCACGAAATAGAGTGGAATCCAGAAGCTGAATGTCTGCCAAGCCGGCTCGGCAAAGAAGCGCGCCAGCGCAATGGCCCAGAAACGGCGCGAGGTCACCACCTCCTTCACCGGCCGCTTGCCACGCACGGCGCCCACGGGGCGGAGCTGGCCGCCGACGATCTGCTCGCGCTCGGCATCGGACAGCGAAGCATGGTCTCGCGGCGAACGATAGAACGCGAACCACAGCGCGGCCCACACAAAACCGATGGCGCCCGTGACCACAAAGGCCGACTGCCAGCCATAGCGCAGATGCAGGAAAATCACCAGTGGCGGTGCCAACATGGCGCCGAGCGATGTCCCTGCATTGAACCAGCCCACAGCAACGGATTTTTCCTTATCGGGAAACCACTCCGCCACGGCCTTCATGCCGGAGGGGATGGCGGCGGCTTCGGTCAGGCCCATCAGGCCACGGAAGCCCGCCAGCGACAGCCACCCCGATGCGCCCGCATGGAGCACGCCCGCGAACGACCACAGCACAGCAAACAGCGCAAAGCCGATCCGCAAACCGATCAGATCGACGATGAAGCCGCAGACCGGCTGCATGATCGTGTAGCCGACCTGGAACGCAGCCACGACATACGAATACTGCTGCGTGCTCATGCCCAGTTCGGTCTTGAGCTGCGGCGCGAGCACGCCCAGCGAATTGCGCGCCAGGTAATTGATGATGGTGCCCAGGCACACCAGCGCGATGATCCACCAGCGCAGGCCCTTGATTGTTTTCAACGTCGTCTCCTCGTCTTTCTTATGTTTTGAAAACTACTGAACTGCGCTACGCCACTGCTGCAACCTTTACCGTTACCGCACCAGGCACGGCCGCTTGTTGTTGAAGGTCCAGTTCGGCACCAGGTACTGCATGGCGGCGGCATCGTCGCGCGCGCCCAGGCCGTGCTGCACGTACAGTGCGTGCGCCTTTTCCAGCTGCTCCATGTCGAGCGTCACGCCCAGCCCCGGCGCAGTCGGCACGGCGATCTCGCCGCCCGCAATCTGGAACGGCGCGCGCGTCAGGCGCTGGCCGTCCTGCCAGATCCAATGCGTGTCGATGGCGGTGATGTTGCCGGGCGCGGCAGCCGCCACGTGCGTGAACATCGCCAGCGAAATGTCGAAGTGGTTGTTGGAGTGCGAGCCCCAGGTCAGGCCCCAGTCGTCGCACATCTGCGCGACGCGCACCGAGCCCTGCATGGTCCAGAAGTGCGGATCCGCCAGCGGGATGTCGACCGACTGCAACTGGATGGCATGCCCCATCTGGCGCCAGTCGGTGGCGATCATGTTGGTGGCGGTGGGCAGGCCGGTGGCGCGGCGGAACTCGGCCATCACCTCGCGGCCGGAATAGCCGTTCTCGGCGCCACACGGGTCTTCGGCGTAGGCCAGCACGTCGTGCTTGTCGCGGCACAGGCGGATGGCCTCGGCCAGCGACCACGCGCCGTTCGGGTCGAGCGTGACGCGCGCGTCGGGAAACGCCTCGGCCAACGCGGTGGTGACGACCATCTCGTCGTCGCCGCTGAGCACGCCGCCCTTGAGCTTGAAATCCTTGAAACCGTAGCGTGCGTAGGCGGCCTGCGCGAGCCGCACGACCGTCTCCGGCGTCAGCGCTTCCTGGTGGCGCAGCCGCGTCCAGTCGTCGGTGGCATCGGCGCCGTCGGCATAGTCGAGGCTGGTGCGGGTGCGGTCACCCACGAAGAACAGGTAGCCGAGCACCGGCACCTTGGCGCGCTGCTGCCCCTGCCCCAACAGGGCGGCCACCGGCACGCCCAGGTGCTGCCCAAGCAGGTCGAGCAGCGCGCTCTCCAGCGCCGTCACGGCGTGTACCGTGGTGCGCAGGTCGAACGTCTGCAGCCCGCGGCCGCTCGAATCGCGGTCGGCGAACTGCTTGCGCACGGTATTGAGCACGTTGTTGTACGCACCGATCGACTGACCGATCACCAGGGGCGCGGCGTCTTCGATGGTCTTGCGGATCGCCTCGCCGCCCGGCACTTCACCCACGCCGATATGGCCGTCGGAGTCTTCCAGGATGGCGATATTGCGCGTGAAGTACGGACCATGCGCGCCGCTCAGGTTGAGCAGCATGCTGTCGCGCCCCGCCACCGGGATGACTTGCAGGCGGGTGACGCGGGGCGTGCGGAGAGAGGATTCGGCAGAGCTGTGATTCATGGTTATCACGTATGTCATCAGTCGTCGTACAACATGGAAGCCGACTATAATTGACACATTCCCACAGGGCCACCCCTGGTAAACCCGCAATCCCGCCATTGGAATTGGAGACAGCATGTCCGCCGCAAGCTCCCCTGCAACGCTCGTGCGCCGCACCCAAAGCTTGGCGGAAGTGGTGGTCGACCATATCAAGGGGCGCATCGCCACGGAATCGTTGCGCCCCGGCGACAAGCTGCCGACCGAGTCCGAGCTGATGGAAGCGCTCGGCGTGAGCCGCACGGTGGTGCGCGAGGCCATTTCGCGATTGCAGGCCAAGGCGTTGATCGAGACGCGCCACGGCATCGGCAGCTTCGTGCTGCCGCCGCGCGCCGACAACAGCATCCCGCTGGGCGATGCCTCCACGCTGCACGACATCCTGTCCATGCTGGAGCTGCGCGTCGCCATCGAGACGGAATGCGCCGGGCTGGCCGCCCAACGCATCACGCCAAGCCACCTGGAGGCCCTGCGCGCAGCGCTCGACGCCATCGAGCTGGACCAGGCCGCGGGCAACGACAGCGCCACCGCCGACCTGCAATTTCACCTGACCATCGCGCGGGCCACCGGCAACGAGCACTTCGTGGGTGCCCTCGCCCAGCTCGGCAAGACGCTCATCCCGCGCAGCCGGATCGGCTCAACGGAAGTCGGCTACCTGAACACGCCCGAATCGCGCGCCACCGTCAATCGCGAGCACCACAGCATCTACGACGCGATCTCCCGCAAGGACCCCGAGGCCGCGCGGGCCGCCATGCGCATGCACCTGTCGAACAGCCGCGAGCGCCTGCGCCGCGCGCACAGCCAGAGCGGCACGCTCGCAATGGAAGCCGCCGCACCAAACGCTGTCTGAGGGCGCGGGATCCCGCCATCGGCGCGGCACCCCTGGTTGTACGATGTCCTATCACTCGTTGAACAGGCTGCCAACGAGGTCAGCCCAGTCAGACTCTCCGGCTCCCGGACCGCAGCCGACCAATCGCCTGCTTCATCGGCGAAGCGTTGATAAAGGTTTGCATTGTCCGACCGCAGCCCACGTAACCTGAATCTGCACCGACCCCTCGTGGGTGCGCTCCCGACCGCGGAAGAGAGAGCTGCGGTCTACTTAGGCCCTGATGCCAAGCTGTCCCGGGTATCAGGGCTTTTCTTTTGGGCCGTTCGCCGCCCATCCCAGCACCGGACAAAGAAAAAGGGCCCCGACTTGCGGAGCCCCTCTCATGCTGGCGTGTTCCGGCGCCGGGCCGGTCAAATCAGCGATTGCGTGCGACCAAGTGATAGCCCATCAGCAGGATGATCGCCCCGATCACCGCGCCGATGAAGCCGGCCGATTGCCCCGGCTGGTACAGGTGCAGCAATTGCCCGAGGAAGGTCGCGGCCAATGCGCCGGCAATGCCAAGCACCGTGGTCAGGATGAAGCCGCTGGGGCCGCTACCGGGCGTGATCCAGCGCGCGACCAGGCCGGCCAGGAACCCGATGATGATGGTGACGAGGATGTGCATGGTTGGTTAGGGTCTCAATGCAGGGGTGGGAAAACCGTCAAGATGCCCGCGCCAGCTCGGCCGATGCCGCGCCCATCACGCGCTCCAGGCAGAAGCCGTGCCCGTAGATGGCGCGCAGGCGCAGGCCGTTTTCCGGCTTGAGAAGCAGCTTCTTGCGAAGACGCGAAACATGCGTATCCAAGGTCCTGGAATACGGACTCAATTCGCGGCCCCACAATGCCAATTCGATGTCCGTGCGCGAAAGAATGCGTCCGACATTGGCGAACAGCAGCAGCGCCAGTTCGAATTCGCGGGCGTGCACCGCCAGCGGCGCGTCGTGCAGGTGGACCGAACGGTTTTGCCGGTCCACCGTGTAGTGCCCCAGACGGATTTCCGACGCTCGCACGGCGCGGCTGACAGCAAACCGGCGGATCAACGCATCCAGGCGCGCCAGCAGTTCCGGCGGCCGGATCTCGCCGTGGAAGCACAGGTCGGCACCATGGTTGAGCGCTTCGGTGGTCTCGTACTCCGCGCCGCCGTCGGCCAGGTAGACGATGGCCATGCCCTGCCCGACGTGCTCACGCACGCTGCGCACCAGCGACAGGCCTGGCATGTCGTGCGCCTGCGCCCCCACCATCAGCAGGTTGATCCCATTCACGTCGATGGCCTCGAAGACCTGGCGTGTGAGAAAAAGCGGCACGCACTCAAAGCGCGTGGGCCGCAACGCGGTATGGATCGCCTGCAAGCGGCCAACATGTGCGTCGATCAAACCGATCTTCATTGCAAGACTTCCCCGTTCTGCCACTGGACCTGCTCTCATGCCGCTGGACAGCCGTCGTCGCGCAATCCGTTATCGCGCGCACGAACGCCGCATGAGGTGTATAAGGGCCGACCGGCGGGCAAGGCCCGCGCATCCCCCGGCGGGTTCCCGTCGCCGCGTAAGGCACGGTGAAGATGCGCACGAACACGGTCGTACTCAGCTTCGCTCAGTCCATCGCTCGCGGTCTTGCTCAACATACGTGGCGCCTTGGGTGGCCGGTCGTTCGTGGATTCGATCTGCCTGTGCTGCCGGTTCTCGCCCAGGGTGCCGCCGTCTCTCGGCCGGGTGAGTCACCCGGGGTACGTTGTGCCGGTCGGCAATAGAAATGTAGGCGCGCAACGTGAGGGGATTGCAAATGATTGAAAACGACCAGTGCCTGCGGCGGCCCCAGAGATGAGGCGCTGACACAGCGCGGCGGGCGCATCACGGGACAAAGCGCGCCCGCTCAGAGCAGATCGTCGTGCGGCTGGCGCGGCAACCAGATCGTGAAGGTCGAACCCAGCCCCGGCGCGCTTTGCACGGTGATGCGCCCGCCGTGCCGGTCCACCACGGTCTTGACGAACACCAGCCCAAGCCCGCTGCCCGACGGTGCGTCGGCCACCGCTTCGTGCAAGCGGTGGAAAGGCTGGAACAGACGCGGCTGGTCCGCCAGGGCAATGCCGGCACCATGATCGACCACGCTCACGGCCAGCATGTCTTCGTCGGCACGCACTGTCACCATGACCAGTGCACCGTGCGGGCTGAACTTGATGGCGTTGTTGAGCAGATTCACCAGCGCGCGCACCAGCATGCGCGGCTCGCCGTGCACCACGGCCTCGATGTTCGCATCGACGCGCACCTCGACCTGGTGACGACTCGCCAAGGCCCATACCTCATCCACGGCGTCGAGCGTGAGCCCCACCAGGTCCACGTCCACCAGCTTGAGCGCCTGCGACTCCGCGCGCGCCAGATCGATAAAGGCGTCGGCCAGCTCCAGCGTCCGTGAAGACAGCTGCTGGATGCGTGAGAGCAGCGTCTCGCGGTCGAGCGCGCGCCCCGCATCGCGCTGCAGCTCGATCAGCGCGAGGATGGCGCTCTGCGGCGAGCGCATGTCGTGCGAGATGAAGCGCAGCGCCTCCTCGCGATGGCGCTCGGCCTGCCGCACCGCGGTGATGTCGGCAAAGCTGACGATGATGTCGACCGGGTTGCCCGCGTCGTCGCGCAAGGCGGCGGCATGCATCAGCATCGAGCGGCCATTGCGCGTGCGCAGCTCCACCGGTTCCTGCGCGGCGTCCGGTGCGGCCAGCCAGCGCGTCCAGTAGTGCTGGCCTGCCGCCGGGTCCTCGAAGGCCCGTGTGAGCAGGCTCGGCAGGTCACGCAGCGCGGCGGCGCGGTCCAACCCTGGCATCGGCGGCTGCCCAGCAAGCTCGGTCGTGCGGCCGTTGGCCAGGCGGATGTCGCCGGCACGCGTGCAGATGACGGTGGCGTCCGGCAGGCCCTCCAGCGCGTCGGCCAGGAAGCGGCGCAGGCCGCGCAGCTTGTCGGTGAGCGAGGCCACCGCGTCCATATGCGCGCCGAGCGTGCGGCCCGTCTGCGCCAGCGGCGCCGCATCGGCAAGCACACCCGGCTCGCGCGCCAGGCGGTGCAGCTCGTCGCTCAGGAAGCGCAGCGCAGCCTCCTGCTGGCGCCAGCTCCACAGCGGATACAGCACCAGCGGGCCGACCAGCGCGGCAAACGGCGGCAACCAGCAGTTCCATCCCACCAGCGCAATGACCACGCCGACGAGCAAGACCGCCGCACTCCCCAACGACAGCACCAGCGCCATGCGCGGCGCCAGCCACAGCAGCGCGCAGGCGGTCACCACCAGCGGCAGCAGCGTCGCCAGCCAGAACACGCTGCGCGGCGGCGGCAGGATCGCATTGCCGTCGAGCACGGTCTGCGTGGCATTGGCCAGCACCTCCACGCCGCTCATGGTGCGCGAGGTGGGCGTGGCAAAAATATCGGACACGCCGGAGGCCGTGGCGCCAACCAGCACCAGCTTGCCGGCAAACGTCTGCGCCGGCACACGGCCTTGCAGGACGGCCAGCGCGGGCACATGCCGGAACGTGCCCGCCGGCCCGGCAAAGTTCACGCCGATATTGGACTGGCGGGTCCAGCCATCGGGGCCGACCTCGGCGCGGCGCGGCACCTTGCCGGGCAACGTGGGCGCGGCCTGGCGTGCCAGCTGCACCGCCAGATGGTCAAGCAGGTGACCATGCGGGCCCTCCGCCAGGTAGAGCCCGCGCACCACGCTGTCGGAGTCGGGCGCGGCATTGATATGCGCGATGTCCGTGCCGATACCGAGGAACGGATAGTGGTACACCCGCCCCTGCTCCGTGCGCTCGGGCAGCGCGGGCAGGATGACGTGGCCCGCCACCGCCATCGCCGCACCCAATGCGCGATCGCCCTCCGGATGCATCAGGTCGGGCTCGATCAGCAGGATATCCACGCCGATCGCGCGCGGTTTCGCCGCGCCCACGCGCGCCATCAGGTCCGCCAGGCGCGTGCGCGGCCACGGCCAGCGGCCAACGGCATCGAGGCTCTGATCGTCGATGGCGACGATGACGATGTCGTCGCGGGGCGCATGCCCATGCAGCGACACCAGCGTGTCGTAGAGCGCCGAGTCCAGGCGCGACACCACGCTCCAGCGCACCGCACCGACCGTCAGCAGCGTGGCCAGCGCCACCAGCAGCGCCCATTCCAGCAGCGCGCGCAACCCTGGCCGCGGTGCGGTCGCGTTGGATTTAGCGGGGCTGGGCTTTGCCGGACCGGTCATCGAGGAGGAGGTTCATCCCGCCCACCTGCACAGGCGCGCCCTGCGAGTCGACCACGAAGGCGCCGACATCGATGCGCTGCGGCTTGGCAAACACCACCGACGCCGCATCGCCAAGGTCGATGCCAGTACGGATGTAATACGTGCCTGCGGGCGGCTGCGGAATCGCCGCTTCGTTGCCGGCGCTGACCAGATCGGCCAGCGGCTTGGCAAAGGTCGGCTCGGCGGCAAGCTGGACACGCGTGCGCGCGCCCGCTGCGGCAAGCGCGGGATCCAGCGCCTTCCAATGCGCGTGGAGCATGCCGTCGTCACCGGCAGCCACCGAGGGTGGCGGGACGGCATCGAGGGGAATGTCGAGCGCGCGGAAGGCAACCGCATCGCTCCACGGCCCGGTCTTGCCGTCTTCACCCACGGAGCGCACGCGCCAATACCAGGTACCGGCGGGCAGTGGTTTGGTCACACGCGCGTCCTGGCCGTGCTGCTGCACGACGGGCGCGGCGAAGGTGGGCGCATCAGCCGCTTCGAGATCGTACGAACGCGCATCGGCCACGCTGGCCCATGCGAAGACTGCGTCCCCGCTGCGGATGGTCTTCCCGCTCGCGGGCTGGATCATGTAGGGCGCTTCCGGATGCAGGCGCACCGTAAACGGCCGCGTCACCGATGGCCCGCTCAGGCCCAGTGCGTCGACGCTCTGCACGACCAGCGTGTAGGTGCCATCTTCATCGCCGCACAGTGTGGCGCCGGCGGTCTTGCTCTGTTGGTAGGCGCCGAGTTCGGTCAGTGCCGCGTCGCGCGCAACCGCCGCACGATAGGCGGCGGCGCCCTTCACCGGCTGCCAGGTCGCGCGAAAACACGGCGTCTGCACCAGCTCCGGCACGGCATCAAGCTTGGGCGCGGCCGGCAGCGCGACACGCTTCAGGCGACCACCCGCCGCTTGCACGCCGTAGCCGGCGCCCACCGCCTGGGTCTGCCGCCCGGCCCGCACGGCCACCTTGCCCTCCAGCACGGATTCGGTCGACGCGCCCTCGGTGGCCTGCACGCGAAAGCGCGTGCCACGCACGCCCGTCACCAGCGCGGGCGTGGAGATTTCATAGCGCCCCACCCCGGTCTTCTTGGGCGACACGGTCGATTCCACCTCGCCGTCCTTCACATGCATGCGCACGTCGATCAGCCCGGTGCGGGCAAAGCTGCGCACCCGCGACAGCGCAACGTGGCTACCGGGCGGCACGGTCACGCGCGTGCCATCGTCAAAGGCCAGCGTGACGGCGCCCTTCGCGCCGGTTTCGATCTGCGCGTCTTCGGCGAGCTTCATGCCGGCTTGCAGTGGCGTGTGGTCGCCCGTGGCGGCATCGCGCGCAAACACCACGGTGGCCGCTGCCGGCACCACCGGAATCCGGTCGAACGGAATGCGCAGCACAGAGCCTGGCTGCAGGTGGTAGGGGTTCGCCACGTGGTTGCGCTGCTGCAGCAGGCGCCAGCCTTCGGCGTCGCCCATGTAGCGGTCGGCCAGGGCGATGAGCGTGTCGCCCTGCTGCACGCGATAGAGGAAATCATTGCCATCCGCGCCTGACGGCTGCGCGAAGGCAGGCTGCAGCGTTGCGCCGCACGCCAGCGCCGCGCCCATCGACGCGGCCAGTCGGAACCAGCCGCGCCAGCGCGGCTCAGCTTGCGCCGCCATCTTCCTGCGTGGTTTCGAGGCGGTAGCCGTGGGAATACACCGAGACCAGCCGCACGCCATTCTTCTGGTTGAGATCGAGCTTCAGGCGCAGCTTGGAGATGTGCGTGGCCAACGTGCGCGAATCTGGGCCGATGCTGCGGCCCCAGACCGCCTGCTCGATCAGCTCGCGCGGCACCAGCTTGCCGACATTGCGGAACAGGTACAGCGCCAGGTCGAACTCGCGCGGCGACAGCTCGACCTGCAAGCCATGCAGCGTCAGCACGCGGCCCAGCGGGTCCACCGCGTAGGGACCGACGCGCATGCGTTCGAGCGACTCCCCCGTGCGCGGCGCGGCGCGGCGCAGCAGCGCACCCACGCGCGCGACCAGCTCGGCGCGCCGCACCGGCTTGACCACGTAGTCATCCGCGCCGGCCGCGAGCCCGCGCACCACGTCGTCTTCCAGCGAGCGGTTGGTCAGGAACAGCACCGGCAGCGCCGGGCCGACCGTTTGCCGCACCCAGCTCACCAGCTGGATGCCGCTGATGTCCGGCAACTGCCAGTCGAGCAGCAGCAAATCGAACGTGCGGTCACGCAACGCCTTCACAAAGGCATCGCCGCTGCTGAAACATTCGCATTCGTATCCGGACGAAACCAGGATCTCTCGAATCAACTCCGACTGCGCCTGGTTGTCTTCTACTGAGGCAATTCGTATCGCCATCTGGATTGCCCTTCCCCGTCATCCGGGTCCGGCAGCACCGTGCCGCTAGACCGACCGCCGCTACATGGGGCGCCGGCCTGCTCCCGCTCTCTTCATCATCGGGCCCCGGGCTAGCGCGACTGGCATTGCAGCGCGCCGGCCACCCATGGCGCGGCACCGACACCCGCGCGAGACCTTGCTTATGGCCCGTCAGCATGCGCAGCGCAAACCGACTTGAGCCCAGTTCATGCTAAAAGGCTGCCCCTGTCATATTGCAAACAATTGTGAAAACAAAGACATAAGACTCGCGATTGGTGTCGTTCTATCATTTTTCTTGGCGTCATCACAATCCATACTCACCTCGAAAGTATAGGGCCCGCCTCGCAGAAGGGCGCGCGCGACGGGTTTACACCTGTTTCAAACAGACCTAGATGCGGGGGAACCCGTGGCCTGGCGCCGTAGTTCGCTTGCGGTCAGCGATCGAGCAAACTGCCCAGAACATCAGCGCCAGCAGGCTGCTCCCGCCCCCGAGCCAGCACACGCCCAGCCAACCGGCCCAGGCGTACATCGCCGTCTATGCCAGCGCGCCGAGCCCACAGCCCGTTTCATAAAAGCGCATGCAGACGCCGACCAGCCGGCTGTGTGCCTCGGGGCGCAAGCGAAAAATCAGACTCTGGTTGAGCACGTGCACCGCCTGCCCACCCAGGTCGAGCTGCACGACGCCGGCAATCAACCAACCCAGATACCGCATGCCCAACCCCAACGGCAGCCAGGCGAGCACGAGCAACGCCAGCGCCGCGGCGGTGGTCGGCTGGGCGTGGCCGCCGCTCCTACCAATCCGCTCGCGCCGATGCAGCCCAAGGCTGAAAACGGACGCGCCGTGCAGGCCAGCGAGACGGAGGTGAGGAAGGTGGCGACCAAGACGCGCGGATAGGCGCTGCGCCAAAGAAAAAGCCCCGAACCAGTCGGGGCTTTTCTGCATGCTTGGAGGCGGGGGTCGGAATCGAACCGGCGTACACGGCTTTGCAGGCCGCTGCATGACCACTCTGCCACCCCGCCAGGGGTTCAGCATTCGCATTGTAGCGATTCGTGAAGAACCGCGTATTTCGCGTGCCGATAAAGAAAAAGGGAAGCGTGGCTTCCCTTCGGGATTGGAGCGGGAAACGAGGCTCGAACTCGCGACCTCAACCT
>CAJXMR010000127.1 GCA_913056305.1 uncultured Ralstonia sp.
CTCGGCGCCCGGCTGATATTCGAGGTCTCCGACGCGCTCAGCGGTATAAGCGCCGATGTGCTAGCCCTGGCGGCGGCGGCGCGCGATCTGCCGGCGTTCGGCGCCTGGTTCGGGCGCCAGATCGACACACCCGAGGCCCGCGACTTCTGGGTCGATCTGTTCATCGCCCTGATCATCGTCTTCATTGCCGGCTTCGCCGCCGAACGGCTGGCATCGCGGTTGCTCGCGCGTGCGCGGGGCAATGTCGAGGCGCGCGAAAGCGAATCCATCATCATAACCTCGGCGCTTCTCGGTTTGCGCACCATCCTCGATTTCATCCCCCTGGCGGTGTTCGCCGCGGTTACCTACGGCGCCCTGTCCTTGGTCGCCCCCGGGAAGACCATCGGGCTGATCGTGCTGGCGCTGGTCAACGCCAGTGTGCTGGCCCGCGCGGTCCTGGTGCTTGCCCGGATGGTGTTGGCGCCGAAGGCGGCGAGCCTGCGCCTGGTGACGATCACCGATGAGAACGCCTATTACGCCTATATCTGGCTGCGCCGGCTAACCGGCCTCACGGTCTACGGTTACTTCGCCGCCGAAGCGGCGCTGCTTCTGGGCCTGTCTGAGTTGGGCCATGGGGTGGCTCTGCGCGTGCTTGGCCTGATCGTCGGCGCCATGGGGGTGGTCCTGATCCTGCAGAACCGCGCCGGCGTCGCCGGGTGGATCCGCCCCAAGGAGGAAGACGCGGCGTTTGGCGGCCTGCGCGCCCGGCTGGCCGACACGCTGGGGGCGCCGGTGCCCGTCACGCTCATCATGGGCGGCCTGCGCCCCGGCCAGCGCGAGCCGCTGGCCGCCGACAAACGCGACGAGATCCTCCACCACTGGCATGCGGTGGCCGAACGCAGCGGACTGCCGTTCGACCAGTCGCCCGGCATCGCCATGCGCGCGGACGGCTTTGTCTACGATACGGAGCCCGCCAGCCGCGCCGTCGTCATGGCGCGCGAGCACTGGGGCGAGGATGACGAGCGCGTGCTCACGCTCTTCCACGCCATCCAGCGCGCCTTCTATGCCGAGGGCCGCGACACCACGCGGGCCGATGTGCTGCGCGAGGTGGCCGTCGCCAGCGGCCTGGACGCCGAGCACGTGAACACGGTGTTCGACACGCAAGCGCTGCGCGACGAGACGCGCGAAGACTTCCGCCTGTCGCGCCGCTGGGGCATCAACGGCTTCCCCAGCCTGCTGGCCGAGCAGGCCGGCACGCTGTACCAGATCGGGCGCGGCTACGCGCCGTCGGCCGCGTTATATGCGCGGGCCGTGGAAGTGCTGCAGCAGCATCCCGCGCCAGATGCCGGCTAGGCGGCGGTTTGTCCGGCATCAAGCCGGGCACGGAAATGTCGGCCGCCTCGGACGGGGCGCCTTTATGCTGGCGCTTTCATCGATACCCTCTCTTCGCCTGCCATGCCCGCGATCCAATGGACCGAGTCGCTCCACCTCGGAGACGCCGCCACCGACGCCAACCACGAGGCGTTCTGCGCCCTGCTCAACGCCGTCGCCGATGCGTCGGATGCAGCATTCGTCCCCGCGCTCGACGCATTCATCGAACATACCGAGGTGCACTTCGCCGAGGAAAACGCCTGGATGGAAGCAGCGGCCTTTCCGCCCGTGCACTGTCACCGCAATGAGCACGACAACGTGCTGGCACTGTGCCGCGAAGTGTGCAAGCGCGCCGCGGCTGGGGAGATGGAACTGGGACGCCGGCTGGTGGCGGAACTGCCCGCCTGGTTTGCCGACCATGTGGACGTGATGGACCGGATGATGACGACGTATCTGGCGCAGCTGGGCCCCGGCGCACGCGGGGAAGCGGCGGCAGAGACCGCCGCCTGAGGCCGACGCAACGACTCAAACAGCGGCGATCGCGCGCAACGCCGTCGACGCCGCCACCATCCCGAACACCCCGGTCACGCACACGGACGATCCAAACCCCGCGCAGGCCAGCCCTTGCGGCCCCTGTGCGGGCTGCGGCGCCGGCGGGGCGTTGAGCACCTCGATCGCTCCTGCCGCCGCGAGGTCGTCAATGCCCGCGTGGCTCGACTCCACCGGCACTTCCACCGCGCACGCCTGCTGTTCCGGCTCGGGGTAGCGCAGCGGTTCATCCGAATACACCGCGTCGATGTTGAAGCGCGCCTTCGGGTCGCGCGGGAAGCCATGCTGGCGGCGCAGGTTGCCGCGCACCTTGGCCAGCAGCGGGTCCTGGATCGTGCGCGCGAGGTCGGTCACGCGGATGCGCGTCGGATCGAGCTGCCCGCCCGCCGCGCCGCACGTCACCACGCGTTTGCCGCTGTGCTTGCAGAACGCGACGATGGCGGTCTTCACCTTGACCGCATCGATGGCGTCGATCACGTAGTCGAACGGATGGCCGAGCAGCGCCTCGACGTTCTCCACCGTCACGAAGTCGTCGATGCGGCTGATCTCCGCACGCGGGTTGATCTGCAGGATGCGCTCGGCCATGGCATCCACCTTGGCCATGCCGTAGGCGTCGCCCAGCGCGTGGATCTGGCGGTTGGTGTTGGAGACCGCAATGTGGTCCAGGTCGATCAACGTCATCTTGCCGATGCCGCAGCGTGCCAGCGCTTCGGCCACCCACGAGCCGACCCCGCCGATGCCGATCACGCACACATGGGCGGCGGCAAAGCGTTCCAACGCCTGCGGGCCATACAGACGCGCGACACCGCCAAAACGGCGTGCGTATTCGTCATCCAGGATGGGCGGGTGCGCGGGCGCGCTGATTGCTACTTGGCTCATGACACAATTGAATCGGAACTGCGCCGAACTATATAACAATGCGGCGAGTCGGATTTTCGTGTCTTACGAACAAAAAGCGCATGCGTACACGCAGCAAACTCGCCCTCGGGCTGGTCATCGCCCCTGTCGTCGCCATCGCAGCGGCGGTCGTCTTCGTGCTGACGTTCGACTGGAACCGCGCCAAGCCAACCCTGAACGACCACGTCTCGCAGGCCATCGGCCGCCCCTTCGCCATCAACGGCGACCTGATGCTCACGTGGAAGAAACCCGAAGGCGAAACCGGCTGGCGTGCAGCCGTGCCCTGGCCACGCCTGATCGCCAACGACATCACCATCGGCAACCCCGACTGGGCCCGCCAGCCGCATATGGCGACGGTGCAAAAGCTCACGTTCGTACTGGAAGCACTGCCGCTGCTCGCGCACCGCATCGTCATCCCCAGCGTCACGCTCGACACGCCGATGATCGCGCTAGAGCGCGACAAGCAGGACCGCAACAACTGGACCTTCAAGCTGGCCGGCAGTGACAGCAACGCGCCCTCCGACTGGAAGCTCGAACTGCGCGAGATCGCCTTCAGCAAGGGATCGCTGCAGCTGGACGACGACATCAAGCGCATCCACCTGGCCGCCACCATCGACACGGTCGACAACCAGACGCTCTACACCGCCGCCAACGGCACCGCCATCCAGGGCGCCGAGCAACCGCCGGTGGTGCCGACCGCCTCCGGCACTGCTGCCAACGCCCCGGTCGCGCCTGATCCGCAACAGCCCTACGGCATCGCCTGGACGGTCAAGGGCACCTACAACAACGCCGCCATCCGCGGCACCGGCAAGGCCGGCGGCGTGCTGCGCCTGCAGGATGCCAAGCGGCCCTACCCGCTGCAGGCCGACGTGACGGTGGGCAAGACGCGCATCGACCTGGCCGGCACGCTCACCAACCCGTCGAGCCTGACGGCGCTGGACCTGCGCCTGCACCTGTCGGGCGCGAGCCTGGCGCAGCTCTATCCGCTGACCGGCATCGTGCTGCCTGAGACGCCGGCGTTCGACACGCGCGGCCGCTTGATCGGCGAGCTGCGCAAGCAGGGCACAAACTTGCGCTACGAGAAGTTCACCGGTCGCGTGGGCGGCTCCGACCTGGGCGGCACGCTCACCTTCGCCATGCGCCAGGCGTCGAACCAGCGCCCGCAGCTCACCGGCGAGCTGGTCTCGCATCAACTGCTGTTCGCCGACCTGGCCCCCATCATCGGCGCCGATTCCAACGCGAGCAAGGCCAAGCGCGCCGAAGCCGGCAACGACACCGTGCGCCAGCCCGCCGACAAGGTGCTGCCGGTCGAGCCCTTCCGTACCGACCGCTGGGACGCCATCGACGCCGACGTGAAGTTCAGCGGCGAACGCATCATTCACAGCGCCGACCTGCCCATCGACCACCTCGTCACGCACATCAAGCTGCAGGACGCCGTGCTCACGCTCGATCCGCTCAACTTTGGCGTGGCCGGCGGCACGCTCACCTCCAACCTCCAGCTCGACGGCAAGACCACGCCGATGCAGGCCCGCGCGGCGCTGGCGGCGCGGCATTTCCGCATCAAGCAGCTGTTCCCCAAGATCGAATCGATGCAGGCCAGCGTGGGCGAGATCAACGGCGACGCGCGCCTGTCGGCCACCGGCAACTCGGTGGCGGCGCTGCTCGGCTCGTCCAACGGCGAGCTGAAAGTCCTGGTGGAGCGCGGCACCGTCAGCAAGTTCATCCTGGAGGCGATGGGGCTGAACGTCGGCAACGTGATCCTCACCAAGCTGTTCG
Organism: uncultured Ralstonia sp.; assembly: GCA_913056305.1. Classification (GTDB taxonomy): domain Bacteria; phylum Pseudomonadota; class Gammaproteobacteria; order Burkholderiales; family Burkholderiaceae; genus Ralstonia. The sequence continues at coordinate 4,573 of CAJXMR010000127.1, forward strand.
GCGACAAGCAGGTCGACATCAACTGCGCCGCCGGCGACTTTGCCGTGAGCGACGGCCTGGCGCAGGCGCGCACCTTCGTGGTCGATACGCAGGACGCGGTGATCGACGTGACCGGCACCACCAGCCTCAAGCACGAGACGCTCGACTTCACCATCCACCCGGACGCGAAGGGCCTGCGCGTGTTCTCGCTGCGCACGCCGCTGTATGTGGCGGGCACCTACAAGACGCCGAAGGTCTCGGTCGACCCCGCCATCCTGGCGCTGCGCGCAGGCGGCGTGGTGGCACTGGCGTTTGCCGCACCCGTGGCGGCGGTGCTGCCGGTGATGAACCTGCAGCCGGCATCGGACAGCGCCTGCGGCAAGCTGCTCGCCGATGTGCGCAAACGGCCGGCCGCACCGCCGCCGGGCAAGACGTATCCCAACAACAAGGTGGGCCAGACGCCGGCCCGCCCCCCCAAGACCTCCGCCGCAACTGCCGCGCCGGCCGCACGCGACCCCCACACCAGCGGCGGTTGACCCTACGCAAACGGCGGCCGGCCGGCTTGTCTATACTCGGCCCGTTGCACGTCCGCCGTGAGCTTCGTTCACACCATGACTTCCATCGCCGATATCCGTACCGAATACGCCCGCGAATCCCTCGACTTCGCGGACGTCGATCCCAACCCCCTGCGCCAGTTCCGCCGCTGGTTTGACGAGGCGCTCAAGGCCGAGGTGGCCGAGGTCAATGCCATGACGCTCGCCACCGTCGACACGCAGGGCCAACCGTCCGCCCGCATCGTGCTGCTCAAGAACCTGGACGAGCGCGGCTTCACCTTCTTCACCAACTACGCCAGCCACAAGGGCGCGGAATTGGCCGCCAACCCCCATGCGGCGCTGCTCTTCCACTGGATCGGGCTGGAGCGCCAGGTGCGCATCCAGGGCGTGGTGGAAAAGGTTTCGGAGGAGGAGAGCGACGCCTACTACCACTCGCGCCCGCTCGGCTCGCGGCTGGGCGCCTGGGCCTCCGAGCAGAGCAGCGAAGTGCCCGACCGCGCCACGCTCGAAGCGCGCGAAGCCGAATACAGCCAGCGCTTTGGCGACGCGCCGCCGCGCCCGCCGCACTGGGGCGGCTACCGTCTGCTGCCCGCGCGCATGGAGTTCTGGCAAGGCCGCCCGTCGCGCCTGCATGACCGGTTGGAGTACCGCCGCCAACCGGATGGCAGCTGGACTATCGTGCGCCTCGCCCCCTGATCGACGCGCGCAAATGTAATGCCCGATTTTGCGCATTGCATCAATCCCGGCATGGCACTTGCAGCGTCAACACAATGGCACGTGCCGCCCCGATGACCCGCACAGCACCATGGGAAAGTTTGTCGTAAGCTAATGTGATCCGTTGGGCGGCAATCCGATGGCCGCCCCCAACCTTTCACATCAGGGAGGCGTCGACATGTTTTTCCACCAGGCGATTGACCGCAAGCTCGAGCACTGGATCAAGGAGATCCGCGAGTCTGCCAACCTCCCAGTACGCCTGCGCCTGTGGAACGGCGACCAGTACGAACTGGGCCGTTTCGACCAACCCGCCGTCACGCTGACGGTGCGCGAAGCCAGCGCCCTGCCGCTGCTGCTCTCCCCCACGCTCAACAACCTCGGCGAAGCCTATGTCCAGGGGAAGATCGACCTGGACGGCAAGCTGGCCGACATCATCAACGTCGGCTACGGCCTGGCTGCCTCGGCCGCCGCCACCGGCAGCAGCGCGCTGGCCCGCGTGGTGCGCCACTTCGCCCACACCAAGGAGGGCGACAAGGAATCGATCCAGTACCACTACGACGTCTCCAACGACTTCTACAAGCTGTGGCTGGACCAGAACATGGTCTACTCCTGCGCCTACTTCGAAAATGGCGACGAGACCCTCGACGAAGCGCAGGTGAAGAAGATCGACCACATCCTCACCAAGATCCGCCTGCAGCCGGGGCAGACGCTGCTCGACATCGGCTGCGGCTGGGGCGCGCTGGTGCTGCGCGCCGCGCAGAAGTACGGCGCGCGCTGCCTGGGCGTGACCTTGTCGCAAAACCAGTACGACCTCGCCACCGAGCGCGTGCGCGCCGCCGGCCTGCAGGACCAGATCGAGATCCGCATCCAGGACTACCGCGACCTGACCGGCCAGTTCGACCGCATCACCAGCGTCGGCATGTTCGAGCACGTCGGGCGCAAGAACCTGCCGGGCTATTTCCGCCGCATCCACGAGCTGCTGGCCGATGGCGGCATCGCCATGAACCACGGCATCACCTCCACCGATCCGGACGGCGGCGAGGCCTCGATGGGCGGCGGCGATTTCATCGACCGCTACGTCTTCCCGCAGGGCGAGCTGCCGCACATCTCGCTAGCGCTGCGCGCCGCGCAGGAAGGCGGGCTGGAAGCGCTTGACGTCGAAAGCCTGCGCCGCCACTATGCGCGCACGCTCGAACACTGGGCCGAGCGCTTCGAGGCCAACGGCGACACCATCCGCGCGATGGTCGGCGAGAAGACCTACCGCATCTGGCGCGTCTACCTGGCCGGCTGCGCGCACGCCTTCGACGCCGACGAGGTCTCGATCTTCCAGATCATCTGCCAGAAATCCGGCACGTCGGCCGCGTCGATCCCGTGGTCGCGCCGCTATCTCTACAGCTGACCATTTGACCGCGGACACCCCCGACTCCCCCGCCATCGACGATCTGTTCGGCACGCCGCAACGCGACCACGCGGCGGCCGAAATCGCCAAGCCCACCGCCAAGCCCAAGCGTTCTCCTGCCCGCCAGGGCGTGCAGCCGGCCACCGTCACGCCGGAGGTGAGCGCGCTCGCGCAGCGCCTGCCGCGCGGGCTGCGCATCGGCACGTCGTCGTGGTCGTATCCGGGGTGGGACGGGCTGGTGTATGCGGGCGAGTATTCCGACTCGATGCTCGCGCGCAAGGGATTGGCGGCGTACGCGCGCCACCCGCTGCTGCGCACGGTCAGCATCGACCGCGGCTTCTATGCGCCGATCCCGCTGGCGGACTACGTCGCCTACGCGGCCAGTGTGCCGGATGACTTCCGCTTTGCCGTCAAGGCCCCCGCCGCCGTGTGCGACGCGTGGATCCGCGAATCGGACGGGCGCGGCCGCATGGCCAACCCCGCCTTCCTGAACGCGGAATTCGCCATCCGTGACTTTGTCGATCCGGCCACGCGCGGGCTGGGCACACGCTGCGGGCCGCTGGTGTTCCAGCTCTCGCCGCTGGGCGTGCTGGCCGAAGACGCGGTCGGCTTTCTGGAACGGCTCGAAGGTTTCCTGGCCGCGCTGCCCAAGCTGGACCCGCAACTGACGCCGGACGCCGTCTACGCGGTGGAGCTGCGGGACGCCACCCTGCTCACGCCGCGCTTCATCAAGATGCTGCGTGCGGCCGGCGTGCGCTACTGCGTCGGGCTGCATGAGCGGATGCCCGCTGCCGACCGCCAAGCCACCGCCGTCGCCCTACTGGACGAAGGTGCCGGCGGCCCGCTGGTGGTGCGCTGGAACCTGAACAGCCGCTACCGCTACGCGCAGGCCGAGGCCGCTTACAAGCCGTTCGACAAACTTGTCGACGAAGATCCGTTCTCGCGCGAGACGCTGGCCAACATGGCCGTGGCAGCGCTGGCGGCCGGCCGCCAGGTGACGATCCTGGTCAGCAACAAGGCGGAAGGCTCCTCGCCGCTGTCATGCATCAAACTGGCCGAGGCCATCGCCGCGCGCCTGCCGGCGGACGCGCGTTTTTAGCCGAAACAGGCCCCGGCCCCTCCCTTATCCCTGCAGGCGGTGCGCGAACTGCTTGCGGAATTTCGACACCTTGGGCGAGATGACGAACGCGCAGTAGCCCTGCGCCGGGTGGTCGCGGAAGTAGTTCTGGTGCTCGTCTTCCGCACGCCAGAAGGTCACCTTGCCGTCGCCGGCGTCCACCAGTTCCGTCACGATGGGCGCCTCGAAGATGTCGCTGGCGCCAAGCTCAGCGATGGCCGTGCGCGCCGTCGCCAACTGCTCGGGCGATTGCGCAAAGATGGCCGAGCGGTACTGCGGCCCGACGTCGTTGCCCTGGCGGTCGGGCGTGGTCGGGTCGTGGATGGCAAAGAAGATGTCGAGGATCTCGCGGTACGGGATCACCGCCGGGTCGAATTCCACCTTCACGACTTCGGCGTGGCCGGTGTCGCCGTTGCAGACGGCGCGGTAGGTGGGCCGGTCGACATGGCCGCCTTCATAGCCGGACACCACACTGCGCACGCCCTGCACCTGCTGGAACACGGCTTCCAGGCACCAGAAGCAGCCTCCGCCGAGGACGGCGGTCTCAAGAGCGCGTTGTTCGATCCGTTCAGTCATTCGGGTTCTCCTGCTGGGTTGATCGGGCTGCCATTGGTCGGCCGAGGGCGCCTATCCTGACATGTGGGCGCTGCATCACGCAAAGCCCTACGCCCAAGCCGGTCTATCGCGGTGCAATCCGATGGCGGACGCGATGGGTGGCGTGCGTCCGTTACAATTGGGGCATCACTTTCGGTAGTTTGCATGGATCACCACGGAGCCATTCCCATGGATGCGCGCGATAGCGAGTCTTCCTCGCGCGAACCGTCGGCGCATGGCCGCGCCACCCCGCCCGACTTCGATGCCGGCCACTTCCGGCACGCGCTGTCTCAGTTTGCCACCGGCGTGACGGTCGTCACCACGCGCTCGGAGGGCGGGCCGGGCAAGCCGGCGTTCGTCGGCGTTACGGCCAGCTCGTTCAATTCGGTGTCGCTCGATCCGCCCCTGGTGCTGTGGAGCCTGGGCACGCAGGCGAATTCGTTTCCGCTGTTCCACAGCGGCTCGCACTACGTGATCAATATCCTGGCGGCGTCGCAGCTGGACCTGTGCAAGCGCTTCGCCACGCTCAAGGGCGACCGCTTCGCCAATATCGATTACGTTCTGAGCCCGACCGGCCTGCCGATCCTCGGACAATCCTTGGCGTGGTTCGAATGCCATAACCGCAGCCGCTACGACGAGGGCGACCACGTCATCTTCGTCGGCGAGGTCGAGCGCTGCGGCGTGATCGACCCGACCGGCGCACCGCTGGTGTTCCATCGCGGCGCGTTCTCGACGCTCACGGCTGCCGGCAAGTAACCGGCCGCCTCAGGTTGCCTCAGGCGGGGCCCGCCGGCTTGCGCGGGGCCTCCGCCTCGATCCCCCAATCACCCCATTCGTACCAGTCGTCGCCGAGCAGCTCGGCGGGGTGCTGCGTGCGACCCGAGCCGTTGCCGCAGCCCAGCGCGTCGGTTGGGCAGTATTTGTCGCAGCCCCAGCAGATGCGTTCGGGGTGCACAGGATGCAGCGGAAATTTCTTGGCCATGGCCCGGCTCCGGTCGTCGTCGACACCAGCCGACTATCCGCGCACGCTGCCAGTAGGGGATTGATCCGCGTCAGAAACCGGCGGCGCTAGCCGGCCTTGCCGCGCTTGCCCGCGCCGCCCTCCAGCGGCCGCACGCCGCGCGCATCCATCAGCAGGGCCAGCCCGCCTTCGCGGTCCTTGATGGTGCGCAGGACGATGTTCGAGCGGATGTCCATCACGCCCGGCGTCTTGTACAGCCGCTCGATGATGAACTCCGAGTAGTGCTGCAGGGTGGGCGCCTGCACGCGCAGGATGTAGTTGCAATCCCCGGTGATGATGTAGGCCGCGACGATCTCGGGCCACGCCTGCACGGCGGCCATGAAGGTCTCATGCCAGCCGGTCACGTCCTGCCGCATCGACACCTGCACGATGGCCTCCAACTCCAGCCCCAGCGCCGCCCGGCCCAGTTGCGCCCGGTAACCGGTGATGGCGCGGCCCTCCTCCAGCATCCGCACGCGCCGCAGGCACGCCGACGGCGACAGCGCTACGCGCTCGGCCAGGTCCTGGTTGCTGATGCGGCCATCCTCCTGCAGAACCTGGAGAATGCGCAGATCGGTGGTATCGAGTTGCATCTGTCGTAGTGGATTGTGTGATTTTGCAGATACGTTGAATTTTATGCGAATCCAGCGAAATCACACGCACGAATATGCAAACCCATTGCGCGCGGATTTCCCTATCATTCCGGCACGGATTCACACTTTTTGATGCGCGTTTTCGCCAACGGAGCCGCCTTGGAACGCACTTTGTGGGACATCAGCCCCGCCCTCTCGACCGCCACGCCCACCTGGCCGGGCGACACGCCGTTTTCGCAGGAAATTGCGTGGAAGCTCGAAGGGGACTGCCCGGTCAACGTCGGGCGCATCACGCTGTCGCCGCACACCGGCGCGCATGCCGATGCGCCGCTGCACTACCACGCGGATGGCGCCCCGATCGGCGAAGTGCCGCTCGATGCTTACCTTGGGCCCTGCCGCGTCATCCACTGTGTGGGCGTGACGCGCGTCGAGCCTGAGCACGTGCGCGATGCCCTCGCTGATGCGCCGGCGCGCGTGCTGCTGCGCACGTACGCGCAGATGCCGCAGACCACCTGGGACGACCACTTCCCCGCGGTCGCTCCGGAAACCATCGAACTGCTGGCCGCGCACGGCGTCCGCCTGATCGGCGTCGACACCGCCTCGCTGGACCCGCAGACCTCCAAGACCATGGACGCGCACCACGCCGTCGGCCGCCATGGGCTGGCCATCCTCGAAGGGCTGGTGCTCGACGAGGTGCCCGCCGGTGACTACGAGCTGATCGCGCTGCCGCTCAAGTTCGCCTCGCTCGATGCGAGCCCGGTGCGCGCCGTGCTGCGCCGCCTGCCCTGACCCACAGAACACCCACGCATTCATCGCCCCCACGCTCACCATGACCTTGAACCGCAACACCTGTCTCGAACGCGACGCGGCCGACCCGATCGCCCCGCTGCGCGACGCCTTTGCGCTGCCCGACGGCGTGATCTACCTGGACGGCAACTCGCTCGGCGCGCGCCCCAAAGCTGCGCTCGCACGTGCGCAGGACGTCGTCGCCAACGAATGGGGCGATGGCCTGATCCGTAGCTGGAACCAGGCCGGCTGGTTCGAACTGCCGCGCCGCCTGGGCAACAAGCTCGCCCCGCTGATCGGCGCGCGCGAAGACGAAGTGGTCGTCACCGACACCACCTCGATCAATCTGTTCAAGGTGCTCGCTGCCGCCCTGCGCGTGCAGCGTGAAGATGCACCCAGCCGCAAGATCATCGTCTCGGAAACGCATAACTTCCCGACCGACCTGTACATCGCCGAAGGCCTGGCTGACTTGCTGCGCGACGGCTACCAGTTGCGCCTGATCGATTCGCCGGAAGGCCTGGAAGCCCCGCTGGGCGACGATGTGGCCGTCACCATGCTCACGCACGTGAACTACAAGAGCGGGCACATGTACGACATGGCGGCCGTCTCTGCGCTGGCACACAAGCATGGTGCGCTGGCGGTCTGGGACCTGGCGCACTCGGCCGGCGCGGTGCCGGTGGACCTGCACGCGGGCGGCGCCGACTACGCCATCGGCTGCACCTATAAGTACCTCAACGGTGGCCCGGGCTCGCCAGCTTTCGTGTGGGTCTCCCCCGCGCTGCGCGAGCGCTTCTGGCAGCCGCTGTCGGGCTGGTGGGGCCATGCGCGGCCGTTCGCGATGGAGTCGCGCTACGACGCCGGCGGCGGCATCGGCCGCTTCCTGTGCGGCACGCAGCCGATCACGTCGATGGCGATGGTCGAATGCGGCCTCGACATCTTCGCGCAGACGTCGATGGCAGAACTGCGCACCAAATCGCTCGCGCTGACCGACCTCTTCATCACGCTGGTGGAGACGCGCTGCGCCGGCTTCCCGCTCACGCTCGCCACGCCGCGCGACCATGCGATCCGCGGCAGCCACGTCAGCTATGAACACCCGAATGGCTTTGCCGTGATGCAGGCCCTGATCGCGCGCGGCGTGATCGGCGACTACCGCGAGCCGCACATCATGCGCTTCGGCTTTACGCCGCTGTACACGAGCTTTGCCGACGTGTGGGACGCCGTGGAGATCCTGCGCGACGTGCTGGAAACCGGCGCGTGGCAATCGGCCCAATTCAACGAACGTACGCTGGTGACCTGAGATGACCGATCCGATTCAACCCGTCCAGCCCGTGGCATCGGGCTGCCCTATGCACGGTGGCCAGGGCGAAGGCTGGCACGACGCCCAGCTCGATTTCTCGAAGTCGATGAGCTACGGCGATTACCTCGCCCTCGACCAGATCCTGAACGCGCAGCACCCGCGCTCGCCGGATCACAACGAGATGCTGTTCATCATCCAGCACCAGACCACCGAGCTGTGGATGAAGCTGATGCTGCATGAGCTGCGCGCCGCGCGCGACTGTGTGCGCAACGACGACCTGCCGCCCGCGTTCAAGATGCTGGCGCGCGTCTCACGCATCATGGACCAGCTCGTGCAGGCGTGGAACGTGCTCGCCACGATGACGCCGCCGGAGTACTCCGCCATGCGCCCGCACCTGGGCCAGTCATCGGGCTTCCAGTCGTACCAGTACCGCGAGATCGAGTTCATCCTCGGCAACAAGAACGCGGCCATGCTCCAGCCGCATGCGCATCGCCCCGAGCACTACGCGCAGGTGAAGACCGCGCTGGAGATGCCCTCGCTGTACGACGAAGCGGTGCGCTACATGGCGCGTCACGGCTTTGCCTTCGATGCGGAGTGCATCGAGCGCGACTGGTCGCGTCCGGTCACTTACAACGCCTCGGTGGAGGCCGCGTGGCTGGAGGTCTACCGCGACCCGACGCACCACTGGGCGCTGTACGAACTGGCTGAGAAGTTTGTCGATCTGGAAGACGCGTTCCGCCAATGGCGCTTCCGGCATGTGACCACGGTGGAGCGCGTGATCGGCTTCAAGCGCGGCACCGGCGGCACCGAAGGTGTGGGCTACCTGCGCAAGATGCTGGATGTGGTGCTGTTTCCGGAGTTGTGGAAGCTGCGGACGGATTTGTAGTCGGGGTTGGCGTTGATGGTGTGCCCCTTGTTTCATCCCCTGCCGGGGCTGACTCACTTTCTTTGTCTTGCCAAAGAAA
>CAJXMR010000128.1 GCA_913056305.1 uncultured Ralstonia sp.
TCGCGCAGCCGGCCAGGTACTTTTCCCAGGCCCACTTGTACTTGAACGGCACCAGCTGGTTGACGTCGGTGGCGCCGTTGATGACGCGCTTGTCGGCGGCATTCACGCGGCGGTTGCTCTGCGCGGCGGCGGCGTTCGGGTTGTTGCCGAGGATGCCCGTACCGACAGCCTGCGTGGCCGACGGGGGCAGCACGCCGCCCTGGTCGGCGGTGGCCGGTTGCAGCGACGGCTGTTGCGGTTGATACACAGGCTGCGGTGCTGCTTGCGGTTGTGCGGCAGGTTTGACGTCGTCGTCCCAGCTCAGCATGGAGTTTCTCCAGAGTATTTCAATTGGACCGGCCGGCGGCGCGCATGTTTCGATCCATACGCGGCACCGGCCCGGTCGCCGATGTCAGTGAACAGGCCGCCGCATCACTCGATGCCGTGCGGCCCCTGGGGCGCTTGGGGTGAGCCCGCCCGATGCCTTACTGGCAGGCTTCGCATTCCTCGAAGCCGGGGTCGCCGGGGCGCATCGTGCACACGGCGCCTTCGGCTTCCGGCATGGCCGGGGCGGCGGCGGCAATCGCGTCCAGCGCGCTGGCCGGAGCCACCGAGGAGGCACCAGCAGCACCCGCAGCCGACACACCACCCACGTCGCTACCCGACGACACGGCGTTCAGCGTGCCGCGCGACACGGTCGACTTCTCGACGTGCGTGGCGCCGATCGTGCGCAGGTAGTACGTGGTCTTCAGGCCACGCAGCCACGCCAGCTTGTAGGTGTCGTCCAGCTTCTTGCCCGACGCGCCAGCCATGTAGATGTTCAGCGACTGCGCCTGGTCGATCCACTTCTGGCGGCGCGAGGCAGCCTCCACCAGCCACGTCGGCTCCACCTCGAAGGCCGTCGCGTACAGGTCGCGCAGGTCTTGCGGGATGCGGTCGATGCGGGCCAGCGAGCCGTCGAAGTACTTCAGGTCGGCGACCATCACTTCGTCCCACAGGCCGCGTGCCTTCAGGTCGCGCACCAGGAAGTCGTTGACCACCGTGAACTCGCCCGACAGGTTCGACTTGACGTACAGGTTCTGGTACGTCGGCTCGATACAGGCCGACACGCCGATGATGTTGGAGATCGTCGCCGTCGGGGCAATCGCCACGCAGTTCGAGTTGCGCATGCCGTACTGGTGGATGCGGCCGCGCAGGCTGTCCCAGTCCATGCTCGACGAGAAGTCGGCTTCCAGGTAGCCACCGCGCTCTTCGGCCAGCAGCTTGAGCGAGTCTTGCGGCAGGATGCCACGGTCCCACAGCGAGCCCTTGTAGCTGCTGTAGCGGCCGCGCTCTTCGGCCAGCTCGGTCGAAGCCCAGTAGGCGTAGTAGCACACGGCTTCCATCGAGGTATCGGCAAACTGCACCGCGCCATCGGTGGCGTACGGAATGCGCAGCACGTGCAGTGCGTCCTGGAAGCCCATGATGCCCAGGCCCACCGGACGGTGGCGCAGGTTCGAGTCCCGCGCCTTCTTGACCGCGTAGTAGTTGATGTCGATCACGTTGTCGAGCATGCGCATCGCGGTGCGGATGGTCTTCTTGAGCTTGTCGTGATCGAGCGCCAGCGTGCCGTCAGCCTGCTTGGCCAGGTGGGCCACCAGGTTGACCGAACCCAGGTTGCACACGGCGATTTCGCTGTCGTTGGTGTTCAGCGTGATTTCCGTGCACAGGTTGGAGCTGTGCACCACGCCCACGTGCTGCTGCGGGCTGCGGATGTTGCACGGGTCCTTGAACGTGATCCACGGGTGGCCGGTTTCGAACAGCATGCCCAGCATCTTGCGCCACAGTTGCTGCGCCGGGATCTTCTTGAAGAGCTTCAGTTCGCCACGGGCGACCTTGTCTTCGTAGGCCACGTAGGCGGCTTCGAAGGCGCGGCCGACCTTGTCGTGCAGGTCCGGGCAGGTGGACGGCGAGAACAGCGTCCACTCGCCGTTTTCCATCACACGCTTCATGAACAGGTCCGGAATCCAGTTGGCCGTGTTCATGTCATGCGTGCGGCGGCGGTCGTCGCCGGTGTTCTTGCGCAGCTCCAGGAATTCTTCGATGTCCAGGTGCCACGTTTCCAGATACGCGCACACCGCGCCCTTGCGTTTGCCGCCTTGGTTGACTGCGACAGCCGTGTCGTTGACGACCTTCAGGAACGGCACCACGCCTTGGCTCTTGCCGTTGGTGCCCTTGATGTGCGAGCCCAGCGCGCGCACGTTGGTCCAGTCGTTGCCCAGACCGCCTGCGAACTTGGAGAGCAGCGCGTTTTCCTTCAGCGCTTCGTAGATGCCGTCCAGGTCATCCGACACGGTGGTCAGGTAGCACGACGACAGCTGCGAACGGCGCGTGCCCGAGTTGAACAGCGTCGGCGTGCTCGACATGAAGTCGAACGACGACAGCAACTGGTAGAACTCGATGGCGCGGGCTTCGCGGTCGATCTCGTTCAGGGCCAGGCCCATCGCGACGCGCATGAAGAACGCCTGCGGCATCTCGATGCGCGTCTCGTTGATGTGCAGGAAGTAGCGGTCGTACAGCGTCTGCAGGCCGAGGTAGTTGAACTGGAAGTCGCGCGAGGCGTCCATCGCGGCGCCCAGGCGGGCCAGGTCGAACTGGGCCAGCTTGTCGTCGAGCAGCTCGGCGTTGATACCGCGCTTGATGAATTGCGGGAAGTAGTCGACGTAGCGGGCGCCCATTTCGGCCTGCGTGACTTCCTCGCCGAGGATCTCGCGGCGGATCGTGTGCAGCAGGATGCGCGCGGTGACCTGGCTGTAGGCCGGGTCCTTTTCGATCAGGGTACGCGCGGCCAGGATGGCCGAGTCGTACACCTGGCTCATCGGCACGCCTTCATACAGGTTCTTGACCGTTTCCTTGAGGATCGGCTCCGCGTCCACCGCCTCGCCCAGACCTTCGCAGGCCGAGACGATCACGTTGCGCAGCGCAGCCATGTCCAGCGGGCGGGTGATGCCGCCGTCGGTCACGTTCAGGCCGATGAAGGCCGGTTGCTGCTGGGTCTCGCCGGCTTGGGCGCGCTCTTGGGCGCGGCGCTCGCGGTACAGCACGTAGGCGCGGGCCACGTCGTGCTCGCCCGAGCGCATCAGGGCCAGCTCGACCTGGTCCTGCACATCTTCGATATGGAAGGTGCCGCCGTTCGGGCGGCTGCGCAGCAGCGCGCGCACCACGTTCTGGGTGAGGCCTTCGACCAGCTCGCGCACACGCGCGGAAGCGGCGCCCTGCCCGCCGTTGACGGCGAGGAAGGCCTTGGTCACGGCCACGGCGATCTTGGACGGCTCGAAACCGACCACCGCGCCGTTACGGCGGATGATCTTGTAGTCGGCGTAGCTGGTGCTGGGGGCCACGGCCGTGCCGCCAGCGCTTTGCGCAAATTGGGACGGATTGGCGGTGCCGGAGTGGATTTCGGGTTGGGCCGTCTGCATGGTGACTCCTGTTGAACCGTTCGATTGGCGGCTCGCCTGACGGGGCGGGCCGTTGCGTCACGCAGGGAAATAGAGATGGAAAAGACCCTTGCCTTTCCTCGGCTCCCAAGCGCCGGCTTGACCCGCCGACCGCCCGCCCCCGCGTGGCGCCGAAATAAGAATTCCGGATTGCCACCACTATATCTAGTATGCCGCCCCGGAATTGGCACTAAGTATAGTGGAACGATCGAACTTGACCAGTCTTGACAGATGGCGGCGATGGGCTATTTTCCCACCCCGGATGCAGTGCCGCATGCCCGCCATCCCAAGCGGCACAACGGGTCGACGGGATGGGCGTGCGGCGATGCGACGATCACCTGTTGAGAATAAATCTTTCTATCGATCAAGCAAGATCGATAGGGGTCACACGTTTGCGGTAGACGGGCGCCCGCTGGTTCCGGACTAGGCCGGAGCAGCGCCCGGTTGATAGGGAAATAGCGCCGCCCCCAAGCCGCCGAGCCCACGCAGGTGCGCCCAGTCGAAGCACGGCCCGGGATCGGTCTTGCGCCCGGGCGCGATGTCCGAGTGCCCCGCAATCGCCCCGATCGGATACGACGCGCAGATCGCCCGCACGAGCGATGCCGTGGCGACGTACTGCTCCGGGGTGAACGGTTGGTCGTCCGTGCCCTCGATCTCGATGCCGATCGAGAAATCGTTGCAACGCGTGCGGCCAAAGAAGTCCGAGGCGCCCGCATGCCACGCGCGCGCCTCGCACGGCGCGAACTGCACGCACTCGCCGCTGCGGCGGATGAAGAAATGCGCCGACACGCGCACACCGCGCAGTTGATCGAAATACGGGTGCGCGTCGCAGTCGAGCGAGTTGCTGAAGAAATCCAGCACGTCGTCGGTGCCAAAGTCGGTACCGGACTGCGCGGGCGGCAGGCTGATGTTGTGCAGCACGATCAGGTCGATCGGCATGCCCTCGGGCCGCGCGTCGACGTTGGGCGACGGATGGCGGCGCATGCCGTCCACCCAGCCATCCGCGGCGACGTGCATGGCGGGCAACTCAGGCATCGGCGCCCAGGCCGTTGCCGGCGGATTCGACGTCGCGCGGGTCGCGGATGTCGAGCTGCTGCATGCGATAGCGCAGCTGACGGAACGACAGACCGAGCAGCTTGGCGGCAGCCGTACGGTTGAAGCCGGTCTGGGCCAGCGCCGTCAGGATCACGCTGCGCTCGACCGATTCGAGATAGGCCGGCAGATCGACCGGCAAGGACACCGCGGGCATGGCCGGCGCGGCAGGCTCTGCTGGCGGCGTCGGCTCGATCGGCGCAGCCGCCGCATGCGGCATCATGCCCATCGGGCTCGGCGCTGACGCAGGAAGATAGGCCGCGTCAGGCCAGCCAACCGCAGGCGCATCGAGCGGATGCCCGGGATGGCGAGGTCGCGCATTCCCAGGATGGCCAGGATGGGACGGGTGCCCGGGCGCAGGCATCGACGACAAGTGCGACGGATGCGGAGGTACCCCGCCGTGCGCCTCGCGCGTGCGGTGGAACAGCGGCGAGCGTTCAATCTCGGCACCCAGCGCGCCGAGATCATCCACATCGATCGACTCGCCTTCGGCAAAGGCGTAGGCGCGCTCCAGCAGGTTCTCCAGCTCGCGCACGTTGCCCGGGAACGGGTACGCGCACAGCTGCTGCAGCGCCGGGCGCGTCAGGCGCTTCGGGCGCGGATCGCCGTAGCGGCCGGCAAGCTGCTCCAGCAGCACACCGGCCAGCACCGGCACGTCTTCGGCGCGCTCGCGCAGCGTGGGCATGCGCAGCTCGAGCACATTCAGGCGGTAGAACAAATCCTCGCGGAAGCGCCCGGCGGCGACCAGGCGCGCGAGGTTCTGGTGGCTCGCGCACACCACGCGCACGTCGACCGGGTCTTCGCGGCTCTCGCCGATCTTGCGCACGCGGCGCTCCTGCAGCGCACGCAGCAGCTTGACCTGCATGGTCAGCGGCAGGTCGGCCACTTCATCGAGCATGAGCGTGCCGCCGTTGGCCGCCTGGAAGAAGCCCTGGCGGTCGGTGTCGGCACCGGTGAAGGCGCCCTTCACGTAGCCGAAGAACTCGGCTTCCATCAGGTTCTCGGGGATCGCGCCGCAGTTGACGGCCACGAACGGCCGCGATGCGCGTGCGGACAACGCATGGACGGCGCGCGCCGCGCGCTCCTTGCCGCTGCCCGACTCCCCGCTGATCACCACCGGCGCCATGCTGCGCGCCAGGCGCATCAACGAGCGGCGCACCTCCTGCATGGCGGCCGAGTGACCGGGCAGCAGATCGTTGGTGCGCTCGGCCAGGTCGGCGCTGCCGGGATCCGGATCGCGCTGCTGGCGGCCCAGGGCGTTGAGCACGAGGCTGCGCAGTTGATCGAGCGAGAGCGGCTTGGCGATGTAGTCGAAGGCGCCGGCCTTGAGCGCCTCCACCGCGTTCTCGGCGCTGCCGTAGGCGGTGATGACGGCCACCGGCGTGCGGTCGGCCGTGGCCGAGAGCTGGCGCACCAGGTCGATGCCCAGGCCGTCGCCCAGGCGCATGTCGGTCAGCACCAGGGCGAAGCGTTGGCGCGCCAGGGCCTCGCGCGCCTCGCCCAGGCCGCTGGCGAGCACCACGTCGTGCCCCATGCGCCGCAGGGAGATCTCCAGCAGCTCGCGCAGATCGGCTTCGTCGTCGACGACGAGAATGGGTTCGCGAACGATGGCGGCTTTAGACATGGGCAGCGGGAAGTCGGCCGGCGGGTTATTCCGCCACCGGCACGGCGGGTTGGTCAAACATCAGCGTGATGACGAAGGCGCGGTGCGGCAGCGTGTCACGCGCCTCCATGGTCAACGCTCCGGTGCGATCGAGCAAGGCATCCAGCGCGATGGCGCCGTAGCGGATCTGCGCGTCGTTGGCGCTGCACAACTCGCGCGCCATGTAGAGCCCCAGGCCGGTGCCCTGCGCGTCATTGGTGAAGAACGGCTCGAACAGGCTGCGCTGCTGCTCGGCGGGCACCTCGGGGCCGTCGTTCCAGATCACCAGCTCGGCATGGGTATCGTCCAGCATGGTCGCCGCCAGCAGGATCGAGCCCGGCACGCGGCGGCAGTAGCGCAGCGCGTTGTCGAGCATGTTGCCGACCACCTGCTGCAACTGCGCCGGGTCGAACAGCACCGGGCGGCCCAGGTCTACGGCCACGCGCACCAGGTTGGCGTTGATCGCGGTCGGCTCACCGGACCGGCGCAGCGCCTCGGCGCGCCAGCGCTCGACCACCTCGGGCAGCACCTGCGCGAGTTGCACGCGCACGCGCTCGCCGCGCGGCCGGCGCGAGAGCATCAGCACGTCGGCGACCACCTGGTCCAGTCGCCGCACGTTGTCGCGGATGATGCGCAGCAGGCGGGTCTCGACGCCCGAGCCTTCCGGGCGGGCATGCTCGACGCCCTCGCCCGGATCGTCCAGCAGCTCGGCAGCCTGGCTGATGGCGGCCAGCGGATTGCGGATCTGGTGCGCGACGCTCGCCACCAGCCGGCCCATGGAGGCGAGCTTCTCCTGCTGCGCCTGCTCGGCCACACGCTCCCAGCTCTCTACGTGGATCAGCACGGTGTCGTGCAGCTCGTGGCGCAGGAAGGCTTCGTCATCAGCGGACCACGTCTGCATGGCCTCCGCCGAGGCCACACGCTGGCGCAGGCCGTCCCCCGCCGGCTCGCCGGCAATCGGCAGCCCAAGCGTGCTGACCAGGCTGTCCAGGTAGACACTGCGCAGGTTCGCCAGGCTCGGCAGGATGAAGCGCAGGCGCAGGCGTGCGCTCAGTGCGGCGCGCCCGCCGGAGGGGATCGGCAGCAAATCGAGAATGCGCGGGGCATCGTCGTCGCCAGCCGCATCGGATGCGGCACCGGAGTGGCGGCTCTTGCGGCGCAGCCACTGGCGCAGCGTCTCCAGCAGCGGGCGCAGGTGGGGGATGTCCTTGAGGTCGAACAGCATGGCGCCGCTGCCCACGAAGGCGCTTTGCGGCACGCCCAGCAGCATCGCCGCGGCGGGGTTGGCGGCCACCACGCGGCCATCGGCGCGCACCAGCATCACGCCGTCCTGCATGTCGTACACCATCAGCCGGTTCACCAGCTGCTGCAGGCGCAGTTCACGCTCGCGCGCCAGCGTCAGGCGCTCCTGCGCGATCTGGCGGTGCGACAGGCCGTACATCATCAGCGCGGCCATCATGTAGACCAGGCCGTACAGCCCGGCCGATGCCAGCCCCGACTCGACCGTGCCCTCGACCAGCATGCGCAGGAACGGCTCGGCCAGCACCACCATCGCCGCCATCGCCGCCGTGAACAGCGCAAACAGCAGGCTGGTCAGGGCCCCCGCGGCCAGCACCGGCATCAGAAACACCATCGCCACGCTGGCCGACACTTGCGAGAGCACGGCGTAGGCCGCCCCCAGGAACACCAGGTCCAGCAGCACATCCAGCCGTACACGGAACTGGAAGTGCGAGCGCCACCACCCCGCCGCCGCCAGGACCAGCAGCGCCAGCGCCAGATACGGCAGCGTCAGGCTGAGCATCGCGTCGCTGATGGGCGCGGGCGGGTTGCTGGCGCGGTCGCGCGGGATCGTGGCAAACAGCAGCAGCACCAGCGCCACGGCGGCGCGGCTGAAGGCGAAGTAGCGCAACAGGCGCCACTGGAATTCAGGCGGGTCGGGCTCCAGCCACACCGCGCGCAGCGCGCGCCAGGCGTTCAAGTGGGACCACAGGTGGCGCGGCCCGGCGGATGCGGACTGCCCGGCAGCATCGGCCTCATCGATACCGGACACCTTGGGCTGCGCCAGCCGGTGTGCCTCGCGCATCACGCGTCGCCCCGGCCGCCGTGGGGAGCCTGGGCGGCATGCTCGGCGCAGCGGTAGCGGCCGTTGGACAAGGCCACCATGCCGGCACGCGGCGCGTGCACGCCGCAGACGTCGCATTGCTCGATGGGTTGGGGCGTGCTGGCCTGGTCGGCCCCCGCACGGCCCGCGGACGGCGCCGAAGGCCCCGACGACGTCGGCCGCGCATTGCGCACGCCCTGGCGGCTCAGCCACCACCAACCGGCGAGCAGCATCAGGATCAGCAGGACAGGACGGGTCATGGCGGCGGGTAAGGCGAGAAAGCGTTGCGCAAGAACGCGCTACACGCGGTGCAGGATGACTTCGAGCACGAAGCGGCTGCCAACATAGGCCAGCATCAGGATCGCGAACGACGCCATCACCCAGCGCAGCGCCACGCGCCCGCGCCAGCCGTAGAAGCGGCGGCCGATCAGGATGCCACCGAACATCACCCACGACAGGATGGCGAAGACGGTCTTGTGCTCGAAATGGAAGACGCGGCCGAACAGCTGCTCGGAGAACAGTACGCCCGAGGCGATGGTCAGCGTGAGCAGCACGAAGCCCGCGCCGATCAGGCGGAACAGCAGCTTCTCGAGCGTGAGCAGCGGCGGCAGCAGGTCGAGCCAGCGGCCGAGCCAGCCGGCGTCGGCCGGGCGGTTGATGGTGTGCAGGCGGCGCTCGGCGGCCAGCATCAGGATGGCGTGGAAGGCCGCCAGCGTGAACAGCCCGTAAGCGACGTTGGCGATGGCAAAGTGCAGCTTGAATAGCGGGCTGGCTGCATAGCCGAGGATCTGCGTGCCGGGAAACACGAGCGGCAGCAGGCTGCCGAGCAGCGCCACGGGCATCACCAGCAGGCCCAGGCCGGCCAGCGAGAAGAACAGGCTCTCGATCCAGAAGATGCCCACGCCCAGCCACAGCATGGCGGAGAGCGCGAAGGCAAAGCCAAACACCATGGAGCTGGCAGGAAAGATGGTCTCGTGCAGCAGTAGCCCGTGCACGGCCAAGGCCCCCAGCAGCGCCCAGCGCCACCAGGCCGGACCGGCTTCGGCGGCCGTTGGGGGCGGCGGCACCAGCACGGCCGCGGCAGGCGGCAGGCTGCCCGTCATGATGGCGCCAGCAGCGGCCTGGGCCTCGAGCCCGCCGCGATGCGCCCACGCATACCAAGCGAGGGTGCCATAGAGAAGCGCCGTGAGCGCATACAGTACAATGACCATTTGCACAGTTTACCGCAGCCACCTTGGTTTTGGCCTAGGCTTGCCCCCTCCCGCCTCAGGGCCTGGGCGGCAGCGCGGAACGCACATTTCGGCCGATGCACATGACACGCGCATTGGCCCACCCGTCCCTCATTCCGGATCCCTGTCATGCTGGATAACCTGACCCAACGGCTTGCGCGCGTGGTCAAGACCATGCGCGGCGAAGCGCGCCTGACCGAAGCCAACACCGCCGAGATGCTGCGCGAGGTCCGCCTGGCGCTGCTCGAGGCCGACGTGGCGCTGCCGGTCGTGCGCGAGTTCATTGCCCGCGTCAAGGAAAAGGCGCTCGGCGAAGACGTCATCACGAGCCTGTCGCCGGGCCAGGCGCTGGTCGGCATCGTCCAGCGCGAGCTGACCGCCATCATCGGCGGCGAAGAAGCGCTCGAAGGCGTCGGCAGCAACATCCTCGGCGGCCGCGCGGCGGAGCTGAACCTGAACGTCACCCCGCCCGCGATCATCCTGATGGCCGGCCTGCAGGGCGCGGGCAAGACCACCACCGTCGGCAAGCTGGCCAAGTGGCTCAAGGAGAACAAGAAGAAGAAAGTGCTGACGGTGTCGTGCGACGTGTATCGCCCCGCCGCCATCGCGCAGTTGAAGACCGTGTCGGAGCAGGTTGGCGCGGACTTCTTCCCTTCGCTGCCGGACCAGAAACCGGTCGACATCGCCGCCGCGGCGCTGGACTGGGCCAAGAAGCACTACCACGATGTTCTGATCGTCGATACGGCCGGCCGCCTCGGTATTGACGAGGCGATGATGCAGGAGATCGCCGCGCTGCACGCCACGCTCAAGCCGGCCGAAACGCTGTTCGTGGTCGACGCGATGCTCGGCCAAGATGCGGTGAACACCGCCAAGGCCTTCAACGATGCCCTGCCGCTGACCGGCGTGGTGCTGACCAAGCTCGACGGTGACGCCCGCGGTGGCGCGGCGCTGTCGGTGCGCCACATCACCGGCAAGCCGATCAAGTTCGTCGGCGTGGCCGAAAAACTCGACGGGCTGGAGCCGTTCTATCCCGACCGCATGGCCCAGCGCATCCTGGGCATGGGCGACATCCTGGCGCTGGTGGAAGAAGCCCAGCGCGGTGTCGACATGGAGGAGGCGCAGAAGCTCGCCGCCAAGATCAAGAAGACCGGCGGCTTCGACCTGGAAGACTTCAAGGCGCAGATCGGCCAGATGAAGAAGATGGGTGGCCTGGGCAGCCTGATGGACAAGCTGCCCGCACAGATCGCACAGCAGGCCCAGGGCGCCAACATGGACCAGGCCGAGAAACAGGTCCGCCGCATGGAAGGCATCATCAACTCCATGACCGCCGCCGAGCGCGCCAAGCCCGAGCTGATCAAGGCCAGCCGCAAGCGCCGCATTGCCGCCGGTGCCGGCGTGCAGGTGCAGGAAGTCAACCGCCTGCTCAACCAGTTCGAGCAGATGCAATCCATGATGAAGAAGCTCAAGGGCGGTGGCATGATGAAGATGATGCGTGCCATGGGCGGCATGAAAGGTGGCATGAAGGGGCTGCTGCCCGGCGGCCGCTGAGCTAAAGCCTGCCCGATCCAATCGACTTAAACCGTTTCACAGACTGACACGATGCTGAGCGCAGAACAGGCCCGCGAACTCTGGGCCAACTCCGAAGAAATCGTCAGCGAAGACGCCGTGCGCGGCTCGCTGGACCGCATGGCCGACGAGATCACCGAGAAGATCGGCGACACCTTCCCGATGGTGCTGTCCGTGATGGGCGGCGCGTGCGTGTTCACCGGCATGCTGCTGCCCAAGCTGGCCTTCCCGCTGGAGTTCGACTACATCCACCTCTCGCGCTACAACAACAAGACGGTGGGCGGCGAGATGCAATGGCGCGTGGCACCGCGCGAGTCGGTCAAGGGCCGCACGGTGCTGGTGCTCGACGACATCCTCGACGAAGGCGAGACCATGGCCGCCATCCGCTCACGCATCATCGACATGGGCGCGAGCGAGTTCTACTCCGCCGTGCTGTGCGAGAAGACGCTGGCCAAGGACAAGCCGCTGTACCCGGACTTCTGCGGCTTCAACGTGCCGGACCGCTACGTGTTCGGCTGCGGCATGGACGCCAAGGGCTACTGGCGCAACCTGCCGACCATCCGCGCGCTGAAGAACACCTGACGCGGCGCACAGACCAACAAAAGGGCGACACACCGGTCGCCCTTTTTTGTTGCCAGCGCGAACTGCTCAGAGCTGATGCGCGAAGATGCGGATGCCCTTGAGCAGCATCTCCACTGAGATCGCCACCAGGATCAACCCCATCAGCCGCTCGAACGCCATCACCGTGCGTTCGCCCACCAGGCGCTGGATGTGCGTGGCGCTCAGCAACACCGCGGCCGACACCACCATCGTCGCGCACAGCGAGCCGACCCACGTCCACATGCGGCCCGGCGCCTGCGATACCAGCAGCATCACCGTGGCCATGGCCGACGGGCCGGCGATGGCGGGAATCGCCAGCGGCACGATGAAGGGCTCGCCGGTGGGCTGCGCATCGGTGGCACCGTCGCGCGGGAAGATCATGCGCAGCGCGATCAGGAACAGCACGATGCCGCCCGCGATCTGCAGCGACAGGTCGGTCAGGCTCATCATGCGCAGGAAGGCATCGCCGAAGAGCATGAAGACCAGCAGCAGCACAAACGCGATGCCGACCTCGCGCAGCACCACGCGGCTGCGGCGCTCGGGCGCCACCGGCCGCAGCGCCGAGATGAAGATCGGAATGTTGCCGAGCGGATCGGTGATCAGCACCAGCAGGATGGTGGCAGACGCGAAGGTGTATTCCATGCGGCGGACCGTCGCTCAGGCACCGCGTCGGTAGGGCCGCTCGCGCAGCCACTTGGTGGCGATCCACTTCTCGCCGCGCTCCACGGGCAGGCCGGCATGCAGCGTGTCCTCATCCAGCGTGCCGTCGGGCCGCTTGTAGACGAAGAACACCGCGTTGCCCTTGATCGGCGCCACTTCCAGACCGAGCTTCGGGAAGCCCGTCGCACCGCCCGCCTGCACGCTGTTCAGGTAGATCACGAGCGTGGCCACGCGCTGGCCGCCGACTTCAAGCTGGCGTGCCTCACCGGTGCGGCCCGGATTGAAGAAATCGAAATGCGGCTGATACTCGCCGCCAGGCTGGTAGTGCAGCACCTGGAAGCCCTCGCCGTGCTCGACGGGCACGCCGGTGGCCTGGGCGATGCGCGCCTCGATCTTGGCGATCAACGGATGCTCGCCGACCTGGAACATCGCGCCTTCGCTGGTGCGGGCGGAGATCAGGTTTTCCTCACCCGTCTCCGGATTCACCACCGGCGAGCGCTTCAGGCGATTGTGTCCGAGCGCGATCAGCTGGTCGCATTCTTCGTCCGACAGGAAGTGCTGGAACAGCACGATGCGCGGCGTCTCGATGGCGAACAAGATGGGAATGTCGCCATCGGTGGTGTGCACGCAGTTGCTGTTCTCGACTTCCTGCTCTGCCGGCGCAGGCACAGGCACAGGCGCAACCGGCGCCAGCGGCGGGCGCTGTGCGATCGCCTCGTCCACCACGCGCCGCGCAAAGGCGCGGTCATAGCCGGATTGCACCATCGAGGCGACCAGCGGATCCGCCTCGAAGCCTTCGGTCACGTGACGCTGCAGCCAGTCGTGCAGCGCGTCGGACATGGTCGCGTACGGTTGGATCGTGGACATGCGGGAGAAACGTTGCGGACGACGGAGATGGCCTTATTGTAGGCCGATCCCCTTGCGGGCGGCCGTCACGAGTTGCCGGCCTCAGTAGGCACCCGCAATCCGCTGCGGCGAGAACGGGTTGCGCGCCGGCACGTCCGGCAGCGTCTTGGCGCGCGGCGCATGTTCTGCCGGCGGCGCCGACACCGTCACCGCCGATTCCTGGTACTGCCAGCGCTTCCACGCCGCCAGCACGGCGTTCGGATACTGCGGCTGGCCCCGGCTGCCGTTGTAGCGGCCGAGCGCCAGATAAAGGTTGCCGCCTTCCATGTCGAGGTAATGACGCAGGATCGTGCAGCCGTAGCGCAGGT
>CAJXMR010000129.1 GCA_913056305.1 uncultured Ralstonia sp.
CGACAACTGGAAGCAGGTGCTCGAAGCCTACAAGCGCACCAGCCAGAACGAGCCGTTGCTGCACCGCGCGCTGGCGCTGTGGTTTGCCAACGAGATGGGGCTGCCGGTGGCGACGCCGCTGTCGGGCGTGGCCAATGAGCTCACGCCTAATAACCCCAAGGCGGCCAAGGCCCCGGCTGATGCCGAGCCCGCAGCAGGCGATAGCCTGATCTTTGTCGCGCCCGATTCCACGCGCGGCCGTCAGGTGGCGACAGTGCTGACGGCGCAGCTGATGCGCCAGGTCGGCCAGCCGGTGCCGGAAGCGCTGGTGTCCGCCGATGTGGCGGCGCGCGCCGCGCTGGCGAGCGACACCTCGCCGCTGGTGCAGAGCCTGCTGCTGATGGGCGCTGGCCGTTCCGCGGCCGACCCGGCACCGCTGCTGGCCCGCGCCAGCGCCGCCATGCCGACGATGGATCGTGCTGTGGCGCTGGTCTGGCTGCAGAAGGGCCTGGGTGGTTTGCAAGGCGCGAATGTCGCGGCGATCCAGCCGGCGGTGTCGGCCGGTGGCTGGCAGGCGACGCGCTCGCCGGTCGGTGTGCCGACGTGGCGTTGGACCGGCGCCCAGGTGCCGGCCGCGCTGGACTTGGCGACATCGCCGTCGGACGTGACGACGCAATCGGCCATCGTGTCGTACCGCAGCCGCGCGCCGGAGGCCTCCAAGCTGCCGATCACGGTGGAGCGCAAGCTGTACCGCCTGGAGCCGATCGACACCCCGGCCCCGAAGGAAGACCCCAAGGCGCCCAAGCAGCCGCGCGCTGACGCGGCCACGGCCAACGCGGCCACGGCCAACGCGGCCACGGCCAACGCCGGTATCACCTTCCAGGCCGAGCCGGTCAAGCCGGGCGACACGCTCGACAGCAATGCGCTGTACGTCGACGAGATCGTGCTGACGCCGCGCCAGGGCACGTACCGCTACGGCCTGGTCGAAGTGCCGCTGCCGCCGGGCGCCGAGGTGGAAGCCACCACCTGGGGCATCCAGATCAACGGCCTGAAGGGCGAGCCGAACGAAGGCAACGGCCCGCAGCCGTTCGAGCGCAAGGCAGCCTATGAGATGGGCCAGCTCTCGTACAACCAGCCGCTGCCCGTGCTGGAGCGCCCGACCGTGCTGCGCCAACTGGTGCGCTTCTCGTTGCCGGGCCGCTTCGCGCTGCCGCCGGCGCGCTACTTCCGCATGTACCAGCCGGAAGCCAAGGCGCTCCAGGGCGACGGCAAGACGGCCAGCTATCCGTTCAAGGTGGAGTGACACGGCGATGCGCTCCGGCTCGCTTGCGCGTGGTGTGCTGACCGGCCTGATCTGGGCCGGTAGCGCGCTCACGCCTGTCGGGCAGGCCGCTGCCGCATCGGCCGTATCTGAACCATTGCGCTACGCCGCGCTGGAAGGCACGCAAGAGGATGGGGCCAAGCTCTGGCAGTTCAGCGTCGACCCGGCTGGCGGCATGCCGCAACCCGTGCCGCTGGCACGTGACGCTGAAACACCGCTGGGCAGCGTCTGGAAGCTGTTCGTCTACAGCTATCTCGTCTCGCGCCGCATCTCTACGCCCGACTACACGTGCCACGGCAACGACGCGGAAGAGGTCTACTGCTGCACGGCCGGCCAAACCATCGACCGCGAGCGCGCACTCATCCAATCGTGCGGCCGATACTTCGAGCCGGCGCGCCTCGGCCTGGACAGCGCCGACTGGCGCCGCTTCTGGCAACAGGCCAACGCACCTGCATGGCTGCGCGACCTGCGCGCGATGCAGCCCACGCGCCGCGTGCCTGTCGCCGATCTGCTCACCGCCTTGCGCACCGTCCCCGCCGATGGCCGCGAGACCGCTGCGCAAACGCTCGTCTCCGTGCTGACGGTCGGGCGCGGCGAGGGCACCGTGTCGTACTTCGGCGGCCTGCTGCGCGCCAAGACCTGGACCATGCCCGACCCGCAGCGCCCCGGCGCGTCGATCGGCGGCGCGGCCGGCTGGCTGGCCGATGGCACACCGGTCTGGCTCGGCGGCGCGGGCTCAAGCAACCAGGTGCTGGCCGCCGCTGCGCCGCGCCTGACGCCACTCATCGAGCAGACACCCGTGCCTGACGACGACGCCTGCGTGGCCGTCGACTTCTTCGCGCGCTACCCCATCCGCGACGTGCGTGACGCGAGCGGTAAGCCCGTCGCGCCCGGCCGGCTGGAAGGGCGCTACGCCGTGCGCTTCGTCAACGGCAACACGTTGCCGATCGAGAGTCGGGGCGAGCTGACGCTCTCCCGCGAGAACGGCGCGCCGCTCATCACCGGCCGGCTCGGCATGAACGACTACGTGGCGCGTGTGGTCGAGCGCGAAGGCGAGCTGGCCGAGCCGCAGGCGGCCCGCGCCCTGGCCGTGGCCGCGCGCAGCTACCTCGTGCAGCACGCCGCGCGCGACAAAGGCTGCTACCGCATTGCCGACAGCTCGCGCACGCAGCGCGTACTGCCGCGCCCACCCGTTGCCGCCGCCCGCAGCGCCGCTGAATTCACCGACGCACTGGTGCTGACTGGCCAGCCCGTGCAGTACCACAGCACCCTCGGCGGACGTGGCCAGATGAGCTGGACCGCCGCACGCGCTGCCGCCCAGCGCGGCCAGGGCTTCGACGCCATCCTCGCGCAATGGTGGCCGCAGGCGACGCTCACCTCGTTCCAGAGCCCGGTCGCGGGCGATTGCTCGCCGGTGGCGGGCGCCGCGCAGTGGCTCCAGGCGCAGGCGCCGACATGGTCGATGAGGCTGGCCGCCGAACCCGGCTACGAAACACCGCCGCTGCCTGCCGTGTGCGTGGTGCACGAGGGGCTGCCCTATGCCGATGCGCGCCGCAACCGGCTCTACATCCACCGGCTCGCCACCGAGGAAGATCGCATCGCGCTCACGCACGAATATCTGCACCTGGCCTTCGCGCGGCACCCGCGCGGTCAGGACGA
Organism: uncultured Ralstonia sp.; assembly: GCA_913056305.1. Lineage (GTDB taxonomy): Bacteria > Pseudomonadota > Gammaproteobacteria > Burkholderiales > Burkholderiaceae > Ralstonia. The sequence continues at coordinate 2,960 of CAJXMR010000129.1, forward strand.
GCAGTTTGTCGAGGCGACGGCGCGGCGCCTGATCCGTGGGGAGGGGCTGCTGTGAACGTGAACACCTGGATGACCCAGATGACGGTGGGCGCAGCAGCCTTGCTGCTGGGCGTCTCGGCGCTGGCCGAACCGGTGGCCGACCTCGACGGCCCGATCGGCGGCTGGCGCCACAGCGGCCTGACCAACGAGCTGGAGCGTTATACCGCCGCGTACCCGAAACCGCCGGTCGATCGCGGCGCGCAGAAGTACCGCACGCTCATCGCCGGGCGCATTCGCGCGGCCGGCAAGCAGCGCCGCGCGCCGGTGCTGGTGGTCAACGGCAACGCCATGCCGCTCTACGGTGACGGCGAAGGCCGCTTCGCGCGCCCGTGGGCGTTCGGCCCGGGCTCGAACAGCGTCGAGATCGTCAGTCCCGACGGCCAGTCGCGCCAGCGTCTGCAGTTCTACGAGGCGGACGCCACCAAGACGTCCGCCAAGCTGCGCGCCATCCTCACCTGGGACGACCCGCGCGCCGAGGTCGACATGCATGTGATCTCGCCGATCGGCGACCACGCCTTCTGGGCGGAGCCGCTGCTATCCGACGGCGGCGGGCTGGATGTCGACAGCGTCGACGGCGCCGGCCCGGAGATTTTTTCCACCGCCGCACCGCGCCCCGGCGTGTGGCTGTTCTACGTGAACTACTGGGGCAACTTCAACGCCGGCGGTTACAACTTCGACGAAAAGGCCCACGACCGCGATCTCATCACCGCGCAACTGACGCTGATCTATAACGAGAACACGCCCAACGAGCGGCGCGAGTTCATCACCGTGCCGCTGCGCAAGATCGGCGAGCTGGCGCTGATGAAATCGATCCGCTTCTGACGCTTATGACGCCTTCCACCTTTCGCCTCGCACTCGCCATCGCACTCGCCACCCTGAGCGCGGGGGCTGCCTTTGCGCAAACCGACAGCGGCAACATCGAGATGACCACGCCGATCAACGGCTGGCGCAACTCGGCCGGCGACGATTCGCGCTACACGCAGGACGTGCATTACCCGGCCGTGGCGGTCGCCACGCCGCAGGGGCAGGGTGCCGCATCGATGATCGCCGGGCGCATCCGCAACCTGCCCAAGGTCGCCGCGCCAGCGGATGAGAACAAGCCGCGCCGCCGCCGAGGGGGCGGCGCCGACGGCTCGTCGGTCGGCACGCTGATCGTCAACGGCGTGGCGATGCCGCAGCGCGTCGAGGCCGATGGCACGTTCTCGCGTCCGTACGCCTTCGGTGCCGGCAGCAACAGCGTCGAGGTGCGCACCGCGCGCGGCGACACCAAGCGCGTGCAGTTCTACGACACCTACGCCGGCAAGACCCGCCCGCGCCTGCGCGTGGTGCTGGCGTGGGACACCGACGGCACCGACCTCGACCTGCACGTCATCTCGCCCGACGGCCAGCACGCCTGGTACGGCAACCGCGTGGTCGACAACGGCGGCGCGCTCGACGTGGACGTCACCACCGGCTACGGCCCCGAGATCTACTCCAACCCGGCACCCGTCCCGGGCACGTACCTCGTCTACGTGAACTACTACGGCAGCGGCAGCGACCGGAGCGTCATCACCACTGCCACCGTCACCATCATCACCGACGAGAACACGCCGTCCGAGCGCCAGCAGACCTTCGTCATGCCGATGCGCAAAGCCGGTGAACTCACGCTGGTCCGCAGTTTCACGATGAAGTAATCCCCACCGTACCCGGAGCCGCCATGGACACGCAAACCGTCGCCGCCTACGACGCCCTCGCCGAGACCTTCGCGCAGGAGTGGCGCGAGCAGCCGGCGCCGGAAGACATGTACGCGCTGTTCCGCCGCGTGTTCAAAGAGGGCGGCGCCACGGCCGACATCGGCTGCGGCAGCGGGCGCGAGGTCGCGTGGCTCAACGCCAATGGCTACCCGGCGGTCGGCTATGACGCCTCGGCGGGGCTGCTGGAGGCGGCGCGCGAGCAGCATCCAGGGCTGTCGTTCCGGCAGGCGCTGCTGCCTGAGCTGGTCGGCATCGCCGAGGGGGCGTTCGACAACGTCGTCTGCGAGACCGTCATCATGCATCTGCCGCCCGAGCAGATCGGTGCGGCGGTGCGCCGGCTGGTGTCGCTGCTGCGCCCGGGCGGCATGCTGTACCTGAGCTGGCGCGTCACGCCTGACACCGACCAGCGCGATGGGCGCGGCCGGCTGTATGCGGCGTTTGATGCGGCGCCGGTGCGCGAGGCGCTCGCTGGCACCGAGATCGTTTTCGACGAGGCGGCGGTGAGCCAGTCGTCGGGCAAGACCATTCATCGGATCGTGGCGCGCCAGGCCTGATCGCCCGTAGAGGCACGGATAGGGCGCAGTCCGATCGCTCCAGTTACCCGACCCCCGGCGGGGTTTGTCACAATAGCGGTTTCGCCCAGCCAGCGCGTGAGCCCGCGCGCACCCGCCGTCCCGATGTACGACTCTCCCGCCATAGACCACGCGCTGCAGGCGCTACCCGAGGACACCGCCGCCGCCACGCGCGCCGTGCTGCACGACGTGTTCGGCTACAGCGCCTTCCGCGGCCCGCAGGCGGAGATCGTCACCCACGTGGCCGACGGCGGCGATTGCCTGGTGCTGATGCCGACCGGCGGCGGCAAGTCGCTGTGCTATCAGATCCCGGCGATGGTGCGGCACCGGCGCGGGCAGGGCGCGGGCATCGTGGTCTCGCCGCTGATCGCGCTGATGCAGGACCAGGTGGCCGCGCTGGAAGAGGCCGGCGTGCGCGCCGCGTACCTGAACTCCGCACTCTCCGGCGCCGAGGCCGCGCAGGTCGAGCGCGATCTGGCCGCCGGCCGCCTCGACCTCGTCTACGTGGCGCCCGAGCGGTTGATGACGCCGCGCTTCCTCGACTTGCTGGAGCGCTCGCGCATCGGCCTATTCGCCATCGACGAGGCGCACTGCGTGTCGCAGTGGGGGCACGATTTTCGGCCGGAGTACATCCAACTCTCCGTGCTGCACGAGCGCTTCCCGCACGTGCCGCGCATCGCGCTCACCGCCACGGCTGATGCCGTCACGCGCGACGAGATCGTCGAGCGCCTGGCGCTGACCGACGCGCGCGTCTTCCTCTCCAGCTTCGACCGCCCGAACATCCGCTACACCATCGTCGAGAAGGACAGCGCGCGCCAGCAACTGCTGCGCTTCATCCGCGCGGAGCACATGGACGGCGACACCAGCGACGCCGGCATCGTCTACTGCCTGTCGCGCAAGAAGGTGGAAGAGACCGCGCAGTGGCTGGCCGAGCAGGGCCTGCGCGCGCTGCCGTACCACGCCGGCATGGACGCCGACGTGCGTGCGCGCCACCAGGCGATCTTCCGCAAGGAGGAGGGCGTCGTGATGGTGGCGACCATCGCCTTCGGCATGGGCATCGACAAGCCGGACGTGCGCTTCGTCGCGCATCTGGACTTGCCCAAGAGCCTGGAGGGCTACTACCAGGAGACCGGCCGCGCCGGCCGCGACGGCATGCCCGCCAACGCGTGGATGGCCTACGGCCTGGCCGACGTGGTGCAGCAGCGCCGCATGATCGACGAGTCCGAGGCGGACGACGTGCACAAGCGCGTGTCGACCGCCAAGCTCGATGCGCTGCTCGGCCTGTGCGAAGCCGCCACCTGCCGGCGCGTGGCGCTGCTCGCCTACTTCGGCGAGAGCAGCCAGCCGTGCGGCAACTGCGATACGTGCCTGACCCCGCCGCAAACCTGGGACGCCACGCGCGAGGCGCAGATGGCGCTGTCGTGCGCGTACCGCGTGCAGCAGGCCAGCCGCGTGAGCTTCGGCGCCGGGCAGCTCATCGACATCCTGCGCGGCAACGCGACCGAGCGCATCAAGCAATGGCACCACGAGACGCTGTCGACCTTCGGCATCGGTAGCGAGCTGTCGGAGCCGGCGTGGCGCAGCGTGTTCCGTCAGCTGGTGGCGCAGGGTTTGTTCGCGGTCGACCACGGCGGCCATGGCGCGCTGATCCTGACCGACGCCGCGCGTCCGGTGCTCAAGGGCGCGCAGCCCGTGATCCTGCGGCGCCAGGCGGAGAAGGTGCGCGGTGGCTCGTCCTCGTCGTCGGCCAAGAAGGAGCGCCGCGCGGATCCGGCCGCCGAGCTGTCGGCCGAGGCGCAGGCACGCTGGCAGGCGCTGCGCGTCTGGCGCGCCCAGACCGCGAAAGAGCACAGCGTGCCGGCCTACGTGATCTTCCACGACAGCACGCTCGCCCGCATCGCCGAGACCGATCCGGACTCGCGCGACGCACTGGCCGAACTGCCGGGCATCGGCATGGCCAAGCTGGACCGCTATGGGCAGGCGCTGCTCGACGTGCTGGAGACGTGTCGTGAGGGCGCTTAGCTTGCGATCGCCGGCAGCGGTCCCATGACCCCGGTGCGGGTCAGGTGCTCCGCCAGGAAATCCACGAACGCCCGCACCTTGGGCAGCAGGTGCACGCGCTGCGTGAAGACCGCGTGCAGCGGTACCTCGCGCGCGGTGTAATCGGTCAGCACCGCCTGCAGCCGCCCGGCGGCGACGTCATCGCGCACCAGGTACGCCGGCCCCAGCGACACGCCCAGCCCGGCGCGCGCCGCCTCGCGCAATACCAGACTGTTGTTGGCCAGCATCGAACCGTTCACGCGTGCCACGCGGCGCGCGCCGGCGGTGTCGGTCAGCACCCAGTCGTACGGCCCGTCGTAGTTGGCGTAGGCGAGGCAGTTGTGGTCCTTCAGATCGTCCGGCGTGCGCGGGATGCCGCGCGCGCGGAAATACGATGGCGCGCCGTAGATCGCATGCGCGCAGTTCGCCAATCGCCGCGCCACCAGCGAGGAGTCCTCCAGCATGCCGATGCGGATCGCCACGTCGATGCGCCCGGCCACGAGGTCGGCATAGCGGTCGTTCATGTCCAGGTCGATCTGCACGGCGGGGTAGCGCGCCTGGAACGCGCCCAGCAGCGGCGCGAGCAGCGTTACCGCAAAGGACGCGGGCGCGGACACTCGCAGCGTGCCGCAGGCATCGTCGCGCAGGGCGGTGACGGCCTGCTCGGCGGCGTCCATCAGCGCGAGGCCCTCGCGGCTTTTCTCGAAGAAGGCGGCGCCGGCCTCGGTCAGCGACAGGCGCCGCGTGGTCCGCTGCAGCAGGCGCGCGCCCAGGCGCATCTCCAGCCGCGCCAGCGCCTTGCTGATCACCCCGCGCGACACGCCCATCGCATCGGAGGCGGCCGACAGGCTACCGCGCTCGACCACCTGTACGAAGATCACCACGTCGGAGAGCCGGTCCATATTTGCCAGTTCCTGGAAACAATCTGACGCCAGAGGCTACCTTAATCTGCGCGAATCGGCTGGCTACGATGTGGCGTCACGTCTTCTTCCACTGCCCATCATGACCACAGAAGCCCCTGCCGTTACCGTCTCCAGCGCACCACTCGCCGACCTCCTGCCGAGTCGCGCCACGCCGCTGTTCGCCGTCGCCGTCGGCCTGATCGTCGTCAACCTGTTCGGCATCCAGCCGCTGATCGCCGACGTTGCCGCCAGCATCGGCTGGACCACGGCCGCCGCCGGCCTGCTGGTGACCGCCACGCTGGTCGGCTACGGCATCGGCTTGCTCCTGCTAATGCCGCTGACCGACCTGCAGGACAACCGCGCGCTGGCCTCGCGCACGCTGTGGGGCGCGGTGGCGTCGCTGGCGCTGGCGGCCGTCGCCACCAGCAGCCAGGTGCTGATGCTGGCGGCGTTCGCCATCGGCCTGACCTCGACGGTCATCCAGATGCTGATCGCCCTGGCTGGGCGCTTGGCGGCTGACCACCGGCGCGGCCGCGTGCTCGGCGACATCATGATCGGCCTGAATCTGGGCATCCTGCTGTCGCGCCCGGCGGCGAGCCTGATCGCTGCACAGTGGGGCTGGCGCACCTTCTACGGCGCTTCGGCCGTCGCCATTGGCGTGCTGGCGCTGATCCTGCCGCGCGTGATGCCGACCTTCGTGCCGCCGCGCACGCAGTCCTATGGCGCGCTGCTGGGCTCATACGGCCGCCTGCTGCGCGCTGAGCCGCTGCTGCGTAGGCGTGCCGCCACCCAGGCGTTGCTGATGGCCGCATTCACGCTGTTCTGGACGGCGGTGGCGCTGCGGCTGGCGTCAGCACCGTTCCATCTCTCGCAGAACGGTATCGGCTTGTTCGCACTGTGCGGTGCCGCCGGCGTGCTCGCAGCGCCGATCGCTGGGCGCCTGGCCGACGGCGGGCATGTCCGCCTGGGTACGTATCTGGCCCACGGCAGCGCGGCGCTGGGGTTGTTGCTGGCGCTGGCCTCCGCGCTGCTGCCGGGCCTGAGTGTGCCCGTCATGCTGGCGATGCTGGTGGCCGCCGCGCTGCTGCTCGACTACGGCGTGATCGGCGACCAGGCGCTCGGCCGCTATACGGTCAACACGTTGGCGCCGGAGATCCGCGGCCGCGTGAACGGCCTCTACACCGGCGCGTTCTTCTTCGGCGCGGCGCTGGGCGGCGGCTTGGCCGGGGCAGCCTGGACGCGCGGCGGCTGGATCGGCGTGTCGGTCCTGGCGCTCGGGTTTGTGGCGGCGGCTGCGCTCGTCTTCCTGTGGCCCGCCAGCGCGCCGCGTGCCATCGGCGCCACACCGCGCCGTTGCTGAGTCGCACCGCGCGCCGCCAGACTGGTGGCGCGCTTGACGCTTGCCAGACACGCCGCTATAGTGCCAGATTCGAGTTTTTGGCTTCTGGTTTCGCGCGTCCATGCCCGGCAAAGCGCTGTGCAAGGCATCTGAACCGGACGGGCTCGCGCTCTTTGGTCTGGATCTGTTCCCGCAGGTCTTTCTCTAGAGCGTTCTGCTCGCCACTTCCAAAACCCGATTGCGCCGATTGCCTCACATGTGAGGCTGCCACGTCATGTGGTCCGGCGATTTTTCAAAAACCAAGCTGGATTGAACAATGCCAACTATCAATCAATTGGTTCGCAAGCCCCGCGTCTCTGAAAAGCTGAAGAGCAAGAGCCCGGCGCTTGAGAACTGCCCGCAGCGTCGCGGCGTGTGCACCCGCGTGTACACCACGACGCCGAAGAAGCCGAACTCGGCACTGCGTAAGGTCGCCAAGGTGCGCCTGACCAACGGTTTCGAAGTCATTTCGTACATCGGCGGTGAAGGCCACAACCTGCAAGAACACAGCGTCGTGCTGATCCGCGGCGGCCGTGTGAAGGACTTGCCGGGTGTGCGTTACCACATCGTGCGCGGCTCCCTTGACCTGCAAGGCGTCAAGGACCGTAAGCAAGCGCGTTCGAAGTACGGCGCGAAGCGCCCGAAGAAGGCCTAAGTTGTCAGTGAGATCGGCCCGCGTTTGCGGTCACGGTCTTGTCATGAGCAGGCGGTACAACGGTGCGTTTTTTGACCGCACTGGCACCGTCGAGTAAGTGGTCACCCGGCTCAGATTGTTGGAAGACAAGCTAGTTGGTGGCCGGAGAACCGAAGCGGTTCTCAACTGAACAGAGAAGGAAAGAAGATGCCACGTCGTCGTGAAGTCCCCAAGCGGGAAATTCTGCCGGACCCGAAGTTCGGCAATGTGGAAGTCGCCAAGTTCATGAACGTCCTGATGCTGGACGGCAAGAAGTCGGTGGCTGAGCGTATCGTCTACGGTGCGTTCGACCAGATCGAGAAGAAGGCAGGCAAGGTGCCTGTTGAAGTGTTCTCGCTCGCTATCAACAACATCAAGCCGGTGGTCGAAGTGAAGAGCCGCCGCGTTGGTGGTGCGAACTACCAGGTGCCGGTCGAAGTCCGGCCGTCGCGTCGTCTGGCATTGGCGATGCGTTGGCTGCGGGAAGCTGCAAAGAAGCGCAGCGAGAAGTCGATGGCCCTGCGTCTGGCTGGTGAGTTGCTCGAGGCCTCGGAAGGCCGCGGCGGCGCCATGAAGAAGCGCGACGAAGTGCACCGCATGGCTGAAGCCAACAAGGCGTTCTCGCACTTCCGCTTCTAAGCGACGCGACACGTTGTTGGTTGCTGGGCGGGCTGTGTGCGCACATCTCGCCCATTTGTATTGGGGGCGCTTGCCAATCGGCAGCGCCCCGTTGACGAATCAGAGGATTAACCGTGGCTCGTAAGACCCCCATTGAGCGCTACCGCAACATCGGTATTTCCGCTCACATCGACGCCGGCAAGACCACCACGACCGAGCGGATCCTGTTCTACACCGGTGTGAACCACAAGATCGGTGAAGTGCATGATGGCGCGGCCACCATGGACTGGATGGAGCAGGAGCAAGAGCGCGGCATCACCATCACGTCCGCTGCCACCACCGCCTTCTGGAAGGGCATGGCTGGCAACTACCCCGAGCATCGCTTCAACATCATCGACACCCCGGGCCACGTGGACTTCACCATCGAGGTGGAGCGTTCCATGCGTGTGCTGGACGGCGCGTGCATGGTGTACTGCGCCGTGGGTGGCGTGCAGCCGCAGTCGGAAACCGTCTGGCGCCAAGCCAATAAGTACAAGGTGCCGCGTCTGGCGTTCGTCAACAAGATGGACCGTACCGGCGCCAACTTCTTCAAGGTCTACGAGCAACTGAAGACCCGCCTGAAGGCCAATCCGGTGCCCGTGGTGGTGCCGATCGGTGCTGAAGAAGGCTTCCAGGGCGTCGTCGATCTGCTCGAGATGAAGGCGATCATTTGGGACGAGGCTAGCCAGGGCGTCAAGTTCGAGTACAAGGACATCCCGGCCGAGCTGCAAGCCACCGCTGAAGAGTGGCGCGAGAAGATGGTCGAGTCCGCCGCCGAAGCCAGCGAAGCGCTGATGGAGAAGTACCTGGGCGGCGAAGAGCTGACCCGTGATGAGATCGTCAAGGCACTGCGTGACCGTACCATTGCCTGCGAAATCCAGCCGATGCTGTGCGGCACCGCGTTCAAGAACAAGGGCGTGCAGCGCATGCTCGACGCCGTGATCGATTTCCTGCCGTCGCCGGTTGATATTCCGCCGGTTACGGGCACGGACGAGGACGACAGCGAGAAGAAGCTCGAGCGTAAGGCCGACGACAGCGAGAAGTTCTCGGCGCTGGCGTTCAAGATCATGACCGACCCGTTCGTTGGCCAGCTGATCTTCTTCCGTGTCTACTCGGGCAAGATCAACTCGGGCGACACCGTGTACAACCCGGTCAAGCAGAAGAAGGAACGTCTGGGCCGTATTCTGCAGATGCACGCCAACCAGCGCGAAGAAATCAAGGAAGTGCTGGCCGGCGACATCGCTGCCGCGGTGGGCCTGAAGGATGCCACCACGGGCGACACGCTGTGCGATCCGGCAGCCCCGATCGTGCTCGAGCGCATGGTGTTCCCGGAGCCGGTGATCTCGCAGGCTGTCGAGCCGAAGACCAAGGCTGACCAGGAAAAGATGGGCATCGCCCTGAACCGCCTGGCGGCAGAAGATCCGTCGTTCCGCGTGCGCACCGATGAAGAATCGGGCCAGACCATCATTTCGGGCATGGGCGAGCTCCACCTCGAAATTCTGGTGGACCGCATGAAGCGCGAATTCAACGTCGAAGCCAACATCGGCGCACCGCAGGTGGCCTATCGCGAAACCATTCGCAAGAAGGCCGAAGACGTCGAAGGCAAGTTCGTCAAGCAGTCGGGCGGCCGCGGTCAGTACGGTCACGCAGTGATCACGCTGGAGCCGCAAGAGCCGGGCAAGGGCTTCGAGTTCATCGACGCCATCAAGGGCGGTGTGATTCCTCGTGAATACATCCCGGCGGTGGAAAAGGGTATCGTCGACACGCTGCCCGCAGGCATCTTGGCTGGCTTCCCGGTGGTCGACGTGAAGGTCACGCTGACGTTCGGTTCGTACCACGACGTGGACTCGAACGAAAACGCGTTCCGCATGGCCGGCTCGATGGCCTTCAAGGAAGCAATGCGCAAGGCCACTCCGGTTCTGCTTGAGCCGATGATGGCTGTGGAAGTGGAAACGCCGGAAGACTACATGGGTACCGTGATTGGCGATCTGTCGTCCCGTCGTGGCATCGTGGAAGGCACGGACGACATGGTCGGTGGCGGCAAGATCGTCAAGGCCCAAGTCCCGTTGTCGGAGATGTTCGGTTATTCGACGTCGCTGCGCTCGGCCACGCAAGGCCGCGCCACGTACACCATGGAATTCAAGCAATACGCTGAGGCACCGAAGAACGTCGCTGACGCAGTAATGAAGAAGTCCAGCGAAGGTAAGTAATCAATGTGTTTTGGGTGATCGCGTGTGCGATCGCCCTCAATCAATATCTAGCAATTAGCCCATTCCGAATTGAGGAGCTGACATGGCAAAGGAAAAGTTTGTACGGACCAAACCGCACGTGAACGTTGGTACGATCGGTCACGTTGACCACGGTAAGACCACGCTGACCGCAGCGATCGCAACCGTGCTGTCCGCCAAGTTTGGTGGCGAAGCGAAGAAGTACGACGAAATCGACGCAGCGCCGGAAGAAAAGGCACGCGGCATCACGA
>CAJXMR010000130.1 GCA_913056305.1 uncultured Ralstonia sp.
CCTTCATCTTCTGGAATGCCGGCGATTCACTCATCGACAGGCGGATGTACACCGACGTGGCGAGCAGCAGGATCGACACCAGGAACGGGATGCGCCAGCCCCAGTCGTCGAATGCCTTGCCGGTCAGTTCGCGCACGGCCAGGATGACGACCAGCGAGAGGAACAGGCCCAGCGTGGCCGTCGTCTGGATCCACGACGTGTAGGCACCGCGGCGGCCGTGCGGGGCGTGCTCGGCGACATACGTGGCGGCGCCGCCGTACTCACCGCCCAGCGCCAGACCTTGCAGCATGCGCAGCGCGATCAGGATGATCGGCGCAGCAACGCCAATCGTGCCGTACGACGGAAGCAGGCCGACGATGAACGTCGACGTACCCATGATGACGATGGTGACCAGGAACGTGTACTTGCGCCCGATCATGTCGCCCAGGCGGCCGAACACCAGCGCGCCGAACGGGCGCACCAAGAAGCCGGCGGCAAAGGCCAGCAGGGCAAAGATGAAGCCCGCCGTGGGGTCCAGGCCCGAGAAGAACTGCTTGGCGATGATGGCCGCCAACGAGCCGTAGAGATAAAAGTCGTACCACTCGAACACTGTCCCCAGCGACGAGGCAAAGATGACCTTCTTCTCCTCCCTCGTCATGGGCGCGGGCTGCGCACGCCCGACGGGCGCGTTCGGTGCACTCTGCACGGTTGCCATGTTGTCTCCTGTTTTTTTCGTAGGTCGTCCCACTGGGCACCGACATGACAACGCAAACGCTTTTCGCCCGCGGAAGTGTCAAGGATTGTGGAAGCCGAAACTTACGGCGTTCTGACAGGCATGTGCCTTCCGATGCACGCGATTGGCGGTGACGATTTCAACGAAATCAAGCACCTGGGTGCCCGCGGGCTGACGCGCGGCGCATTGATCCGGCCGTTGCCGGGCTGCGTGCGCCGCATCATCCAACCGCCGGTTTGTATATGCAGTGCCAGACGGCATGTGCACCTTCTGCGAATGTGCATACGCACAAGAGGCACGCGGTTACCGACGTCGTTTTGGGCGATGGCTGTCGCTTCACGGCCGATTTGCCGCTGGATGTCGCGCACCGTTTCTTACGTTGTTGTGCGGCGCTAGGGAAAACCACTATCGCAGTAAACCGCCGCGGACCGCCTGAGTAAGAGTTCAGTCAGTTTCGCTATCCAGAATCGCCGCACACATTCCAAGAGCAAACCAGGAGACAGGCGATGCAGGATGGATTGGTAGGAAAAATCGAAGCGCATCCGAAATATGCGCAGCTCAAACAGAGACGCAACAGGCTTGGCCTCGTTCTGACAGTGCTGATGCTGGCCGTGTACTACGGCTACATCGCGCTGATCGCCTTCGATAAGGCATTTCTCGCCAAGCCCGTGGGTACAGGCGTGATGAGCGTGGGCATGCCCGTCGGCATGGCGGTCATCATCTTCACCGTCGTCATTACCGGCATCTACGTGCGCCGCGCCAACAGCGAATACGATCAACTGACGCAGGACATCCTGAAGGACGTCGCCAAATGAAGAAGATGCTTTCGATCCTGCTGGTGGCGCTACTGGCCGCTGGCGCCTGCGGGGCGGCTCTGGCTGCCGGCGGCGATGTCGGACAGACCGCCAAGCAGGAAACCAACACCACGGCCATCGTTCTGTTTTCTCTGTTCGTGGCCGGCACGCTGTGGATCACGAAGTGGGCGGCCAAGCGTACGCGGTCCGCGGCCGATTTCTACACGGCGGGCGGCGGCATCACCGGCTTCCAGAATGGCCTGGCCATTTCGGGCGACTACATGTCGGCAGCGTCCTTCCTCGGTATTTCCGCGGCCGTGATGACCTCCGGCTACGACGGCCTGATCTACTCCATCGGCTTTCTGGTCGGCTGGCCGATCATCACGTTCCTGATGGCCGAGCGGCTGCGCAACCTTGGCAAGTTCACCTTTGCAGACGTGGCAGGCTACCGGTTCGAGCAAGGCCCGATCCGCAGCTTTGCCGCGGTTGGCACACTGGTGGTGGTGGCGTTCTATCTGATCGCTCAGATGGTGGGTGCAGGCCAGCTCATCAAACTGCTGTTCGGGCTGGATTACTGGATCGCGGTGGTCATTGTCGGCGCGTTGATGATGGTCTACGTGCTCTTCGGCGGAATGACCGCAACCACCTGGGTGCAGATCATCAAGGCGTGCATGCTGCTGGCCGGCGTGACGTTCATGGCCATCATGGTGCTGGCGCAGTACGGTTTCAGTCTGGAGGCGTTGTTCGCCAAGGCTGTGCAGGTCAAGACCGCCATTGCAGCCAATGCCGGCAAATCGCCCGATGAGGCCGCCAAGATCGGTCTGTCGGTGATGGCGCCGGGTGGCTTCATCAAGGACCCGATCTCGGCCATCTCGTTCGGCATGGCGCTGATGTTCGGCACCGCCGGTCTGCCGCACATCCTGATGCGTTTCTTCACGGTCCCGGATGCCAAGGAGGCGCGCAAATCGGTCTTCTGGGCGACCACCTGGATCGGCTACTTCTACATCCTGTTCTTCATCATCGGCTTTGGTGCGATCACGCTGGTGTTGACGAACCCCGAACTGTCCGACGTGGCCAAGGGTGTCATCAAGGGCGGCGCGGGCACGGCCAACATGGCTGCGGTGCTGGTGGCCAAGACGGTGGGCGGCGATGTGTTCTACGGCTTCATCTCGGCCGTGGCGTTTGCCACGATTCTGGCGGTGGTGGCAGGGCTCACGCTGTCGGGTGCATCGGCGGTGTCGCATGATCTTTACGCCACGGTCTTCAAGCACGGCAAGGCCAACAGCGCCGACGAGCTGAAGGTCTCGCGCATCACCACGCTGGTGCTGGGCGTGATCGCTGTGCTGCTGGGCATCGCTTTCGAGAAGCAGAACATCGCGTTCATGGTGTCGCTGGCGTTTGCGGTGGCGGCATCGGCCAACTTTCCGGTGTTGTTCCTCTCGATGCTGTGGAAGGGCTGTACCACGCGTGGTGCGGTTATCGGCGGGTTCCTGGGGCTGATCTCGTCGGTGGGTCTGACGATCGTTTCGCCGTCGGTGTGGGAGGCCACGCTCGGCTATCCGAAGGGCTCGGCGTGGTTCCCGTACACGTCGCCCGCGCTGTTCTCGATGACGATCGGCTTCGTGGGCGTGTGGCTGTTCTCGGTGCTGGACAGCAGCGTTCGCGCCAAGAACGAGAAGGCGTCGTTTGCCGCGCAGCAGGTCCGCTCGGAAACGGGCCTCGGTGCGGCTGGCGCATGCGTTTTGGGTCGGCTCGGCGGGGTTGGCGCCGGCGCTCATCCGCGCGCTTGGGCTGGGCAGTGCGAATGCCGCCGTTGAGCCCGATGCGGCGGTGCCGGCCACCGGGCCGGTGCTGACTGTGGTCGGCAGCATGTCCAGCGTGTCGCACACGCAGGCGGGTGAGTTGAAGGCGGGTGCCGGCGCTCAGTTGCTGACGCTGGAGTTGCCCGTTGACACGCTCGACACGCCGCAAGCCGACGTCACGCAAACCGTGATCGACGCGCTGTGCGAGGGCCGCGACGTGCTGGTCACGCTCTGCCAGACCACGCGCGGCAATAGTGCCGATGGCCTCGTCTTCTGCCGCCGCCTGGCCGCGCTGCTGGGACCTGCTCTGCTGCATGCCGGCGGGCTGATCGCCACCGGCGGTGAGACCGCGCGCGCGTTGCTGTCCACCGCCGGCATCGACGCGCTGCAACTGGCGGAAGAGATCGAACCCGGCATGCCACTGCTGCATGCGCGGCTGGCCGGCCGCGTGCTGCCGGTTGTCACCAAGGCGGGCGGCTTCGGCGCGCCCGGCGCCCTGTATTCCGCCTGGCGGCGCGTTGTCGACACCGCGGCCGGCACCGAACGCGCGGACCAGGCGTCCCGCGCTCTTCCATTGAAAGGAACACACGCAATGACCTATCGTCCCGTCATCGGCATCACCATGGGCGATGCCGCCGGTATCGGCCCCGAGATCATCATGAAGGCGCTCACGCACCGCTCGGTGTACGAGCAATGCCGGCCGCTGGTGATTGGCGACACGGCACGCCTGCGCGATGCCGCCCGGCGCACCGGCGTGGCGCTGGAGGTGCGTTCGATCGAACGCCCGGCCGAGGCCGGCTTCTGCTACGGCGTGGTGGATTGCATCGACCTCGGCCTGATCCCCGCCGACCTGCCCTACGGCAAGCTCTCGCCCATTGCCGGTGACGCGGCCTACCAGTACATCGCCCGCACCGTCGAACTGACTTCCGCCGGTGAGCTGGATGCCATCTGCACCGCACCGCTGAACAAGGAAGCGCTGCACGCCGGCGGCCATATCTTCCCCGGCCACACCGAGATGCTGGCGCACCTGACCGGCATCGATGAGGTCTCGATGATGCTGGTGGCGCCCAACCTGCGCGTGATCCACGTGACCACGCATATCGGCCTGCTGGATGCCATCCGACGCATCGAGCCCGGCCTGGTCCAGCGCACCATCGAGCGCGCCCACGCCACGCTCGTGCGCGCCGGCATCGAGAACCCGCGCATCGGCGTGTGCGGCATCAACCCGCACGCTGGCGAGAACGGCCTGTTCGGCTACGGCGAGGAAGAGGAAAAGATCGTGCCGGCGGTGCAGGTGCTGCAGGCGCGCGGCTGGCGCGTGGAGGGCCCGCTGCCGGCCGACACGCTGTTCTTCCGCGCCGGCCGGGGTGACTTCGACGTGGTGGTGGCGATGTACCACGACCAGGGCCACGGCCCGGTCAAGGTGATGGGGCTGGAGGCGGGCGTGAACGTCACGGTCGGCCTGCCGGTGATCCGTACCTCGGTCGATCACGGCACCGCCTTCGACATCGCCGGGAAGGGCATCGCTGATGAACGCAGCATGCTCGAAGCCCTCCGGCAGGCCTGCGATCTCGCCACGCGCCGCGACGAACCGCAAGCCGTGCGCGCTGCGTGAGACCCATCCACAACCCGACTCGCAACAACTGATGTAGCCCGCGCCCCGGCGCAGCGCCAGACTCGACGGACACACGCCGGGCTGGCCGGAGCACCCCGCTCAAAATCAGGAGACAAAGATGACTTCGTTCTCGACATGGGACACGACCATGATCATTGCCATGGTCGTGGTCTATATCTTGGTGACCAGCGTGGCCAGCATCCGGCTGCGCAGCCGAAATTCCGAGCAGTTCATGGTGGCCGGGCGCTCGATGCCGGCGGTGGTGGTGGCGGTGCTGCTGATGTCGGAGTACATCGGCGCGAAGTCGACGGTGGGCACCTCGCAGGAGGCGTTCAACGTGGGCATCGCCGCGTCGTGGTCGGTGATCTCGGCGGCGATCGGCTTCCTGTTCTTCGGCCTGTTCATGGCCAAGCGGCTCTACGCCTCGGGGCAGTTCACCATCTCGGGCTTCATCGCCAAGAAGTACGGCAACACGGCCAAGCTGGTGGTGTCGGCCATCATGATCTACTCGCTGTTCCTGGTGAACGTGGGCAACTACGTGAGCGGCGCGGCGGCCATCTCCACGGTGATGCACATCAACCTGCCCACTGCGGCGGTCATCACGGCCATCATCAGCACCGTCTATTTTGTCTGGGGCGGGCTCAAGAGCGTGGCCTACCTGACCATCGTGCACAGCGCAGTCAAGGTGGTCGGCATCGGTATCCTGGTGGCAGTGGCATGGAAGCTTTCCGGCGGCATCGGACCGATGGTGCAAACCATGCCGGAGCAGTACTTCACGTGGAAGGGTGCGCTGTCTGGCGGCACCATCGGCGCGTGGATCATCGGCTCGGCCGGGGCGATCTTCTCGACGCAGTTCATCGTGCAGGCGATCTCGTCGACCAAGAGCCCGGAAGCCGCGCGCTCGGCCTCGCTGATGGCGGCGGTGCTGTGCGTGCCGATCTCGCTGGCGCTGGGCTTTATCGGCGTGGCGGCCAAATTTCTGTACCCCAACATCAAGAGCCTGTATGCGCTGCCGGTGTTCATGGAGCACATGCACCCGTTGCTGGCCGGTGTGGTGACGACCTCGCTGGTGGCCTCGATCTTCGTGAGCGTGTGCACAGTGGCGCTGGCCATCGCCTCGCTCATCGTCACGGATTTCTATGTGCCGCGCCATCGCCCGACGGCCGAGCAGGAGATGCGTGTCACGCGCTGGATCTCACTGGCGGTGGGCGTGCTGCCGCTGGTGTTCGTGCTGTTCGTGCCGCAGATCCTGGCGCTGTCGTTCTTCACGCGGGCGCTGCGGCTGTCGGTGTCGATCGTGGCGCTGATCGGCATTTACCTGCCATTCTTCAACAGCAACCGGGGCGTGGTCGTCGGCCTGATCCTGGCGGCGGTGACGACCACCATCTGGTACCTGCTGGGCAACCCGCTTGGCATCGACAACATGTACGTCGCGCTCGTCACGCCAGCCCTGGTGCTGGTGGTGGAAAAGCTGTTCTTTCGTGCCGCCGCGCCTGTCCAGGCAACTCAGGACAGTATGCCGGTCGCCAGCATCAAGCCGAACAACGCGACGCACTGACTGACCCAGAACCATCCGCAGAGACAAGCCATGACCGCAACCCTGCCGGCCTACGCCGCCTTCGATTCCAGCGTGCGCATCGCCTACACCGACGCCGAGCGCCGCGAAGCCTTCCTGCCCACACCCTGCGTGCAGAACCACGCCGCCAACCTCCATGTCCTGCCCAACGGCGACCTGCTGTGCGTGTGGTTTGGCGGCACGCAGGAGGGGATTCCCGATGTGTCCGTCTACCTCTCCCGGCTGCCGGCTGGCGGCACAGAGTGGCAGCCGGCGCTCAAGCTGTCGGAAGACCCGACGCGCTCCGAGCAGAACCCGGTGCTGTTCACCACGCCCGCAGGCGCGCTGTGGCTGATCTACACCGCGCAACTGTCCGGCCACCAGAACACCGCCATCGTGCGCCGGCGCATCTCGACCGATGGTGGCCACAACTGGGGCCCGATCGAAACGCTGTTCGACCAGGCCGGCACCTTCGTGCGCCAGCCTATCGTGGTGCTGCCCGACGGTGCGTGGGCGTGTCCCGTGTTCCTGTGCCGCACGCAGCCCGGCGAGCGCTGGGTCGGCAACGACGACATCAGCGCCATCATGCTCTCCGCAGACCAGGGCCGCACCTGGACCCAGCACGCGGTGCCCGACAGCGTCGGCTGCGTGCACATGAACGTGCAGACGCTGGCCGACGGCAGCCTGCTGGCGCTGTACCGCAGCCGCTGGGCCGATTTCGTCTACGCCAGCCGCTCGCGCGACGGCCGCACCTGGAGCGCTCCGCAGCCGACCGCGCTGCCCAACAACAACTCGTCGATCCAGTTCGTGGCACTGCGCAACGGCCACCTGGCGCTGGTCTACAACGACAGCGATGCGTCCCACAGCACGGGCCGCCGCACCTCGCTGTACGACGACATCGAAGACGCCGAAGACCACGGTGAGCTGCGCGACCAGTCGGCCTCCACGTGCGGCACGGCGTTCTGGGGCGCCCCGCGTGCGCCGCTGTCGCTCGCCATCTCGGAAGACGGCGGACAGACCTGGCGCCGCCGCCGCAACCTGGAGATCGGCGATGGCTACTGCATGACCAACAACTCCGCCGAGCAGCGCAACCGCGAGTACTCATACCCCTCGATCGTGCAGGGCGTGGACGGCGCGTTGCATATCGCCTTCACGTATTTCCGCCAGCGCATCAAGTACGTGACGGTGGATGAAGCCTGGGTGCGCGGCTGAACAAGGAGGCGATTTGCTACAGTGAGCCCCATCTGGGGTTGGTTAGGTTTGCAGAGATGAAAGTCACGAAGCGCCGCGAGGCCATGTTGAAAGCCGTACTGGGCGGCATGAACGATGTAGCGACGCTATGCGAGCACTTCGGCATGTCGGAGGCCACCGTGCGCCGCGACCTGCGCGCGCTTGCTTCCGACCGCCGTATCCTGCGCACCTACGGCGGCGCGGCCGCGGTTGGCTCGCACGAGCCGGAGGCCCCGCTGGAAGAGCGGCGCGCGAGCGGGCGCGAGCAGAAGGAGGCGATCGCCAAGCTGGCGCAGGCGCATATCGCCGATGGCGACACCGTCTTCCTAGACGGTGGCACGACGACGGCGGCGCTTGCGCGGCATCTGGCTGGCAAGGACGTGCACGTGGTCACCAACAACCTGATGGTGGTGACCTCGCTCGCGGCCGGCGGCATCCCCGTTACGCTCATCGGCGGCGATGTGCGGCCGTCGAGCATGAGCACGCTGGGGCCGCTGGCGCAGCTGTCGCTCAGCCGCGTCAGCGTCGACAAGGCCTTTCTCAGTGCCGACGGCGTGGTCGCCACCAATGGGCTGTGCGAAGCCTCGGCCGACCAGGCATATCTCAAGGAATGCGTGATCCGCCAGGCAGCGCTGGTGTTCGTGCTGGCCACGGCGGACAAGCTCGGGCGCGCCAGCCAGCAGCACTGGACGCCGCTCGATCGCCCGTGGACGCTGATCACCGACGATGAAGCTTCGGTGGAGCAGCTGGACCCGTTCCGGGCGCGCGATGAAGTGGACGTGGAGATCGCACCGCTGGAGTGAATATGCGAGCAGACACTGCAGAGCAACCCGCCGCCGTGCGTCATGCGGTCGTGACCGGCGCCTCCTCCGGCATCGGCCGCGCGATTGCAGCACGCCTGCTGGCCGAGGGCTGGCGCGTGACGGGCCTGTGCCGGACCGCGCCCGCCGAGCCTGTCGAGGGGCTGGAGATCGCACTGGTCGACGTGACCGATTTCGAGCGTCTGGCCGAGGTATGCGATGGCCTGGGCCCGGTCGATGCCTTGGTACACGCGGCGGGCTTCATGCGCACCGCACCACTGGGCGAACTCTCGGCGGCCGATGGCGCGGCGATGTGGCGGGTGCATGTGGACGCCGCCGCGTTTTTGGCGGACAAGCTCGCGCCGCGCATGCCCGCGGGCGGGCGCATCCTCCTCATTGGCAGCCGCACCGCCAACGGGGCACCCACGCGCAGCCAGTACGCCGCTACCAAGGCCGCGCTGGTGGGCATGGCACGCTCGTGGGCGGCCGAGCTGGCGCCGCGCGGCATCACCGTCAACGTGATCGCGCCTGGCGCCACCGACACGCCGTTCCTGCGGGACCCCGCCCGTGCCCAGACCCCGCCCCGCATGCCGCCGATCGGCCGCTTCATCGCACCCGAGGAGGTGGGCGCGCTGGCCGCCTTCCTGGCCGGTGAGTACGGCGGCGCCATCACCGGGCAGCAGATCGTGATGTGCGGAGGGGCTTCGCTGTAACACGCGCATGCGTTCGGATGGCTATCATTGCCACCCATGTGAACCCGGCAATCGATCGACATCGACCATGAAGACCCCCCTCCAGCTTCTTCGCCCCCGGCAGGCTGCAGCGCTTGCCTGCGCGCTCTGGCTCGCGGCCGGCTGCGCCTCCCCCGCCGGCGCACAAGACGGCGCCTTCGCCCCGCTCGTGCGCCGCATGGCGGAGCGCCTGACCACGGCAGACCAGGTGGCGCTGAGCAAGTGGGACAGCGGCCAATCCGTCTACGACCCCGAGCGGGAAGCCAAGGTCATCGCCAACGTATCGGCTGCGGCGCCCGCGCATGGGGTGGCTGCGGCAGACGCGGCCGGCGTCTTTACCGACCAGATCGAAGCGAACAAGGAAATCCAGTACGCGCTGCTGGGTGGCTGGCGCCGCGAGGGCGGGGCACCCACCACGCCGCGTCAGAGCCTGGCCGATGCCATCCGCCCGCAGCTCGACAAGCTGCAGGCGTCGATCCTGCAAGACTTGCACGACGCGGGCCCACAGCGCAGCGCGGCGGATTGCCCGACGCAGCTGGCGATGGCGGCGGGGCAGGTGGCGCGGGAGCAGGGGCTCGATGTGCTGCACCGCGTGGCGCTGGATCGCGCCGTGGCGCGGGTGTGCGTTAAGCCCTGAGACGACACCCGGCCCCAGCCCCGGCGCTGGCTCCGCTGCAACAGCCTTGAGCGCGCCGGTCTACCCATCAACCCGGCATCAATGCCGGTCGCCCAGGGCAGCGGTCACCAGCCGGCGCTGTTCCTCCTGATGACGGCGGAGCGACGCATGCGCGCCCGATGCCGTCGCGCTGCGGCAGACGGGGGTCAGCCGGCATCCCGTTGGCAAGCATGCTTGCAGATCGTCGCGCACGAAATGCCACGCGCCCTGGTTCTTGTCCTCTTCCTGCGCCCAGACGACCTTGGCCAGGTTGGGAAAGGCGGCCAGCGCGGCGGCCAGCTCCGCTGCCGGAAACGGATAGAGCTGCTCGATGCGGATCAGGGCGGTGTCGCCCCGGCCCGAGGCGTCGCGCTGTGCCTGCAGCTCGTAGAAGAACTTGCCGCTGCACAGGACGGCCCGCGTGACCGCCCCGGCGTCTGCCACGCCGGGGTCGGGCAGGACCGGCAGGAAGGCGGCGTCGGTCAGCACCCTTAGCACCGCGTGCGAGCGGGGGTTGTCGTAGAGCTGGGACTTGGGCGACATCACCACCAGCGGTTTGGGTTCAGGCGCGGTGGCCTGCTCGCGCAGCAGGTGAAACCACTGGCCCGAGGTGGACGGCACCACCACGCGCAGGTTCTGCTCCGTGCACAGCTGCAGGAAGCGCCCCAGATAGCCGCTGGAGTGTTCCGGGCCGACGCCTTCGTGGCCGTGTGGCAGCAGCACCGCGAGGGCGGACTGGTAGCCCCACTTGTATTCGCCCGAGGCAATGTACTGGTCGATGATGACCTGGGCCTCGTTGACGAAATCGCCAAACTGGGCCTCCCACAGCGTCAGCCGCGTTGTGGTCTGCACGCTGTAGCCGTACTCGAAGCCGAGCACGGCTTCTTCGGCCAGGGGGGAATTGACGACGTCGAATGCGCCCTGGCCTGGCGCGACATGTTGCAGCGGCACGTAGGTGTCGACATGGCCCGACGCGGGCTCCTGCACATGCCAGACGGCATGCCGGTGCAGGAACGTCCCCCGGCCGACATCCATGCCGGAGATGCGCACGCCATGCCCGGCTTCCAGCAGCGAGGCGTAGGCGAGGGTCTCGGCAAGGCACCAGTCGACGGTGTTGCTGTCGCTCGCGACGGCGGCGCGCCAGCGCTCGGTCAGCTTGCGCACGACGTCATGCAGCAGCACATCATCGGGCGGCGTGGTGAGTGTTGCCGTGAGCGCGCGCAGGTGTGCCAGCGACAGCGGTGGCAGCAGCCCGCGCGTGCCGGCCGCGGATGCCGGGCTGGCGGCGGGCAGCCCGGCCGGTGCCGGCCGTGCTTGCAGATGCCGCACGGCGTCTGCGCGCAGGTCAGCCAGCGGCGAGGCCTCCGCGCTCGTCGCGTGGTACAGCTCGGTGACGGTGGGGTGCGCCGCGATGATCGCCTGCAGCGACGGCTGCGTGAGCGCGGGCACGTCATGCTCGGAATGCCCGAGGCGCCGATAGCCGATCAGGTCGATGACGATGTCCGCGCCGTGCTCCATCCGGTAGTCGAGCGCGATGACGGCGGCGCGGAGCACCTCTTCGGGGTGGTCGGCATTCACGTGCAGGACGGGGGCGTCGATCATGCGGGCCACGTCGGTGCAGTAGGCGTTGCCCCGGATGTCCATGCGGTTGGGGGTCGTGAAGCCGACCTGGTTGTTGACGATCACGTGGACGGTGCCGCCCAGCGTGTAGCCGTGCTTGCGGGTCAGGTTCAGCGTCTCCATCACGACGCCCTGGCCGGCGAAGGCCGCATCGCCGTGCACCACGATGGGCAGGCAGGGCGCGTCGCGGTGCTCGTCCTGATAGGCGCGCGCCATGCCGCTGACGACCGGGAAGACGCTTTGCAGATGCGACGGGTTGTGCGCCAGGAACAGCGTGACCTCACCCTGCGCCGTCTGCCGGCGTGCGGTGCCGCCGAGGTGATAGGGCAGGTCGCGCTGGGTGCGGGCGGTTTCTGAATCGGGGTCGAGGCAGGCAAGGAGGGTGGCGGCGTCGAAGCCCATCACGTTGACCAGCGCGTTCAGGCGGCCACGGTGCGGCAGGCCGAGGAACACCTGGCGCGCGCCGTGCTGCGCCGCGGCTTCGATGAGCGTGTCGAGCAAGGGCACCAGGCTTTCGCACCCTTCGAGCGAGAAGCGCTTGGCATGCTCGAACTGGCTGGCGACATGGCGCTCCCACATCTCTGCGGCGAGCAGGCGGCGCAGCAGCGCGCGCTTCTGGTGCGGCGCGCACGGTGGTTGCTGCAGATCCGACTCCATGCGCGCGAACAGCCAGGCGCGGCGCTGCTTGCTGCGCACGCCCGTGCAATCCAGGCCGATGGCGCCGCAGTAGGCACGCCTGAGCTGCCATTCAAGCGCTTGCACGCTGGTGGCGCTTGGTAGCAGGGGGCTGTCTGGCGCTCGCTGGTGCGCGGGGTCCAGCCCGTGATAGGCCGGTCTGAGTTCCGGCACGTCTGGCAGGGGCACTTGCGCCAGCGGGTCGAGGCGTGCGCGGCGATGGCCATGCTCGCGGTACGCGTCGACGAAGCGTCGGACGGCCGGGGCGTCGGCCGTTGGAGGCACGATCGCGATCCGTTGCGGGTGGGGCGTTTGAAGTTCGGAGGAGGTAGAGAGGGCGGCGTGTTCCGAAGCGTGGGAAGGCATAGTGGTCAGCACCGTAAGAGACACCGTTGAACGGATCTCGCCGCCAACCTTCCGATGCCCGTCCCGCGCCGCCGTGCCGCCGCGCAAAAGGCAGCGCGGCGGCAAGCGGGACCAGCGCCGTCCAGCAAACGGCGAGACAGTAGGGCGGAGCGCGGGCGGCATGAACCTGCCGCTGCATTCCGTCGTTCCTGTTTTTATGCGGGCCGGTCTTGCGACGGCCCGTGTCTCCTCCGTTGGACTGCTGTACCGCGGCTAAGGGCGACTACTGAGCAACCGTTTGCCCGTCGCCCCAAGCCGGACGCGAGCCAGTGCTGGTGTGCCCCTGCGTGCGGGTGTGCCCGGCCGGATGGCCTGCCGGCAGGTCGTCGTTGAGCTTGAAGGTGCTGACCATGCCGGCCAGCTGGTTGGCCTGCTCCTGCAGCGCCTGCGCGACGGTCGCGCTTTCTTCCACCAAGGCGGCGTTTTCCTGCGTGGTCTTGTCCATCTGGGCGATGGCCTGGTTGATCTGCTCGATGCCGTCGCTCTGTTCCTGGCTGGACGCGCTGATCTCGGAAACGATGCTGGTGACGTGCTGGATGCTGGAGACGACTTCGCGGATGATCTGCCCGGCCTCCTGCACCTTGGCGGTGCCGGTGTCGACGTGGGTGACGGAATCCTCGATGAGCGCCTTGATCTCCTTGGCCGCTGCCGCGCTGCGCTGCGCCAGGCTGCGCACCTCACCGGCCACGACGGCAAAGCCGCGGCCTTGCTCGCCGGCACGGGC
>CAJXMR010000131.1 GCA_913056305.1 uncultured Ralstonia sp.
CAATCCGCGGTCACGACCTGGACGAAGCCAAGGCGAACGAAGCCAAGCGTGCGGCCGAAGAGGCGCTGCAGAACCAGAGCAGCGACCTGGACCTGGCCCGTGCGCAAGGTGAACTGGCCGTGGCCGCTGCGCAGTTGGCAGCGATCGCGCGCCTGCGTCGCAAGCGCTAAGCTGGTTTGTGTCGGTCCGCTTGGCGGTCCGGCACGACCCAAAGAAAAAGCAGCCCGAAAGGGCTGCTTTTTTTATTGCCTGCTGCTGCCGTGATCAGCGGTGCTCGCCTTCGCGCTGCGGTTCGTTGTGGCCGCCTTGCGGGTGCGGTTGTGCTGGTGCCGGCGCGGCCTCATGGTGCTCCACGTGCGGCTGCGGCGGTTGAGGCTGGGGCTGCGGCGGCCGCACCTCCGGACGCGGCTGCGGTTGTGGTTGCGGCTGCGGGGCGCGCATCTCCACCGGATGCGGTTGCGGTGCCGGGCGCGGGGCCTCGAAGTGCGGCTCGGGCTGACGCGGTGCGGCGGCCGGTGCCGGGCGCGGCTCCGGACGAGCCTGTACGGGCGGCTCGTTGCGCGCGCGCTCCTGCGGCGCCGGCGGGTTCGGCCGGATCACCTCGGGATTGTGCTGCGGTTGCTGTGCCTGCATGGCCGGCTGCGGGATTGGGCGGCGCTCTTCGTGCGGGGTGCCACCGGGCATGCCTTCACGCGGCTGCGGTTGCGGCTGCGGACGCGTCGTCATGCCGGCGGGCGCCTGCGGCGGCGTATGCGCAGCCTGAGCGGGCGCATTCGGCATGGCCGGGCGCTCCTCGCCGCGACGTTCCGGTTGCGGCTGCGGTAGCGGTCGCGTGCTCGCGCCCGGCGCAGTCGGCGCCATCAGCGCTTGCGGCGCCGGCACTGCGCCGTGCGGAGCTTGCATACCGCCCGGCGCGGCCGGATTGTTGGCGCCGCGCGCGCCATTCGGCTCATTGCCCAGACGTGCCGGGGCTTCAGCCCGCGGCATGTTGGCGGGCGCGGTGTGCGTCAGCCGCAAGCCAGCCGCTTGTACGCCGGCAGGCATCGGCTGGGCACCCGCGTTGGCCGGACCCGTCGGACCACCCGCGCCCGCCGGACCGCGCACCGGCGCCATGCGTGCGGCGGCGTTGCCACCCGTCCAGGCCGGGCCGGCGCTGGCCAGCGATCCACCTTGCGAATGGAAGCGCTGAGCCAGTGCGTCGTGGTTGGCGGCGGGCTCGGCCGGGGCACGCACCGCCACCGCCTGCCGGGTGAAGACCTGCGCCGGCGGCAGCGGATGCGGACCACTCGCGGCCGCCGCCCCTACCAGGCTCGCCTTGACCGGTGCCAATGCCGGCGTCGACACGATCTGCGCATGCGCCATCTGCGCGCGCACCTGTTCGGGCCGCAGCGTCGTCATCGCCCGGGCCACGGGTTGGCCGCTGACGAAGGTCTTGGCCGGCACCGCCGTCAGCGCGGCCGGGTTGTTGGCGTTGATGTACGTGACGCGGTTCACGTTGGTGATGTTGGTCACGTTGTTGTTGATGATGGTCTTGTTGACCGTGACGTTGTTCACCACCACCGTGCGGTTGATGTTGGTCACGTACGTCGGGCTGGCCGCGTAGACCGGGCGATAGGCCTCGCCCGGGGCGAGCGGGAACCACGCCACGCCCGGCGAGCCGATCGAGATGTTGATACCCCAGCTCACGCCGCCACCACCGCCACCACCCACGAAGCCGACCAGCGCCGGCGCATACACTGGGCGCGGCATCACCGGCCCCGGCACCCAGCACCACGTGGTGCCGACATACGCCCAGCGGCCATAGTGGAATGGCGCGAAGCCCCACGGCTCATCGTCGACCCAGGTCCAGCCCCACGGCGCGACCCAGGCCCAGTGGCCGGTGCGGTACGGCGCCCAGCCGACCGGCACCGCGCGCGGCACCCACACCGCGCCGTAGCCGTCTTCCTCGCGCCACGAGCCGTTGTCGTCGAGCGCCTCATAGCCGGTCATCTCACGGCCGACGTAGCGGGCGGAGACGGAGGCGTCCTCACGCGCGTCGCGGGCTTCGGCCCAGCGGTCGAAGCTGTCGCGATCCGGGTTGTCGATACCGCCGGCCTCGCCGAGGTCGGTGCCATCGAAGCGGATCTGCTGGCCGGCGGAGAGCGGCACGGAGCGGTCGTCGCCGTAGGCGGTGCCGTTGCCGCGCCACACCGTGACGGTGGTGCTGGAGCCGTCCGGCGCCACGTCGAGGCGGTACTCGCCCGGGGCCTGCGGCGTGAAGGCCAGGTTGGGCGTGTCGATCTCGACCACCTGATCCGGCGGCAGCGCACGCACACGCACCGACAATGCGCCTTGCGTCAGCTTGACTTGCGTGGTGCGGTCATCCAGGTCGACCAGGCTGGCGCCGGTGTTCTGGCCCAGGCGCAGCGCGGTCGAGCCGACGTGCAGCTCGGAGCGGCTGCCCTGGTCGGACCACAGGCGGTCGCCCGAGGTGAAGGGGCGGTTGAGCGTGGCGCCGGCCCAGTCGTCGGAGCCGGCGGGCGCGAAGCTTACCGCTCCGGAGAAGTCCGACAGCCGCGCCACGCGCGAGGCCGGATCCGCGGCCAGCGCAGCCTTGGCGCCGCACACCAGCAGCAGGGCGGCAAGACTGGCGGCGCGCAGCGCTTGCGGCAACCGATGGCCGGAGAGCCGGCCAGGAAAGCGGGAGGCATTGGACATGGTGAGCCCTCGTTTTTGTATTGCGACATGTGTCGCGTGGATGCCTCTATTAAACGCAGCGGATGGCGCCCGGTAGACGCGGCATTGTAAGAGCGTGTATCGCGCGGATACACGGAGGAGGGGGGACGGGAGGGCGCAGCAGGAGGGGCGTCCGCCACCGATGCGACGGACGAAAAAAAGCGCGCGGGCCGGGGAGCGCCGCGCGGACGGGAAATCCCTTCGAGGGGTCAATTCGAAAGGGAGGGGTAACCTGTGCAGCGGGGGCGTGAGTGTGGCGCGACGGTGACTTGCGTCACCTGAGCGACGTCAGCCGGCACACACAATTGGACACAAACACCCCAGGTGCCCGGGCATTCTGGAAGACAAGGTCGACCCCAGGCGTAACAAAATGTGTCGGAATGCAATCGAATGCAAGCGCTGTAATACGCCGTATTGCGTGATGCAAAAAGCGCTTTAGAGCGCTATTCGGGGAACGTCTGCGCCGCGTGCGCAGTCCCACCGACTTGTCGCGAAGGTGGGCGCCGCCAGCCAGCAGGCGGGTTGGCGCGCCTTCGCCTAGTCTGGGTGATTGGCTTGAGAGGAGAGGCGCATGCGTGTGCATGCTGGGCGCCAGCGGGCGCAACTGTCGGCACGGGTCGGCGTTTTTGTTACCTTGATGACCAGTCTGTGCGATGCCGGCGCCGCGCACGCCGCCGCCGAGGCGGCGTCCGCGCCACCCGCGACACCGGCAAGTGCGCCCGCCGCCGCCGTACCCGCCACGCCCTCGGCCTCCGCGCCGACCGCTGCCCCGGCAAAACCCCGCGAGCCACGCGAACGCCACGCCGGCGAGTTCTGGCAGGGGGTGGTCGGCGCGGGCGCCGATACCCCGGGCTGGAACGTCTGGCTCAGCATCTACGAGCCCGGCCCGAGCGCGCAGGCGCAGGACAAGGACCCCATCGCCGACACCCTCACCGGCGAGGCCTACGACGACCGCCCGCAAGGCCGCACCCTGTGGAGCATCGAAGGCCGCAACGCGCCCGAGCACCGCTTCGTGTGGCGCGAGCGTGCCGATAGCGTCGACGCCAACGGCCTGCCCGTCACGCGCGAGGGCGGCACGCTCACCGGCGCCGTCTCGTCCGACGGCACCACCGCCAACGGCACCTGGAGCGATGGCGGCCGCAGCCAGCCCTTCACGCTCAAGCGCGTGGCGCGCTACCGCGAGGAGAGTGGCCCCGCCGGCCAGGCCAAGCTGACCGAGCGCTACCCCGTCACCGGCGATGCGGGCGTCGATGCGCTGGTGCAATCGCTGCGCATCGGCCGCTGCGATCCATACGACATCGAATGCGTGATCCGCATCAGCGCCGTCAGCCTGGGCGAGACCGTGAGCCTGCTGCGCATGGTGTGGGCCTATAGCGGCGGCGCGCACGGCAACTACGGCTTCACCGCCGGCAACTGGCGGCGCGGCGCACAGGGCTTCCAGCCCATCACGCTGGCCGATGTGCTCAACCCGAGCCCCGCGTGCCTGCAGAACTTGAACACCCAACTGGTCGACGCGCTCAAGCGCGAAGGCGCGCCCGATGCCGCGCGTGGCGCCCTGAAAGAGAAGGACCTGCGTAGCATCACGTTTCCGTTTACGCTGCAAGGAGACCGCATCGTTGTGCACTATGGTCCGTATGAAGTCGGGCCGTTTTCGTCGGGCGCGTTCCATGCCGCGGTGCGCATCGACGATCTGGGCAACGCGTGCTGGCGTCCGTCCACCTGATACCCATGCCATCCATGTCCGCCAATCCTTCCTACGTCGACGAACAGGCCACCATGCGCCGGCTGCTTTCGGCCAAGACGATTGCCGTGGTGGGCCTGTCGCCGCGGCCCACGCGGCCGAGCTACGACGTGGCGCGCTACCTGCAGCAGGCCGGCTATCGCATCGTGCCGGTCAACCCGCAGCACGCCGGTGAAGACGTGCTCGGCGAGCCCTGCTATGCGACGCTCGCCGAGGCCGCGACCACGCTGGCTGCCGCCGGCCAGCGCATCGACCTGGTCGACATCTTCCGCCGTGCTGAACACGTGCTGCCGGTGGTGCAGGAAGCAATTGCCGTGGGCGTGGGCGGCATCTGGGTGCAGCTCGGCATCGTCAACGATGAGGCGATGGCGGTGGCGCGCGCGGCGGGCATTCCGGCGGTGCAGGACCGCTGTACCAAGATCGAACACTGGCGGCTGGGGCTCGGCCAGCACGGCTGACCCAGCGTCCGCTCGATCGCGCGCGGACCCGCGCGCTACACTTCGATGGTCATCGAAATTTGCCCGGCGTTACGCGCCGCCCCCTATGGCCGTCGATCCGCAGATTCTCCAGTTCTTCCAACGCCTTGCCGCGCAGTTCGGCGCCTTGCCGCTGCCCGAAGATGCGCCGGCGCAGCGCGCGCGCTTTGAAGCGGTCGCCAGCGTGTCTGCCCAGCCCGATCCGGATGGCATCGACGTCTCCGACCTGACGCTGCCGTTGCCCGGCCGCACGTTGGACGCGGTGATGTTCCGCCCGCAGGGTGTGCCGCGCCCGCGTCTGCTGGTGTGGTTCCATGGCGGCGGCTGGGTGGTCGGCGCACCGCGCACCACGCATCGCCTGCTGTGTGCCCTGTTGGCGGCCGACACGGGCTGCGCGGTCATCAGCGTGGACTATCGCCTCGCGCCCGAGCATCCGTTTCCCGCCCCCGCCGACGATGCGCGCGATGCGCTCGCCTACCTGGCCGAGCAGCGCCTGCGCCTGTCGCTCGACCCGAACTTCCTGGCCGTGGGCGGCGACAGCGCGGGCGGGCACTTGGCCGCGCAGGCCATGCAGGCCGTGCACGATACGGTGCGGCCCGGTCTCGTTACGGCGCAGCTGCTGGTGTATCCCGTCAGCACCCCGGCCTTCGGTAGCGAGAGCTACAACGCCTTCGCCCAAGGCCCCGGCCTCACGCGTGACGAGATGCGCTGGTACTGGGAGCAATTCATCGGCGCCAGGGCGCTCGACACGCCGCTGGCCGAACAGAACCCGCGCCTCTTCCTGATGGCGCAGCCGCCCGCACACACGCCGCCCGATACCGTGGTGATCGTGGCCGCGCACGATGTGCTGCGCGACGATGGCCTCGCCTATGCCGACTACCTTGTGCAGCACGGCGCGCAAGTCGTCACCATCGAGGCCTCGGGCATGACGCATGGCTTCGCACGCATGCAGCCTGAAGCGGAGCGCGCACGCGAATGGATGCGCCGAGCGGCGCATGCCTTCATTGGGTTGATTGGAGAGGGAACCGACTGAGCGGCGCTCAGCGTGGCGGTGTGCGCCGCATGCGGTATGCGGCCATCACGCGGCGCGCGACCAGCAGCGCCAGGTAGTCATGGATGCGCGCATCGGCGCTCAGCGTGTGCAGCGTTTCCAGATACGTCTGTCGGACCTGCTCGGCAGGCGCGCCCGTGTCGTGCGCAATCTTTTCGATCTGCTCGTTCTGGTCAACTGGGCCCATGACAACCTTCCTGTCCTTGCTGTGGCAGTGACACGCGGTGGTAATGAATGCGCGGCGAGTGACCACTATAGGCCAGCGAGCCGAACAGTCCAGCCGTGTTTCAGAAGACTGTGCTGTGCGTCAAAACGGTGCAGCCGCCGGTGCATTGCCTGCACCGGCAAGGGGTGATTCGCCCCTTATTTGTTGCCCCAATTGGCGGGCATGCTCTGCAGGCCGATGGTCGCGCCCGCGGTGTCGGTAATGCGCGCCAGCTCGCGATAGGCAATCGCCTGCACGCGCTCGGGCAGCGGCACGAACTTGGCACGGGCGGCCAGCTCGTCGCCGTGGAAGTAGCCCCACGTGAGGAACTTCAACGCCTCCAGCGTGCGCGGGCCGCTGTGCGCCACCACCGGCACGATGATGAAGGTGCCCATGGTGATCGGCCACGTCTGCTCGCCCGGCTGGTTGACCAGCGGCGCGGTGAAGTCGCCCTTGCGGTTCCACGCGCTCTGCACCACCGCCTCGCGGAAGCCGCTCACCTGCGCGCTGACGAAGTGGCCCGCCGCATTGCGCAGCTGCACCGCGTTCAGCTCGTTGTCGAGAATGTAGTTGTAGTCGACATAGCCGATCGCGCCGGGCGTGGCCTGCACCGCCTTCACCACATCGCCGCTGCCCTTGGCGCCAAGGTAGTCCGCCGGCCACGCGATGGTCGACTTGGTGCCGTAGGTGGCTTTCCAGTCTGCGCTGACGGCGCTCAGGTAATCGGTGAAGTGATACGTCGTGCCCGAGCCGTCGGCGCGCACCACCAGGCGGATCTTCAGCTTGGGCAACGCCACGCCGGGGTTCAGCGCGCGCAGCTCCGGCGCATCCCAGCTGTCGATCTTGGCGAGGAAGATGCGTGCCAGCACATCGCCCGTGAGCTTCAGCTGGCCACGCGGCACGCCCGGCACGTTGATGAAGGGCACCGCGCCCGTCACCACCGACGGCACGCACACGAGGCCGGCCTTGGCCGCGTCGGCGGAGGAGAGCGGCACGTCCGACGCGCCAAAGTCCACCGACCCCGCGCGGATGCGCTTCAGGCCTTCGCCCGAGCCTACCGCGTCGTACTTGAGCGCCGCGCCCGAGGTGGCGGTGTAGCCCGCCGACCAGACGCGATAGACCGGCGCAGCGGCGGTCGAACCGGCGCCGAGGATATCCGCGCGGGCGAGGGTGGGCAGGCCCGAGGCGACCAGCGCCAGGGCGACAACGGCGTGCTTGAACATGGAAAACGTGTGGGGTGCGGGTGGAGCGAAGCTCGCGATTGTAGCGGGCGGGGTGTGACAACCGATGGAGAATGCGTGAATTGGCCGCCCCCACAGAAGAGGGGGGTGTTGTAAGGCGTTCCGCAAACGTTAGGCGGGGTTGGGGGTTAGATCGTCACTTTTGAGATTCGGGTTGCCGGGGGCGATTTCGTCTTGGGGTCTGTTGGCCGCGACGGCGTTGTCGACGGCAGTGAGGCTCAGACCATGGCATGCAAGGGTGGTCATCACGACAAGACCAACAAGACCATCCTGACGCTTTCCCCCGAAGACGGGCGGGGAAGCCCTGAATGCACATCATCGAGGCTGCCGATGCGGGTTCTTGAGTCCGCCCCATATTTTCAATATATTGGAAATATGGAAGAGAACGATGCCATCCGCTCCCTCGCCGCGCTCGCGCACACCCTGCGACTGCGCGTGTTCCGCATGCTCGTGGTCGCCGGACCAGCGGGGCTGACGCCGGGCGTCATCGCCGAGCAGCTTGACGTGCCCGGCGCCACCTTGTCGTTTCATTTGAAGGAACTGATGAACGCGCAACTGGTGACCCAGGAGCGCGACGGCCGCAGCCTGATCTATCGGGCGGCGTTTGACCAGATGGACACGCTGCTCGGCTTCCTGACCGAAAACTGCTGCCAGGGCGAGCCGTGCCTTGATGCCGCCACCTGCAAATGCTGACGCCCGGCCGCCGATGACCACCAATGTCCTGATCCTCTGTACCCACAACTCCGCGCGCAGCGTGCTGGCCGAGGGGATGCTGAACCATTGGGCACGCAAGCTCGGCCGCGACGTGCGTGCCTACAGCGCCGGCAGCGCACCGAGCGGGCGCCTCAACCCGTTCGCGCTGGAGGCGCTGACCGGCGCTGGCATCGATGTCACCGGCTATCGCAGCAAAAGCTGGGACGAGTTCGTAACCGAGGGCGCGCCGCAGATGCGCGTCGTCATTACCGTGTGCGACAGCGCGGCGGCGGAGACCTGCCCCTACTGGCCCGGTAGCCCGGTCCAGGTGCATTGGGGCTATGCGGACCCGTCCAACGCGCCCGGCGGCGATGCGGGCAAGCGTGAGGCCTTCGAGCTGACGCGCCAAGCCATCGGCTACCGCATGCTGCAACTGCTGGCGCTGCCGCTCGACATGCTGAGCAACGCCGAGCTGCAGGCCGAACTCGAACACATCGCGCAGCGCTGAGCGCCATGAATGATCTACGCAACAAGCTGATCGCCGAGCTGCTGGGCACGGCGCTGTTACTGGCCGTGGTGATCGGCTCGGGCATCATGGCTGAGCGATTGGCGGGCGGCAATCTGGCCGTCGCGCTACTCGCCAATACGGCGGCCACGGTGGGCGGGCTGTATGTGTTGATCGAGATGTTCGGGCCAATTAGCGGGGCGCATTTCAACCCGGCCGTCAGCGCAGTGATGGCGGTGCGTGGTGCGTTGCCAGGGAGCACGCTGGCGCCCTATATCGTTGCGCAGCTCGTGGGCGCGGTGCTCGGTGCGTGGCTGGCGCACGCGATGTTCGACATGACGCTGCTGCAGTTCTCCGCCAAGGTGCGCAGCGGGCCCGGCCAGTGGATCGCCGAGGCAGTCGCGACCGCCGGCCTGCTGCTGGTGATCCTGCGGGCACCGCCGGGCAGGGCATCGGCGATGGTCGCTGCCTACATCGGCGCGGCCTACTGGTTCACGGCGTCGACCTCGTTCGCCAACCCGGCGGCGGCGTTCGGGCGCATGTTCAGCAACAGCTTTGCTGGCATCGCGCCATCGAGCGTGCCGGGCTTCATCGTCGCTGAATGCGTCGGCGCGGCCATCGGGCTAGCGCTGCACGGCGCATTGCAGCCGCGCACCGCGCGTCGTGGCCAGCCCGATGCGGCCGAAACCTCAGGCGACTGAGGTCGCGCCCGCTTACTTCACCAACCCCTCCGCCTTCAACGCCGCCTGCACCTGCGGCCGCGCCGACACGCGCGCCATGTACGCCTGCACGTGCGGATACGCCGTCAGCGGCAGCGCCAGGAAGTTGGCCCAGTTCAGCACGGTAAAGGCATAGGCGTCCGCCACGCTGTAGTCCTCGGCCAGGTACGGCTGCTTGGCCAGGCGGGCATCCATCTCGGCAAAGCGCTTGGCCAGCTTGTCCTTGGCGCCCTGGCGCGTGGCGTCGGGCGTTTCCTTGTACCAGAGCGGGCCGAAACCCTTGTGCAGCTCGGTGCTGACGAAGGTCAGCCATTCGATCACGGCCAGGCGGCGCGCGCTGCCGGCCTTGCCGATCAGCGCCTGGGTCGGGTCGAGGTCGGCCACGTACTGCAGCAACGAGGCGGCTTCGGTGTGGCGCGAGCCGTCGGACAGCTCCAGCAGCGGCACGTAGCCGCGCGGGGAGATCGTGTAGAAGTCGGTGCCGTCGGCGGTCAGGTGCTTGGTCAGGTCCACCGCGGTCAGGTCAAACTGCGCACCCACTTCACGCAGGGCGATATGCACGGCCAGCGAGCAGGCGCCGGCGGAGTAATAGAGCTTCATGGTCGTTCGTTTCTCGATGTTGGGAAGACCGCCGCCACCTTAAGGACAGCAGGCAGCAACGGCGCTGATGACACTGTAGGATTGCGTTCATGCTAACGGAATAAGCGAGCAAGAAAACCATGCTTGCACAAACGCAATACCGCCTGAGCGCCGCCGACCTGGAAGTCGTGCTGGCGATGGTGCGCACCGGCACGCTCGCGGCGGCGGGCGAACGGCTGGGGGTGGATGCCTCGACGGTGTTCCGCTCCGTCCAGCGCATCGAGCGCGGGCTCGGGCAGACGCTGTTCGCGCGTTCGCGCACGGGGTATCTGGCCAACGAGCTGGCACTGTCGCTGGCCGAGCGCGCGGAGCAGGTGGAAGCCGCGCTGGAAGCAGCACGCTCGGCCGCCAATACAGCGCCGGACGAGGTGGCGGGCACCGTGCGCATCACCACCACCGACACCATCCTGATCGGCCTGGTCGCGCCCGCGCTGCAGTCGCTGCAGGCCCAGCACCCGAACCTGAGCTACGACCTGCGCGTCAGCAACGAGCTGGCGAGCCTGACCCGGCGTGATGCCGATATCGCGGTGCGGGCCACGCGGCGCCCGCCGCAGCATCTGGTTGGCAAGCATCTTGGTTCGATCCGCGTGGGGTTGTATGCGGGGCGGGGCAGCGGGTTCGACTATGCCGATGTGGAAGCCGGCCGCGTGCCGTGGCTCGCCATTGACGATGCGATTCCGGACCACCCGTCGGTGGCATGGCGCAAGCGGCATTTCCCCAAGGTCATGCCCACGTACTTCGTCAACAGCCTGCAGATCGTGGCCGAGATGGTGGCGATGGGAATGGGCGTCGCGATCCTGCCTGTGCTGATGGCCCAGGGGCGCAGTGACCTGGTGCCACTACGGGACCTGACGGACGCCAACCAGTCGGAGCTGTGGCTGCTCACGCATCCGGAGTCGCGCCACCTGCGGCGGATTGCGGTGGTGTATGGGCATCTGGCGCAGGTGCTGCGCTTGCCGTGATGCGACGCGTCAGTTGGCGGCGACAGCCGGGGTGACAGTGCGTTCGTCGGCAATGAGCGCGGCGCGGCGGCGCAAATCTTCAGTCGTCTCCCCATTGCCATCCGGCCGCCAGCCCGGCGGGCGGAACAGATAGCCGAACACCTCACGCGCCGAGCGCGCCGTCTTCAGGTCGCGCACCAGCGCGCGCCAGTGGCCGAACTCGATCGTCAGCAGGTTGGTGGTCGTCATCGGGTGCACCAGGCCGTAGCGGCAGGGCAGGTCGCGGCGTTCGGCGGTGTAGGTGCCGAACAGCCGGTCGAACACGATCAGTACGCCGCCATAGTTGCCGTCCAGGTATTCCAGGTTGGCCGCGTGATGCACGCGGTGCGCCGACGGCGTGTTCAGCACCCACTCCAGCGGCCCCAGGCGCGGGATCCAGGTGGCGTGGATCCAGAACTGGTACAGCAGGTTCAGCGACAGCAGCATCAGCACGATGCGCGGCGGCAGCCCCAGCAGCGGCGCCAGCGTAAAGAAAAGCAGCGTGCCGCTCAGCCGGCCCGTCCAGCCAAAGCGATACGCGGCTGACAGGTTGAGCTGGTTGGGCGAATGGTGGATGGCGTGCGTGCACCAGAACCAGCGCACGCGATGCGCGGCGCGGTGGTACCAGTAGTAGCAGAACTCCTGGCCGACAAAGCAGGCAAGCCAGCCGCTCCAGTGGTCCATCGGCACAGTCCACAGGCGGTGCTGATAGATCCAGTCCATGCCTTGTACCCAGAACGCCAGCGGCAACAGCCAGCGCAGCGGGTACTCGCGCACCAAAAAATCGACCAGCGAGATGCCGGTCGCGCGCCAGTCGTAGTTGCGCCAGCCGCGCAAGATGGACAGCACCACCGCCTCGCTCAGCGACGAGACGAGCACCACCACAACGGCGACCTTCAGGATCGTGAACAGCACGGCCATGGCGCGGGGTTCCGGACGGGAATCCCAGGGACGGTACTGCAACGGGTTCGGGCCGGCAATTAGGGCAGACGGGGGCCCGTATTACAGCGTGTCACCTGCCAGGGCAGCGACTGTGCCGGCCCGCCGACCCCACGGACGGGCGGTGTCCCGGCCGCCGTGGTCGCCTCAAGTTCCTGCCGCCGCTGCCGTAGCTTGCAAGGTGGCCCCACCCACCAGCAGCCCGTGGCGGGTGCCGTGCAGTCTCGCGGTACGCAGTCTGATTCATCCCCAAACTTCAAGAAGAATCACGATGTCCTCTCTCCGCACCCGCATCCTCATCATCTCGTCGGCCACCGTGATCGGCGCATTGGCGCTGTCCGGCGCCGCCACCTATTCCATCGTGCGCAGCAACACGATGGAGAGCATCGAGCAGAACCTGGCCGCCGTCGCCAGCGGCAACACGCTGGCCATCAACAAGTGGGTGGAAGCCAAGGCCCAGGCCGTGAAGGCCACCGCCGAGGTGGTCGAGCACGGCGATCCGCAGGGCTTCGGCAAGCACATGGGCAATGCCAACGGCTTCCCCATCATCACCATCGGCTGGCCCGACAAGACCTTCTTCTCGACCAGCCCCAGCACGCCCAAGGACTACGACCCGACGGCGCGCCCCTGGTACAAGTCGGCCATTGCTGCCGGCAAGCTGACCGTCACCAAGCCGTATGGTGACGCGACGACCGGCGTGCAATACGTTTCGTTTGCCGCGCCCATGATGCGCAACGGCGAGGCGGCTGGCGCCGTCAGCGGCGCGGTGCCGCTGGACGGCGTGCGCGAGGTGGTGGCCGCCGTGCACCCGACGCCGTCGAGCCTGGCCTTCGTGGTGGCGAAGGACGGCCAGGTGATCGCCCACCCCGACGCCAAGCTGATGCTCAAGCCGGTGACGGACGTCACCGCCGCCCTCAACGCCGACGCCCTGGCGTCGCTGGCCAAAGCCACCTCGCCGCTGGAAGTCGAGCTGGGCGGCGCGCCCAAGCTGCTCAAGGCGCAGGCCGTGGACGGCACCGACTGGTACCTGGTGATCGCGCTGGACAAGGCCGAGGCCACCGCCGGTTTGCGCAACGTCGTGCGCGCCCTGGGCGTGGCGATGGTGCTGCTCACGCTGGCGGCGGTAGGCATTGCCGCGTTCTTCACCTCGCAGTCGTTCCGCCGCTTGTCGCAGGTGCGCGACGCGATGGACACCATCGGCGCCGGCGGCGGTGACCTCACGCACCGCCTGCCCGTGGTCGGCAACGATGAGGTCGCGCAGATTTCCGCCTCGTTCAACACCTTCATCGACAAGATCGGCGCGGTGCTGCTGGAAGTGCGCGCCAGCGTCGACAGCATGAAGTCCGCCACCGGCGAGA
>CAJXMR010000132.1 GCA_913056305.1 uncultured Ralstonia sp.
GCTTACTTTCTTTGGCAAGACAAAGAAAGTGAGTCGGCCCCGGCAGGGGACGAAAGGGGGGCCTGTCAGTAATTTCGTGTTCAAGGCATAACTGCTCTCAAGGAGACGTTATGCCACGCAAACCGAAAGCCAAGCCGGCGGACCTGCCGGCGATCCCCGCCGAACTGCTTGAGCAATTCGGCAGCGGCCCGATGACGGCCGAAGCCATCAACGCCGCCACGCTGGCCCTCAAGAAGGCCTTGATCGAGCGGGCGCTGGGTGGCGAGATGAATCACCATCTCGGTTACCCGCCAGGCGCGGTCAAACCGGCCAGCGTCACCAATCAG
This sequence comes from uncultured Ralstonia sp., assembly GCA_913056305.1. Taxonomy (GTDB): domain Bacteria; phylum Pseudomonadota; class Gammaproteobacteria; order Burkholderiales; family Burkholderiaceae; genus Ralstonia. The sequence continues at coordinate 327 of CAJXMR010000132.1, forward strand.
CGCAACGGCTCGGGCGCCAAGACAGTTCTGACCGAGGATGGCCCGATCCGCATCGAGGTGCCGCGCGACCGTGACGGCAGCTTCGAACCGCTGCTCATTCCCAAACACGAGCGACGCTTCAAGGGCTTTCACGACAAGATCGTCGCCATGTACGCCCGGGGTATGACCGTGCGCGAGATCCAGGGCTTCCTGCTGGAGCAATATGCAACGGACGTCTCGCCCGAGTTCATCAGTTCGGTCACCGATGAGGTGATGGCTGAAGTCACCGCATGGCAGGCCCGGCCACTCGATCCCATGTATCCGGTCGTGTTCTTCGACGCGCTGCGGGTCAAGATCCGGGAGGACGCCGTGGTGCGCAACAAGGCCGTCTATCTGGCGCTGGGCGTACTGCCCGACGGCACGCGTGACATTCTGGGCCTGTGGATCGAAAACACCGAGGGTGCCAAGTTCTGGATGAAGGTGTTCAACGATCTCAAGACGCGCGGCGTGGGCGACATCCTGATCGCCGTGACTGACGGCCTCAAGGGCATGCCCGAAGCGCTGGCAGCGGTGTTTCCGGCCACCACGCTGCAGACCTGCATCGTTCACCTGATCCGCAATAGCCTCGATTACGCGAGCTGGAAGGACCGTCGGGCGCTGGCTGCCGCGATTCGACCGATCTACACAGCGCCGAGCGCGGAGGCCGCACAGGCCGAGCTCGATGCGTTTGCCGACGGTCCTTGGGGACAAAGATACCCAACGGTCAGCGCCGCTTGGCGCAACGCCTGGGATCGCGTGATTCCGTTCTTTGCGTTCCCACCGGCGGTACGCAAGGTGATTTACACGACGAACGCCATCGAGAACGTCAACGCGCAACTACGCAAGATCATCAAGACCCGAGGCCACTTCCCGACCGACGATGCTGCGACCAAGCTCATCTGGCTGGCATTGCGCAACATCACGGCGGGTTGGAGCCGCGCCGCTCACGATTGGAAGCAGGCCATGAACCAATTCGCTATCCTCTACGCAGATCGATTCGTTCGACCGTCCGTGTGAATTTCAATCCCGCCTTGAACACGGAAATACTGACACTCCCCGAAAGGGAGGCGGACCACAAGCCCAAAACCCGGACCACAAGCCCAACCTAACAACTCAATCCCGCCCAAACTCCTCGCCCATTTCCTTGCCCCGCGCAGCCGCCGCATGCATCGCGCGCACAAAGGCCCCCTTGATACCAGCCCCCTCCATCGCCGTCAGCGCCGCATAGGTCGTCCCGCCTTTGGACGTCACCCGCTCGCGCAACACCTCGACCGGCTCGCTCGACTGCCCGGCCAACGTGGCCGCCCCAATAAACGTCTCCACCGCCAGCGTGCGCCCAGCCTCAGCCGACAGCCCCAGCTCCTGCGCCGCCTGCTGCATCGCCTCGATGAAATAGAACACGTACGCCGGGCCGCTGCCCGAGATGGCGGTGACCGCGTCGATCTGCGCCTCGGCGGGCACCCACAGGCTCTTGCCGACGGCGTTGGCGATGGCGCTTGCGGTAGCGCGGTCGGCCTCGGACAGCCCGGCGTTGGCCGCCAGCCCGGTCATGCCCAGGCCCGACAGCGCCGGCGTATTCGGCATGGCGCGCACGATGCGCGCGTGCCCGTTCAGCCAGCGCGACAAGTCCTGGATGCGGATGCCCGCTGCCACCGACAGCACCAGGCTGTCGCCCAGGTGCGGTGCCAGCTGAGCGCAGACATCGCGCATCTGCTGCGGTTTGACGGCCAGCACGATCACGTCGCGGTCGGCCAGCTCGGTGCCAGGCGCGGCAGCGGCGTGGGCGCCCCAGCTCTGCTCGGCGCGGGCGCGGGCCGGCTCGGTCGGGTCCACCACCACGATGTTGGCGCCGTGCGCGCCCTTGGCGATCAGGCCGCCGATGAGGGCTGCCGCCATGTTGCCGCCGCCGATGAAGCCGAGTTTCAGAGTGTCGAGCATGAGAGAGGTCGGTAGAAAAAAGGAACAGGAATTCAGGCGTGCGCGTGCGCATACTGCCGCGCCCCGAAGATGGCGCTGCCGACGCGCACGATGGTCGCGCCTTCGGCAACCGCGTCTTCCAGGTCGGCCGACATGCCCATCGACAGGGTATCGATGTCAACGCCAGCTGCGCGCAGCTGATCGGCCAGGGCACGCAGGGCCGCGAAGGGTTGACGCTGGGCGACCGGGTCGTCGGTGGGCTCGGGAACCGCCATCAGGCCGCGCAGGCGCAGGCGGGGCAGGGCCGCCACGGCGCGTGCCACGGCAAGGACTTCGTCGAAATCGGGCAGCAGGCCATGTTTGCTGGCCTGCCGGCTGATGTTGATCTCCAGGCAGACCTGCAGTGGCGGCAGGGTGTCCGGGCGCTGGGCCGAGAGGCGTTCGGCGATCTTCAGGCGGTCGACGCTGTGCACCCAGTCGAAGCGCTCGGCCACGGCGCGCGTCTTGTTGCTCTGCAGTGGGCCGATGAAGTGCCAGCTGATCGGGTCGGGGCCATTCGTGCCGGTCTGCAGGTCGGCCAGCGCATCCACCTTGGCGGCGCCTTCCTGCACGTAGTTCTCGCCAAAGAGGCGCTGCCCGGCGGCATGCGCGGCGCGCACGGCATCGGCGTCGAAGGTCTTGGAAACGGCCAGCAATGTGACACCGGCGGGATCGCGCGAAGCCAATGCGCAGGCCGTTGTGATCCGCTGACGCACGGCTTGCAAGTTGGCGGCGATTACAGACATAATCCGGCGACGTTTGTTACAAATAAACAAGGCTTCGGCATGCCTTTTCAAGGGCCCGGAGCGCGTCAGGCGGCGCCATTGCGACGCCAAGGCGACATAAAAAAGTCGGGGGTCATTATAAGATGGACATCGCGCAGCTTCTGGCCTTCTCGGCCAAGAACAAGGCGTCCGATTTGCACTTGTCGGCTGGCCTGCCGCCGATGATCCGGATCCACGGCGACATGCGCCGCATCAACGTGCCGCCGCTCAAGCACGAAGACGTCCACTCCATGGTGTACGACATCATGAGCGACGCGCAGCGCAAGGTCTACGAAGAAAACCTGGAAGTCGACTTCTCGTTCGAGATTCCCGGGCTGTCGCGCTTCCGGGTCAACGCCTTCAACCAGAACCGCGGTGCTTCGGCCGTGTTCCGGACCATTCCGTCGAAGGTGCTGACGCTGGACGACCTGAAGGCGCCCGCCGTCTTTGCCGACCTCGCCATGAAGCCGCGCGGCCTGGTGCTGGTGACGGGCCCGACCGGCTCGGGCAAGTCGACCACGCTGGCGGCGATGGTCAACCACCGCAACGAAAACGACATGGGCCACATCCTCACGGTGGAGGACCCGATCGAATTCGTGCACGAATCCAAGAAGAGCCTGATCAACCAGCGCGAGCTGGGGCCGCATACGCACTCGTTCGCCAATGCGCTGAAGTCCGCCCTGCGTGAAGACCCGGACGTGGTCCTGGTCGGCGAATTGCGTGACCTCGAAACCATTCGCCTGGCGCTGACCGCCGCGGAAACCGGCCACTTGGTGTTTGGCACGCTGCACACCAGCTCGGCTGCCAAGACCATCGACCGTGTGGTCGACGTGTTCCCGTCGGAAGAGAAGGACATGGTGCGCACCATGCTCTCCGAATCGCTGGAAGCGGTGATCTCGCAGACGCTGCTCAAGACGCGCGACGGCTCGGGCCGGATCGCGGCGCACGAGATCATGATCGCCACGCCGGCCATCCGCCACCTGGTGCGCGAGAACAAGATCTCGCAGATGTACTCGATGATGCAGACCAGCAGCGGCATGGGCATGCAGACGCTGGACCAGTGCCTCTCGGAGCTCATCAAGCGCTCGGCGATCAACTACGCCGACGCCCGCGCCATCGCCAAGAACCCGGACGCGTTCGCGAACTGATCGCTTCGCTCACGCTCATCCCTCGTCGACACTTTTAGCAGGAGGGGCACGCCATGCTGGACCGCGAAGCCGCCACCAAATACATCCACGAACTCTTGCAGTTGATGGTGAACAGCCGTGGCTCGGACTTGTTCATCACCTCGGAATTCCCGCCCGCCATCAAGGTGGACGGCAAGGTCACGCCGATCTCGCAGCAGCCGCTGACCGCCGCGCAGGCCATCGGCCTGGTCAAGGCGATCATGAACGAAAAGCAGCTGCGCGAGTTTGAAGACAGCTCCGAATGCAACTTCGCCATCACCGCGCCCACGGCGGGGCGCTTCCGCGTGTCGGCGTTCATGCAGCAGGGCCGCGCCGGCATGGTGCTGCGGACCATCACCACCAAGATCCCGACGCTGGGCGAGCTGGACCTGCCGCCGATCCTCAATGAGGTCGTGATGAGCAAGCGCGGCCTGGTGATCGTGGTGGGCGCCACGGGCTCGGGCAAGTCGACCTCGCTGGCGGCGATGGTGGGCTACCGCAATGCGAATTCGTACGGCCACATCATTACGATTGAAGACCCGGTGGAATACGTGCACACGCACCAGAACTGCGTGGTGACGCAGCGTGAGGTGGGTGTCGATACCGAGTCGTGGCACGTGGCGCTGAAGAACACGCTGCGCCAGGCGCCGGACGTGATCATGATTGGCGAAATCCGCGACCGCGATACGATGGAATACGCCATCCAGTACGCGGAAACCGGTCACCTGTGCCTGGCCACGCTGCACGCCAACAGCTCGAACCAGGCCATCGACCGGATCATCAACTTCTTCCCGGAAGAAAAGCGCCAGCAGCTGCTGATCGACCTGTCGCTGAACCTGCGCGCGATGATTGCGCAGCGCCTGCTGCCGCGCAAAGGCAGGAAGGGGCGCGCGCCGGCGGTGGAGATCATGCTGGCCACGCCGCTGGTGCAGGACCTGATCTTCAAGGGCGAGATCCACGAGCTCAAGGAAGTGATGAAGAAGTCCCGTGAGCAGGGGATGATCTCGTTCGACCAGGCGCTTTTCGAGCTGTATGAGGAAGACAAGATCACGTACGAGGATGCGCTGCGCAATGCCGACTCGTTGAACGACCTGCGCCTGCAGATCAAGCTGCACAGCAAGCGCGGGGGGCAGACCGACCTGACGGCCGGCACCGAGCACCAGAACGTGGTCTGACGTATCCGGACCACCGCAACCGTTGAAGTTGCGGTCTTTGGGGGCGCATAGCGTTGCGCCCCGCTGCGCGTCACCCTCCCTGGGGCGCGCCGGGCTCATCCGAAATTGGCGCCCCAAGCTCTCCTTTGGGACGACGCCACCCCCGCAAGCGCTCCTTCCTTGGAAGGATTCCAATCGTCACCCGCCATCGCAATACTGCATCCAAAAGGAAGCCGCGCCTTGGCGCGCATGGCGCGGCGCAGTCGTTCTCCCGGATGGAAAGGATTGGGGAATCGCCGTGGGTGACACACTGAAACTGGGCCTGGTCACGGTGGCGTTGTTGGGGGGCGTGGCCTATGCCAGTACCGAGTTCACCGGCATCACGCAGCTGGTGGCGCAACTGCTGCAACAGGCAACCAACCTGCTGCACCGGTTTTTCTAAGCGGTTGCCCGGTGTGAATCGCCCCGGCCTCAGTGGACACCCGCAAGGCTCAAACGCCGAGGTCAGGGGCTCGCTTTTGGTGCATGCCCTGGGGATGTATCCAGGTAACTACACCATTTGAGGTATTTTGGGGTGCCTAACGTTTGCGCCCCGCTGAGCGTCACCCAGAGTTCATTCACTTTCCTTAATATTTGCTGAGGAATGCCGTATAAACGGCGAGCACCCCTTCTGAGTCGGTGGGTAGGGGCGACTACAACGATAAGACGTCCAGCAAATTCGGGTGGGTGAAAACGTGGCAAGCAAGCCGATACGCCAGCGCGCGCAAGCGGCGCGGGGTTTTACGCTGATCGAGGTCATGATTGTGGTGGCGATCGTCGCCATCCTGGCCGCGATTGCCTATCCGTCGTACATCAACTACATCGTGCGCTCCAACCGGGCCGCAGCGGAATCCTTCATGCAGGAGGTGGCTGCCGCCCAGGAGCGCTACCTGCTCGACAACCGGGCTTATGCGGCCAGCCTCCCGGCGGTCGCCAGCAGCGTGCCCGCCAACATTGCGCTCAACTACACCATCTCGCTGAGCGCCAGCAGCGTGCCACCGAGCTATGCGCTCGTCGCCAGCCCGCAGGGTTCGCAACTGACGAACGACACCGGCTGTGGCGTGCTCAAGCTGGACAACACCGGCCTCAAGACCGCTGCCGGCACCGCGTCGAACTGCTGGAAGTAAGCCATGGACACGACTGCCAAGCCGCGCCGCGCCGGCAAGCCGCTCCGCCAGGGCTTCACGCTGGTCGAGCTGATGGTCACGCTGGCCATTCTTGCCATTCTTGCCGTGATCGCCGTGCCGTCCTTCTCCGGCCTGATCGCGACGCAGGCCACCCGCAATGCCTCGTTCGATCTGTCTGCCGCGATGACCTTGGCGCGCAGCGAAGCCGTCAAGCAGAACGCCATCGCCACCGTGTCGACCACCAGCAACTGGGCGACCAACTGGGTGCTGAAAGTGACGGTGGGCACGACTACGACGGTCATCCGCACGTTTGGTCCGTACGGCGGCGTCGCGATTGCGCCCAGCACCGCCGCCGGCACCGCGCTTGCATTCGGCAACGACGGCCGACCGATGGCGACAGGCACGATCACCTTCCAGGTGACACCCACCGCGCAGGGGCAGTCGGTCTCGCCATCTTGCGTGCAGGTCAGTGGTACCGGCCGGGTGGCCGTGGCCAAAGGAGCGTGCTAATGAGCGTATCCGCACGGTTGCATCGCAGGTTGCCTCGTAAGGCGGCACAGCGCGGCACGAGCCTGATCGAGATCCTGATTTCGGTGGTGATCCTGCTGCTGGCCCTGCTGGGCGCGGCGGGCATGATGGCGCGTTCCAACCAGTCCGAAATGGAGTCCTATCAACGCGTGCAGGCATTGACCATGTTGCAGGACATGGCCGCCCGGCTCAACGCCAACCGGCAGGTCGCGACCTGCTATGCCGTGGCCGGCGCGACCACCACGGCGGGCACCGGTGGGATTTCCGCACCGACCTGCTCGACCGGCACGGCAGCCCAGCAGGCCACCGTCACGGCCGATCTGGCCGCCTGGAACACGGCGCTGCTCGGCAATGCGGAGACCACCGCCAGCGGCACGGTGGCGCTTGGCGCCATGATCGGGGCGCGTGGCTGCATCGAGGCCGTCGACACGGTCAACCAGATTTATCGCGTCACTGTGGCATGGCAGGGCTTGGTCCAGACCGTACCCTCGTCGCTGCCATGCGGCAGCGGCAGCGGCAACTACGGCAACGACGCCTACCGTCGCGCCATCAGCACGCAGGTGCGCATCGGAGCGCTGTCATGAAGCCGCTGCACAAGCCGTTGCGCCAACTGCAGCGCGGGATCTCGCTGGTCGAACTGCTGGTCGGGATGACGCTCGGCCTGCTGCTGCTGGGCGCGCTGGCCAGCCTGTACGCGTCGACCTCGCAATCGCGCGTGCAGCTGAACAACAGCGCCACCCAGATCGAAAACGGCCGCTACGCGCTCGACGTCATCGGCCAGGAGGTCGGGCTGGCGGGCTTCATGGGGGATTTGAACCTGCTGGGCGCGTCCGCGATCGCCACTCCCGACGTGTGCGCCGTGGCCACCAACGCGCTCGGCTTTACCAACAGTCCCGCGACCGTGCCAGTCGCCATCTACGGGTACGCACCCGGGACGAACCCGGCGACGTGCCTGCCCAACCTGTGGCCCCAATCGGAGATCCTGGTCGTGCGGCGCGTCTCGACCACGGCGCTGCCCAGTGTCGCCAACATGGTCGCGGGTCAGACCTACCTGCAGGACTCCTTCTGCACCACCGATACCGTGCCGTTCGTCTTCAGCAGCACTGCGACGGACTTCACCCTGCATGACAAGACCTGCACAGGGCCGGCCGAGTTGCGCCAGGTCAGCGTGCGCGCTTTCTACATCGCCACGTGCGACATGTGCAACGGCAATGACAATGGCGTCTACACGCTCAAGGTGGCGGAGCTGTCCGGCGGCGTGATGCAACCCAACTCGATCGCCCAGGGCGTCGAGGATGTGCATTTCGCCTACGGCGTGGACGTGGACGGCAATGGCTCGCCCGATTGCTACGTGGCCAACCCCGGCATCGACAACAGTGCCGTGTGCAACAACGTGGGCGGCTACAACTGGAACACCTCCGCCGTGGCCAATTGGAGCAACGTGACCGCCGTGCGCATCAACCTGCTCGCACGCACGCTCAACCCGGCGCCCGGCTGGACGGACAACCGGACCTATGACCTGGGCCGCGGCGCCAACGCGATGGTCCAGCCCACCAACAAAAGCTACAAACGGCACGTCTACGCGGAAGTCGCGCGCGCTGCCAACGTAGCCGGCCCACGGGAGTAAGCCATGCGGCGTTTGTCGGCACGCCAGTCGGGCGTGACCCTGGTTGTCACGCTGATCTTCCTGGCGATGTTCATGGGCATCGTCGTGATGATCATGAATTCGAGCGTCATCAACACCAAGATCGCCGCCAACCAGCAATACGGCGTGGAAGCGCGCGGCGCCGCACAGCAGGGGATCGAGCAGGTCATCAGCCAGGATTTCACCGCCAACCCCGTGGCCACCAGCGTGCCGGTGGACGTGAACGGCGACGGCACCCCGGACTACACCGCCCAGGTGGCGGCGCCGGTGTGCAAGGCCACCAAGCAGATCGCCGACACGCAGCTGACGACCGACCCGACCAATGCCAACTACGCTGCCGACTCCTCCTGTTTTAGCGGGGTCAACAACAATTCGGACACCGGCGTCCTGACCGCCGCCGGCACGCCGGGCGGCATGTCCAACTGCAGCGCGACGCAGTGGGATGTGGCCGCCAACGTCACTGACACCAACGCGACCAGCGTGAATACCACATTGCATCAGGGTGTTGCAGTCCGCGTGCTGACGGGCGCAGCGTGCCCGTGAGCCTCCGCGACAAGCCAGGAAGAACCAATATGCGCTCAATTGCCCAACAATTCGCTCTGACTGCCACGGCAACCCTAGCGCTTGCGCTGGCCGGTTCTCAGCCAGCCGGCGCCGAAGACATCGATCTCTACACCGGCCTGACGCAGCAGTCTGGCAAGCCGAACGTGGTGATCATCTTCGACAACGGTGCGAATTCCGACGCGAGTGCCACCTTCACATGCTCGGCCTCGGGCTTGACGGTTTCCAGCCCCGGCAAGAGCTCCGGCGCTGAACAATGCGCGCTGTACGGCGCCGCACAGTCGATCGCGAGCAACTCTGCGCTCCTTGGCAACCTCAATCTGGGGTTCATGGTTTTCGACCACAACAGCGCGGGTGGGATGTTTGCGTTTCCGCCCGCATCCACGCCGCCCCAGCAGAAGCTCATGCTGATGGACACCAACGGCGTCAACAGCTTCCTGTCCTATCTACAGAACACGTTTCCGACACAGGCCCCAGGGAACGGCGGCGTGAAGGTCGGCGGCGCGATGCAGGAGGCATGGGCCTTTTACAGCGGGCACCAAGGGCTTTCTTTCGCCAGTGCGACTTCGGGCATCAATTACACCTCGCCCATCGCCAACCCTTGCCAGCGTAACTACGTCATCTATATCGGCAACGCGACCACGAGTGGTCACCCTGGCGATCAAGGCAACGCCGCGCAGGATGCCTTGACCAACTCGAAAGATCCCGCCGCACCAACGCCGACCTGGGCAACGCCTGCACCCCTGACGACCGCGGAGATCCCGATTTCGGGGGCAACGCAGTCCACCATCAACAACTCCGGGGATGAGTGGACGCGCTACATGTACCAGACCGACCTGTCGGCCGGGGCCAACGCCAACAACGGCAACAACAACGGCAATCCGCAGAACATCATCACCTACACGATCTCGGTTGCTGAGCTCGACAAGAAGAGCACGGCCACCAACGTCATCTACGCCAACACCGATTACATCGCGTTCGACAACAGCATGGCCACCAATGGCGGTGGCAAGAACTACACCGTCCCGCTCGGCGATGTGCAGGGCTTGTCGGATGCGCTGCTGTCGATCCTGAACGAAATCCAGGCGGTCAACAGCGTGTTCGCCTCGGTCAGCTTGCCGGCAGCGGTCAACGCGCAGGGGCAGTTCCTGAACCAGGTGTACATCGGCATGTTCCGGCCGGATGCCAGCGCATCGCCGCGTTGGATGGGCAACCTCAAGCAGTACCAAGTCGGCTATGACGCCAACGGCAACCTCCAACTGCTGGATTCGGTCGGCAAGGCCGCACTCAGCAGCGCGGGCACCGGCTTCATGTCCCCCAACGCCACCAGCTTCTGGACCGCGGAGCCGCCCTTGGTCTACGGCACAGGCGGCTATGGCACCAGTGGCGTGACGAGCTGGCCCGCCAATGGCTTCTGGCAGAACAGTCCGTCCAGCAAGGGCGGGAAGTTGGATTCTCCTGACGGAGAGGTCGTGGAAAAGGGCGGGGCCGGCGAAATGCTGCGTGCCCTGTTCCTGACGGACCAGAGCAAGCGCACCCTGCTGACCTGCAACGGCACCGGCACCTGCCCGACCAACAAGGCCATGCCGACGTTCGATACGTCCAATAACTGGCTGACGGGCACCCAGGGTCTGAACGCGATCAATTCGTATAACACCACCAATGGCGCGCCCACCATCGTCGCGAGCGATCAGACCAACTTCATCAACTGGGTGCGCGGCCGCGATGTCAATGCACTCGACGGGGACACCGCGGCGGGGCAGGAAGCAGAAACAGGCCCGGGCTCACCAGTGACGATCCGTCCTTCGATCCATGGTGACGTGCTCCATTCACGGCCTGTCGTCGTCAACTATGGGACGTCCACCACGCCCAATGTCGTCGTGTACTACGGTACCAACGATGGGGTCTTCCATGCCGTCAACGGTAACCAGACGACCGGCATCAACGGCGTGCGCCCGGGCGGCGAGCTGTGGGGCTTCATCCCGCCGGAATTCATCGGCAAGCTCAGCCGCCTGTATGCCAACTCGCCGGAAGTGAGGTTGTCGACCACGCCCAGCGGCATCACGCCCACGCCGACGCCGCGTGACGACTTCTTCGACGGCAGCACGACCGTCATGCAGGACCAGCGCAACCCGACCAGCCCGCACACCATCATCTACCTGACCGCGCGGCGTGGCGGCAGCCTGATCTATGCGCTGGACGTGACCGACCCGGCCAACCCGCGCTACGTCTGGTCGCGCAGCAATACCGACATTCCGGAACTCGGCCAGACGTGGTCCAAGCCGCGCCTGATGCGCGTGACCGGCTATTCCAACCCGGTGCTGATCATGGGTGCCGGCTACGATGCGGCCTCCGAAGACGCCGACCCGGCACCCGGCACCGACACGATGGGCCGCGGTATCGTGGTGCTCGACGCCTACACCGGCGTGCCGGTGTGGAGCGCGCTCGCCAACTGCTCCGGCGTGGCCGGCACGTGCGTGCAGAGCAACAGCCTGACGCGCTCGATCGCCTCGGACGTGACCGTGGTGGACCGTGCCGGCAGCGGCTATATCCAGATGGCCTATGTGGGCGATGTGGGCGGCAACATCTGGCGCGTGGACTTCCAGCCCACCGCCGGCAATGCCCCCGCCAACTGGACGCTGACCCTGTTCGCCACCCTGGGCGGCGCTGCCAACTCCAACAGCGCGCGCAAGTTCTTCTACGCGCCTGATGTGGTGCCCACGGCGGGTTTCAACGCCATCATGGCCGGCACTGGCGACCGCGAGCACCCGCTGTACTCGGCTTCGACCACGGCCGGCACGGCATATAACGTGATCAACCGCTTCTACGTGCTGAAGGACCCGAACCTCGGTGCCATCCCTGCGGGCTGGACGCCGCTGACCGAGGCCAACCTCGTCGACGCTACCTCGACGGCGTACAACGGCTCGGGCTCGGGCTTCTACATCACGCTGCCCAACCCGGGTGAGAAGGTCGTGAACGCGCCCCTGACGGTGGCCGGCTACACCACCTTCGGCACCAACACGCCGGCCATCCCTACGGCCGGCATGTGCTACCCGAACCTGGGCAAGGCGCGCACTTACTCGGTCAGCTTCCTGACCGGTGCCGGCCAAAACACGAACCGGTCTGTCGTGCTCGACGGTGGCGGCTTCCCGCCCTCGTCGGTGTACGGTGTGGTGCTGGTCAGCAACGGCAGCGGGACGACGCCGGTGCCGGTGTGCTTTGGCTGCGGCAACCAGACGGGCACCGGTGCGGGCGGTTCGGCGCTGGCCCCGGTCAAGGTCACGCCCACCGGGCTGGGCAAACGCAAGCGCACCTACTGGTATTCCGAATCCGACAAGTAATAAACCTCAGCGGCCCGCCAAGTGCGGGCCGCTACAATTCTGGTTAGGCGCGGAGCATTTCCGCAGCCATCCGGAGGGTGAAATGAGCGACGTCTACGCATTCGAAGCCGATTCGCTGGCAGGCCAGCGCGTGCCGCTGGCGCAATATCGCGGCAAGGTGCTGCTGATCGTGAACACGGCAAGCCAGTGCGGGTTCACGCCGCAATACGCGGGGCTGGAGGCGGTCTATAAGCGCTTGGGCGAGAAGGGGCTGGAAGTGCTCGGCTTCCCCTGCAACCAATTCGGCAAGCAAGAGCCGGGCGGGGCGGACGAGATCGGCGCGTTCTGCGAGAAGAACTACGGCGTGTCGTTCCCGATGTTCGGCAAGATCGACGTGAATGGCGCGAACGCGCATCCGCTGTACAAGTGGCTCACCGCAGAGAAGCCGGGCGTGCTGGGCATTGGCGCCATCAAGTGGAACTTCACCAAGTTCCTGCTGCGCCGTGACGGCACGGTCTACAAGCGCTACGCGCCGCTGACCAAGCCCGAGGAGATCGCCAGCGACATCGAGATGCTGCTGGCGGAGCCCGATCCGCTGCCGGCAGGCTGATCCATGGGGT
>CAJXMR010000133.1 GCA_913056305.1 uncultured Ralstonia sp.
TTTTGCCTACTTTTCTTTGGCAAGACAAAGAAAAGTAGGTCGGCCCCGGCAGGGGGCGAAAGGGGGATGGACCACCAACATCCATCCCGGCAGGAACAAAAAAGAACTGCACCACCGGGACCAAAGCATCACCCCCCATCACTTCACAAAGTTATCCACCAGCAGCTTCTCAACATCGCTAATCCGCCCGCTCAGCACGGCCTTGGCCGCATACAACGCGGTATCCACCACCTGGCTCGCCTCCACCGTGGGCGGCATCACCAGCTCCGTCGGATTGGTATGCACGTCCAGCAGTGCCGGCCCGGGCTCCGCAAGGAACGCCCGCACCGCGGCCTCCAGGTCTTCCACGCGCGTGACCTTTCGGCCCGCAAAGCCAATCACGTCCGCCAGCTTGGCAAAATCCGGATTCAGCAGATCGGTGTAGTTGTCGAGCAGGCCTTCCACCTTCTGCTCCAGCTCGACAAAGTTGAGCGACGCGTTGTTGATCACCACCACCTTGATCGGCAGCTTCTCCTGCACCGCCGTCAGCAGATCGCCGAGCAGCATCGACAGGCCGCCATCGCCAGAGACGGAGATCACCTGCCGCCCCGGATACGCCTTCTGCAACCCCAGCGCCTGCGGCATGGCATTGGCCATCGAGCCGTGCAGCAGGCTGGCCATCGTGCGGCGTTTGCCATTGGTGTGGATATGGCGCAGCGTCCAGACCATCGCCGAGCCGCTGTCGGCGGTGAACAGCGCATCGTCCGCCGCGTGCTGGTTGAGCAGCTTGAGCAGATACTGCGGGTGGATCAGCTCGCCCTTGCCCGGGTGCTCTTCGTGCGCGAGCGTCTTGAGTGCATCTTCGCGACGCTTGAGGCAGGCATCGAGGAAGCTGCGATCGGTGCGCTCGGCCACCAGCGGCAGCAGCGCCTCCAATGTGGGAATCACGTCGCCGACCACGCCCAGGTCCACCGGGTGGCGGCGGCCCAGGTGCGTGCCGTCGTGGTCGACCTGGAGGATGGTGGCGCGATCCGGATAGAACTGCGACCAGGCGAAGTCGGCACCCAGCAGCAGCAAGGTGTCGCACTCCATCATCATGTGGAAGCCCGACGTGCTGCCGATCATGCCGGTCATGCCCATGTTGTACGGGTTGTCGTACTCGACGAAATCCTTGGCGCGCGAAGTGTGCGCGATCGGCGCCTTGAGCTTGGCCGCCAGCGCCACCAGCTGGTCGTGCGCGCCCTGGCAGCCCGAGCCGGCGTAGATGCCGATCTTCTTCCCCTGGCCGATCAACTCGGCCATGCGGTGCAGCTCGGCATCGGAAGGACGCAGCACGGGCTGCGGTGTATGCACGGCAAACGGCAGGTCGTGGCTGACCTCGGCCTGGCTGATGTCGGCCGGCAGGATGATGACCGCCACGCCACGCTTGGCGATGGCCGTCTGGCACGCCAGTGCGGTCACGCGGCGCGCCTGGTCCGGGTGGTACACCTGCTCGCAGAACACCGAGCAGCTCGCGTACACCGACTTGAAATCCACCTCCTGCGGAAAGTCCATGCCCAGCTGCGGCGTGACGATCTGGCTGGCGATCACCACCATCGGCGCGCGGTTGCGCTGCGCCTCGAACACGCCGTTGATCAGGTGCAGGCTACCCGGCCCGCATGAGCCGGCGCATGCGGTCAGCCGGCCGCTCACATAGGACTCCGCGCCGGCCGCAAACGCGGCAGCCTCTTCGTGGCGCGTGTGCACCCACGCGATGCCGCTGCGGTGGATGGCATCCGTGACGTGGTTCAGCGTATCGCCGACGATGCCATAACAGTGCCGCACGCCGGCGGCCTCCAGTGTTTGAACGACGATCTCGGCGACTTTCTTGCTCGACATGCCTTGCTCCTTGGTGGGGTCGATTGATTGACAAGGCAAGTTCGTCGCCGCCGCGCGCGGGCAGTTCCACGCAACACCGCGTTGACTGGGTAAGAGTCTGTGAAGACGGCACGGCGGCGTCGGCGACCATCTCGGCGGCCTCTTTGCATGCATCGCACCATCCGCGCCCGTCGCCTGGCGCATGCGCCATTTCTGTGCCGGAAGCGTCGCAACTCAGGGAAAACCCACCCCCAATCTTGCTGCGTTGCACGGTGTTGGCAATGTCACGCGATGCTACGATGCGCGGACCCACGGCTGCCTGCCGGCTTCCACAAGAAGCGGCGCGGGTGCCACCAAAAGAGACCTGCTGTCGGCGATCCCGGCACACCCACACGGAGCACGCATGAATGCCCCTCTGAACGACGCGCTACGCCGCGCGCTCGAGACTGTTTCCCTGGAAGACAAGTACACGCTGGAGCGTGGCCGCATCTACATCAGCGGCACGCAGGCCCTGGTGCGTCTGCCGATGCTGCAGCAGGAGCGCGACCGCGCGGCCGGGCTGAACACGGCGGGCTTCATCTCCGGCTACCGCGGCTCGCCGCTGGGGGCGCTGGACCTCGCCTTGTGGAAGGCGAAGAAGCACCTGGCCGGCCACAACATCGTCTTCCAGGCGGGGCTCAATGAAGACCTGGCCGCCACGTCGGTCTGGGGCTCGCAGCAGGTCAACCTGTACCCGTCGGCCAAGTTCGATGGCGTGTTCGGCATGTGGTACGGCAAGGGCCCGGGCGTGGACCGCACCATCGACGTGTTCAAGCACGCCAACTCGGCCGGCTCGTCCGCGCGCGGCGGGGTGCTGGTGCTGGCCGGCGACGACCATGCCTGCAAATCGTCCACGCTGGCGCACCAGTCGGAGCACGTCTTCAAGGCAGCCGGCATTCCGGTGCTGTATCCGTCCAACGTGCAGGAATACCTCGACTACGGCCTGCACGGCTGGGCGATGAGCCGCTACTCCGGCCTGTGGGTGTCGATGAAGTGCGTGACGGATGTGGTGGAATCGTCGGCTTCGGTCGATGTTGATCCGCACCGCGCCGAAATCATCCTGCCGGAAGATTTCATCATGCCGCAAGGCGGCCTGAACATCCGCTGGCCCGATCCGCCGCTGGTGCAGGAAGCCCGCCTGCTCGACTACAAGTGGTACGCGGGCCTGGCCTATGTGCGTGCCAACAAGCTCGACCGCGTGGTGCTCGATGCGCCGCAGGCGCGCTTCGGCATCATGACCGCCGGCAAGGCTTACCTCGATGTGCGCCAAGCGCTGGTCGACCTGGGGCTCGACGAGGAAACCTGCCGCCGCATCGGCATCCGCCTGTACAAGGTCGGCTGCGTGTGGCCGCTGGAAGCCCACGGCGCGCGTGCGTTTGCCGAGGGGCTGCAAGAGATCCTGGTGGTAGAAGAGAAGCGCCAGATCCTCGAATACCAGCTCAAGGAAGAGCTGTACAACTACCGCGACGACGTGCGCCCGCGCGTCTACGGCAAGTTCGATGAGAAGGACCACGCCGGCGGCGAATGGTCGGTGCCGATGGCCAACTGGCTGCTGCCGGCGCACTACGAACTCTCCCCGGCGCTGATCGCCCGCGCCATCGCCACACGCCTGGAGAAGTTCGAGCTGCCCGAAGACGTGCGCGCGCGCATCGCCTTCCGCATCTCCATCATCGAGGCCAAGGAAAAGGCGCTGGCCAAGCCGCGCATCACCGCCGAGCGCAAGCCGTGGTTCTGCTCGGGCTGCCCGCACAACACGTCGACCAACGTGCCCGAAGGCTCGCGCGCGCTGGCCGGCATCGGCTGCCACTACATGACCGTGTGGATGGACCGCCGCACCGACACCTTCAGCCAGATGGGCGGCGAAGGCGTGGCGTGGATCGGGCAGATGCCGTTCTCGTCGGACCAGCACGTGTTCGCCAACCTGGGCGACGGCACCTACTACCACTCGGGCCTGCTGGCGATCCGCGCGTCGATCGCGGCCAAGGTCAACATCACCTACAAGCTGCTCTACAACGATGCAGTGGCCATGACCGGCGGCCAGCCGGTGGACGGCCCGCTGTCGGTGCCGCAGATTGCCGCGCAGGTGCATGCGGAAGGCACGTCGCGCATCGTCATCGTCACGGACGAGCCGGAGAAGTACAACGCCGCAATCAAGCTGCCGGAAGGCGTGACCGTGCACCACCGTGATCGCCTGGACGCCATCCAGCGCGAGCTGCGCGCCGTGGAAGGCACCAGCGTGCTGATCTACGACCAGACCTGCGCGACTGAAAAGCGCCGCCGCCGCAAGCGCGGCACGATGGCCGACCCGGCGCGCCGCGCGTTCATCAACGACGCGGTGTGCGAAGGCTGCGGCGATTGCTCGGTCAAGTCGAACTGTCTGTCGGTCGAACCGTTGGAAACGGAGCTAGGCACCAAGCGCAAGATCAACCAGTCGTCGTGCAACAAGGATTTCTCGTGCGTGAACGGCTTCTGCCCGAGCTTCGTGACGGCCGAAGGCGCGCAGGTGCGCAAGCCGGAATCGCGCGGCACGGCGATGGACGGCCTGCCGCTGCTGCCGCACCCGGACCTGCCCGAGATCCAGCGCGCATACGGCGTGCTGGTGACCGGCGTGGGCGGCACGGGCGTGGTGACCATCGGCGGCCTGCTCGGCATGGCCGCGCACCTCGAAGGCAAGGGCGTGACCGTGCTCGACATGGCGGGCCTGGCGCAAAAGGGCGGCGCGGTGCTCTCGCACGTGCAGATCGGCGAGCAGCCGGACAGCATCCACGCCACGCGCATCGCCATGGGCGAGGCGGACTTGGTGATCGGCTGCGATGCGATCGTCTCGGCGGCGGATGAAGTGCTGTCCAAGGTGCAGCACGGCCAGACGCGTGCCATCGTCAACAGCGCCGCCACGCCGACGGCCGACTTCATCAAGAACCCGAACTGGCGCTTCCCGGGCAGCTCGGCCGAGGCCGACATCCGCGCGGCCATCGGCGACGCCTGCGCGTTTGAAGATGCCAGCGCGCTGGCCGTGCGCCTGCTGGGCGACGCGATCTACACCAACCCGCTGGTGCTGGGCTTCGCGTGGCAGAAGGGCTGGATTCCGCTGACGCACGATGCGCTCATCCGCGCCATCGAGCTGAACGGCGTGTCGGTCGACAAGAACAAGACCGCGTTCGAGTGGGGCCGTCACCTCGCGCACGACCGCGATGCCGTGCTGAAGCTGGCCGGCGACGCGCCGCAAGTGAAGGCCGACGTGATCGCCCTGCCCTCGCTGGACACGCTGATCGCCCGCCGCGTCGATCTGCTGACCGCGTACCAGAACGCCGGCTATGCCGCCGAGTTCCGCGCCGTGGTCGAGCGCGTGCGCGCAGCAGAAACGGCCGTCGTTGGCGCCGGCCAGGCGCTGGCGCTCACGGAAGCCGTCGCCCGCAACCTGTCCAAGCTGATGGCGTACAAGGACGAATACGAAGTCGCCCGCCTGTACACCGACCCGGCCTTCCTCGACAAGCTGCGCGCGCAGTTCGAGGGCGAGCCCGGCCGCGACTACCAGCTCAACTTCTGGCTCGCGCCGCCGATGACGGCCAAGCGCGACGAGAAGGGGCACCTGGTCAAGCAGCGCTTCGGCCCGAACACGATGCGCATCTTCAAGCTGCTGGCCAAGCTCAAGGGCCTGCGCGGCACGGCGCTCGACGTGTTCGGCAAGACCGAGGAGCGCCGCACCGAGCGCGCGCTGATCGGCGAGTACCGTACGCTGGTGGATGAACTGGTCAAGGGGCTGTCGGCGCAGAAGCTGGCCCAGGCCGTGGAGCTGGCACGCCTGCCGGAAGACATCCGCGGCTTCGGCCACGTGAAGGACGCCAACCTGGCGGCCGCGCGCATCCGCTGGAACAAGCTGCTGACGCAGTGGCGCGATCCGGCGGCTGCACAACGCGCCGCATGATGTGTTGATGGTCGGGGAAGTGCAGTAAGGGAACCGGAGGCTTCGGCCTCCGGTTTGCCTTTGGGCAAACGCAAACGCGTTTGCCACGCCCGTGTCAGAATGCCCTTCTTGCAAGGAACCGCCGCCCCAAAAGGAGACGCCGATGTCCGCATCCGCCGCCGTTTTCGCCATCCTCGTTGCGCTTGGGCTTGGCGCAATGATTCCCGGCCCCAGCTTCGTGCTCGTCGCGCGCAACGCCATCGGTCTGTCCCGCAGCGATGGACTGGCTACCGCGCTCGGCATGGGTGCGGGCGGCATTTTCTTCGGCGGCCTCGCGCTGGCCGGGCTCTACACGCTGTTGCAGGCGGTCGAATGGCTCTATATCGGCCTCAAGATCGCTGGCGGTGCGTATCTCATTTTCATGGCTTCGAAAATCTGGCGCGGCGCCGATCTGCCGATCACCGTCGGCGACGCGCTTGCCACGCGATCCAGCAGTGCGCGCAAGTCATTCTGGATCGGCCTGACCACGCAGCTCAGCAACCCGAAGACGGCCATCTGGTACGGCAGTATCTTTGCTGCCTTGCTTCCGCAGCATCCGCCGCTCTGGTGCTATTTCGTGCTCCCGCCGCTTGTGTTCTTGGTCGAGTGCGGCTGGTACACAATCGTCGCGCTCTGTTTTTCGAGCCGAGGGCCGCGTGAGGTCTATCTGCGTGCGAAGAAATGGGTGGACCGGATTGCGGCCGGTGCCATTTCGATGCTTGGTTTGCGCTTGATTCTGACCGCTCCAAAAGCTGGCATTTGAAGCGGCGGGGCGGAACAACCCGTCGTGTTGGCCGCCGTCACTTGGCGTAACGGCGACAGATTATTCCGGCGCGACCATCTCCGCGTAGTCGTGCAGCGCGCCGAGGACGCGCTCGGCACGCGCATCGCCACGCTCAGCGGCCTCAGCGCCCAGCTGGTCGATGCGCTCCATGTACGCATCCATCGTCAGGTAACCATCACGCCCCTCGAACAGGCGCTCGGCGCGCAGTTGCTGCCACCGCTCGTGTTCGTCTTCGGAGAGCGTGTCGGGGAAGTTGCGCGCGCGGTAGTGGAAGAGCAGTTCGGGCAGGCGCGCATCGGCAAAGTCAGGATGCAGGTTTGCGAGCTGCTCGCCGGAGAGCGTGCGCAGTTCGTTGAGCGTGCGGCGGTCGTCGTTGCTGACGAAGCCGCCGTACAGGTTCTGGTCCACATCTTCGATCGGCTCCAGCTCGCGGGCGTAGACCTGGCGCCAGGTTTCACGCAGGTCGGGCGCACCTTGCGCGATGGCGGCGTGGCGCTCGATGGTCGCGAAGTCGATCCCCCAGCGCTCGGCTTGCGCGGGCTGCAGCGTCTTCAGGTTGCCGATCACGATGGGCGACTTGTTGATATGGATCGACTTGATCGGCAGGCGTGTGGTGCCCTCGGCCAGATCGGCGGTGCGCGTGAACATGCGCTCGCGGATGGTGGCGACGTCCATGTGGAACAGCTCGGACGGGTCGAAGGCCAGGTCCCACACGATCAACTCGTTCTTGTTGGTTGGGTGCCCGCCCAGCGGCCAGACCACGGCCATACAGCCACGGTCGACGCCATACATGCCGGAGATGTGGAGCAGCGGACGCGGCGCGGCGCCGATCTCCGCAATCACGCGGTCCTTCTTGCGCAGCGCGAAGCAGAAGTCGAACAGGCGCGGCTGCGCGTTGCGGATCAAGCGCGCCAGGCCGATGGTCGCGCGCACGTCGGACACCGCATCGTGCGCGGCTTCGTGCAGCAGGCCGTTGGCCTTGGACAGGTGCTCCAGCTTGAAGCTCGGGTTGCCCTCGTCGTTCACGGGCCACTCGATGCCTTCCGGGCGCAGCGCCCACGTGGTGCGCACCACGTCGAGCAGGTCCCACCGCCCGCAGTCGTTCTGCCACTCGCGCGCATACGGGTCGATCAGGTTGCGCCAGAACAGGTGGCGCGTGATCTCGTCGTCAAAGCGGATGGTGTTGTAACCGACGCCGATGGTGCCGGGCGTGCCCAGCTCGCGCTCGATGGCCTGCGCGAAGCGGTATTCCAGAATGCCTTGTTTCAGGCACTGCTGTGGCGTGATGCCGGTGATCAGGCACGAGGTCGGGTCGGGCAGCCAGTCGTTGGAGGGCTGGCAGAACAGCTCGACGGGCGCGCCGATCTCGTTGAGTTCGGCATCGGTGCGGATGCCCGCGAACTGCGCCGGGCGATCGCGGCGCGGCACGGCGCCGAAGGTTTCGTAGTCGTGCCAGAGGAAGGTGGGGGTGACGGGCAAGGGACGCTGCTCGCTGGAAAGCCAAAGGATGCCGGCATGCTAACAGCCCCGCCGGCCAGTCAATCAACCCGCCCGTCAATCGAGCAGGAAGTTGCGGTGCGCGCCGCCCAGCACCGGCACCTCAGCTTCCTCCTTGAGCTGCACGCCGGAGAGCTGCCGCCGCCACGCCTCGCGCATCAGGTACAGCAGCTTGTGTGCGGCCATCGGCGTGCTCAGGCCTTCGGGACGCACATTGGAGATGCAGTTGCGCGCGGCATCGGTCAGCCCGATCTTGGGTGCATAGGTGAAGTAGAGGCCGAGGCTGTCGGGCGAACTCAAGCCCGGACGCTCGCCGATGAGGATGACGGACATGCGCGCGCCCAGCCGCTCGCCCACCTCGTCGGCGACGGCCACGCGGCCTTGCTCGACCAGCACGATGGGCGCCATCGACCAGCCCTCGGCGCGGATGTCGTCGGTCAGCCGCGCGATGAGCGGCGCGGCGTGACGGTGTACCGCCAGCGCGGAGAGGCCGTCGGCCACCACGATGGCGACATCCACGCCGCCAGCCTGAGCGACATCGCGCAGTTGCTGCACGGAGGCCTCGACCAGACGGCGGCCGAGATCGGGGCGTTGCAGGTAGTGGTTGCGATCGTGCGCGGCACTGTGCAGCAACAACGATGCGATGCCCTGCTCCGCCAGTTGCGCACGCAGCGCAGCGTGATCGAACGGCAGGTGTACCGCGTCGCGCGCTTGTGCGTGCGCGGCCTGGAAGGCGAGCTGCGGCTGCGTTGGCAGGCTGACCCCGGCGCGCCCGAGTGCGATGCGGGCCGGCGTCAGTTGCCGCAATTGCTGCCACGGATTCGGCGTGGCGACGGTCGGTGTGTCGTCGCGTTCATCAGTCATCGCGGGCCTCATGCGAGTTGCGCCACGGCGCGGCGGAAGGTATCGGGCAGCGCATCGGCCAGCGCGATGCGGCCTTCGCCCTGCGTGGCAATGCCCATGCGGGCGAGCCAATCCTCGAACTCCGGCGCAGGCCGCAGGCCGAGCACGCGGCGCACGTACAACGCATCGTGGAACGACGTGGTCTGGTAGTTGAGCATCACGTCGTCGGAACCCGGGATGCCCATGATGAAGTTGATGCCCGCTGCGCCCAGCAGCGTGAGCAGCGTGTCCATGTCGTCCTGGTCGGCCTCGGCGTGGTTGGTGTAGCAGATGTCGCAGCCCATCGGCACGCCGAGCAGCTTGCCGCAGAAGTGGTCTTCCAGCCCTGCGCGGATGATCTGCTTGCTGTCGTACAGGTACTCCGGGCCGATGAAGCCGACGACCGTGTTGACGAGCAGGGGCTTGAACTGGCGCGCCACAGCGTAGGCGCGCGCCTCGCAGGTCTGCTGGTCGACGCCATGGTGCGCGTTGGCGGACAGCGCGCTGCCCTGGCCGGTTTCGAAATACATCACGTTGTCGCCCACCGTGCCGCGCTGCTGCGCGAGCGCCGCCTCGCGTGCCTCCTGCAGCAAGGCGAGGCTCACGCCAAAGCTGGCGTTGGCCGCCTCGGTGCCGGCGATCGACTGGAACACGAGGTCGACCGGCACGCCGCGGCGGATGGCCTCGATGGAAGTCGTCACGTGCGTCAGCACGCAAGCCTGCGTGGGGATGGCATAACGCTGGATGACCGCGTCGAGCATCTCCAGCAGGTTGCAGATGGCGGCCGTGCTGTCGGACACGGGGTTGATGCCGATCACCGCGTCGCCGCTGCCGTACATGAGCCCGTCGAGCAGGCTGGCGGCGATGCCGGCGGGGTCATCGGTCGGATGGTTCGGCTGCAGCCGCGTCGACATGCGCCCACGCAGGCCGATGGTGTTGCGAAAGCGCGTGACCACGCGAATCTTCTGCGCGACGAGGATCAGGTCCTGCACGCGCATCAGCTTGGATACCGCTGCGGCCATCTCGGGCGTGAGGCCCGGTGCGAGCGCGACCAGCACAGCTTCGTCCGCCGCGTCGCTCAGCAGCCAGTTGCGGAAGTCGCCGACGGTGAGGTGGCTGACGGGTGCAAACGCTGCTGCGTCGTGCGTATCGACGATCAGGCGCGTGACCTCGTCCGCCTCGTACGGGATGACGGCTTCGTTGAGGAAGTGCTTGAGCGGGATGTCGGCCAGCGCCATCTGCGCGGCCACGCGTTGGGCCGCGTTGTTGGCGGCCACGCCGGCCAGGGCGTCGCCAGAGCGGGCCGGGCTGGCTTTGGCCAGCACGTCTTTCAGGCTGTCGAAGCGGTAAACCTCACCGCCCAGGGTGTGCGAGAAACGGGTCATGTCGGGGCCCTCTCAGTGCAAACCGGCTTCCGCCTGCTGGATGGCGGCAAACTCTTCTTCGGGCGTGCCGGACACCAGGTGATGGCGGCTGACCAGCGCGAAGTACATGATCAGCACCGCATACACCGCCGCCGCGCCCACCACCACGCGCGGGTCCACCACAAAGCCGGCGACCAGCGCCACACAGGCCAGCACCAGCGCGATGCCCGATGTCACGATACCACCGGGCGTGCGGTACGGCCGCGCCATCTGGGGCCGGCGCACGCGCAGGGTGATGTGCGCGGCCATCATCAGCACGTAGGACAGCGTGGCCCCAAACACCGCCACCAGGATCAGCAGATCGCCCTGCCCCGTGAGCGACAGGCCAAAGCCGATGATGCCGGGCACCACCAGCGCCGCCACCGGCGCCTGGTTGCGGTTGGTACGCGACAGCCCGCGCGGCAGGTAGCCCGCGCGCGACAGCGCAAAGATCTGGCGCGAATACGCATAGATGATCGAGAAGAAGCTGGCGATGAGCCCCGCCAGGCCGACCAGGTTGACGCACTGGCTCATCCACGTCGGGCCGCCATGCGCGCGCTGCAGCGCTTGCACCAGCGGGTCGCCCGAGGCCATCAGCGCACGGGCGCCCGCGCCGCCGGGGCCGATCAGCAGGATCAGCAGCGCAAACACCAGCAGCACGCATACCGCCCCGATCAGCCCGCGCGGCAGGTCGCGCTGCGGGTTGCGCGTTTCCTCTGCCGCCAGCGGCACGCCTTCCACGGCCAGGAAGAACCAGATCGCATACGGGATCGCCGCCCAGACGCCGACATAGCCGAACGGCAGGACAACGTTGGCGCCCGCCGCCGACGTGGGGGCGATGTCAAACAGGTTCGCCCACTGGAACGACGGCACCATACCCACCAGGAACACCACCAGCGCCACCACCGCCACGGCCGTAATGCCGAACATCAGCTTGAGCGCCTCGCCCGCGCCCAGCACGTGCACGCCGATGAAGACCACGTAGAAGGCCAGATAGACGCGCCACCCGCCCACGCCGAACAGCGACTCGCAATACGCGCCGATAAAGCAGGCGATGGCGGCCGGCGCGATGGCGTATTCGATCAGGATGGCGGTGCCCGTGAGAAAGCCGCCCCACGGCCCGAACGCCGTGCGCGCAAAGCCGTAGCCGCCGCCAGCGGTGGGGATCATCGAGGCCAGCTCGGCCAGTGAGAGGCACATGCACAGGTACATCGCCGCCATCAGCAGCGTGGCGATGAACATGCCACCCCAGCCGCCTTGCGCGAGACCGAAGTTCCAGCCGGCGTAGTCGCCGGAGATCACGTAGGCGACGCCCAGGCCGACCAACAGCACCCAGCCGGCCGCGCCGCGCTTGAGTTGGCGTTGCTCGAAGTAGCGGGCGTCGACGCGTTCGAATTCGACGGCGGAGGCGGCGCCGGGGCCAGCGCTGGAGGGGGGCGTTTGTGTCGACATGTGATTTTTCTCGGTCTTAGAAATGACAATGCGAGAACAGGTCGCCCCGTTCTCGCATGCAACAACGCCCGGCGTGGCCGGGCCAGCCGGATCAGAAGAACCCGAGCGGCTGCGTGTCGTAGCTCACCAGCAGGTTCTTGGTCTGCTGGTAGTGGTCGAGCATCATCTTGTGGGTCTCGCGGCCCACGCCCGACTTCTTGTAGCCGCCAAACGCCGCGTGCGCCGGATACAGGTGGTAGCAGTTGGTCCACACGCGCCCGGCCTTGATGGCGCGGCCGACGCGGTAGGCGCGGTTGATGTCGCGCGTCCACAGGCCGGCGCCCAGGCCGTACTCGGTGTCGTTGGCGATCTGCAGCGCCTGCGCCTCGTCCTTGAAGGTCGTCACGGCGATCACCGGGCCGAAGATCTCTTCCTGGAACACGCGCATGCTGTTGTCGCCCTTGAGCAGCGTCGGCTTGATGTAGTAGCCCTTGGAAAGCTTGCCCGGCAGCACCTCGACGTCGCCGCCGACCAGGCATTCGGCGCCTTCTTCCTGCGCGATCTCCAGGTACGAGCGGATCTTGTAGAACTGCTGCTCCGAGGCCTGCGCGCCGACCATGGTGTCGGTGTCGAGCGGGTCGCCGCGCTTGATGGCGGCCACCTTGGCCATCACCACATCCATGAAGCGGCCGTAGATCGATTCCTGCACCAGCGCGCGCGACGGGCACGTGCACACCTCGCCCTGGTTGAAGAAGCCCAGCACCAGGCCTTCGGCCGCCTTCTCGATGAAGCTCGGCTCGGCGTGCATGATGTCTTCGAAGTAGATATTGGGCGACTTGCCGCCCAGCTCCACCGTCGACGGGATGATGTTCTCGGCCGCGCACTTCATGATGTGCGAGCCCACCGGCGTCGAACCCGTGAAGGCGATCTTGGCGATGCGCTTGCTGGTGGCCAGCGCCTCGCCGGCTTCCTTGCCGAAGCCGTGCACCACGTTGAGCACGCCCGGCGGCAGCAGGTCGCCAATCAGCTCCATCAGCACGTTGATGCCCAGCGGCGTCTGCTCGGCCGGCTTGAGCACGATGCAGTTGCCGGCGGCCAGCGCGGGCGCCAGCTTCCAGGCGGCCATCAGCAGCGGGAAGTTCCACGGGATGATCTGGCCCACGACGCCCAGCGGCTCGTGGATGTGATACGCGACGGTGTGCTCGTTGATCTCCGCCGCCGAGCCCTCCTGCGCGCGGATGCAACCGGCGAAGTAGCGGAAGTGATCGACCGCCAGTGGAATGTCGGCATTCAGCGTTTCGCGCACCGGCTTGCCGTTGTCCCAGGTCTCGGTCACGGCCAGCAGTTCGAGGTTCTGCTCGATGCGGTCGGCAATCTTGAGCA
>CAJXMR010000134.1 GCA_913056305.1 uncultured Ralstonia sp.
ATCATGCCGGCAAGCGAACCCAGGCTGGTTTCACCCTGATCGAGCTGATGATCGTTGTTGCCATCGTCGGTATTTTGGCGGCGATTGCGGTGCCGGCATATCAAGACTACACAGCGCGTTCGCGTGTCACTGAGGGCTTGTCTCTGGCGACGGCGGCCAAGACCATGGTTGCAGAGAACGCCATCGCAGGACTGCCGTTAGACAAAGGTTACACGCCGAACGCTACGGCCACTCGCAACGTTGTGAAGGAGGGGATCACGATCGTTCCTGAGACTGGAGAAATCCAGATCGCCTACGCGGAGAACGTTGCCGGTAAGGGCGCTAATACGCTGATTCTCAAACCGACCTCCAATGGCGAAGCATTGATCGGGGACGAGAATAAGAGTGTTCGTCCCACCGGGCCGATTCGCTGGGATTGCTATGCGAAGGACATTAAAGGTCGTGATGGTCTGCCTGACCCGGGGAAATCACCGACACTGGAAGCAAAACTCGTCCCAACCGAATGTCGCTAATTGCCTAAAAAAGAAGAGCGCTCTGGGGGCGCTCTTTTTCCTTCGGAGGGTCAACTACCCCGCCACCCACTCCCCCGACTTTCCACCGCGTTTTTCCATCAGCCTGACATCCCCAATCACCATCCCCCGGTCCACGGCCTTGCACATGTCATAGATAGTCAGCAGCCCCACCTGCACCGCCGTCAGCGCCTCCATCTCCACGCCAGTCTGCCCGCGCGTCTCCGCCCGAACCGTGCAGCGGACACTGTGTTGCGCCTCGTCCAGCTCAAACTCCACCGCCACCTTGGTCAACGCCAACGGATGACACAGCGGAATCAGATCGGACGTCCGCTTCGCCCCCTGGATGGCCGCGATGCGCGCCACGCCCAGCACATCGCCCTTCTTGGCGGTGCCATCGCGCACCAGCGCAAATGTCTCGGGCAGCATGTGAATCGTGCCGGTGGCCACGGCCACGCGATGGGTCACGGCCTTGTCGCCGACGTCGACCATATGGGCTTGTCCGGCGGTATCGAAGTGAGTCAGGTGTGGCATGGATTGCGGAGCAGGTGTCGAAGCGTTTTATGATAGCAAGCGCACGGCCTCCGGCGATTCCGCCAGGCTGATTCCGCATCACACGCACTCCGCATGACGCTCTCTCTCTTCCGGCCGCGCGCCCGCCAGCTGACGGCCGCGGTGTTGTTGACGACGTGGCTGGCGCCGCTGCCGTTACCGGTGCTGGCGCAGGGCGCGGCATCGGCGCCCGCCGCCGCTGCGGCCGCTGCGGCCGATACTGCCGATCAGGTGCAGAGCAACCTGAACCGCAGCGTGCAGATCGGCCGCCAGTCGCCATATCTGCAGAAAGACCCGACCATCATCGACGCGCCGACGTACGAGTTGCCCGACATGGGCGACCCGTCCACGGCGGCGCTGTCGCCGGAGATGGAGCGCCGCCTGGGCGACCGCGTGATGCGCGAGATCCGTCGCGACCCCGATTACGTGCCCGACCCGCTGCTCACCGATTACCTCAACGAGATCGGCTACAAGCTGATCGAGGCGGCGCGGCGCCAGCACGTGGCGGGCAGCACTTCGGCGTCGAGCTTCGAGCTGTTTGCCGTGCGCGATCCGGCCATCAACGCGTTCGCATTGCCGGGCGGCTACGTGGGCGTGAACACCGGCACGCTGGTTGCCACCGATAGCGAATCTGAGCTGGCCTCCGTGCTCGGCCACGAAATCGGCCACGTGCTGCAACGGCACATCGCGCGCGGCATCGACAAGCAGGGCGAATCGATGTGGATTGCGCTGGCGTCGATCCTGCTGGCCGGGTTGGCGGCCACCAAGAGCGGCGACGCCGCGCAGGCACTGGCGGTGGGCGGTCAGGCGGCGGCGGTGTCGCACCAGCTGTCGTTCTCGCGCGGTGCCGAGCGCGAGGCGGACCGCGTCGGCTTCACGCTGCTCACCGGTGCCGGCTACGACCCGGATGGCATGCCCGACTTCTTCCGCCGCCTGCAGCGTGTGACCAATATTGCGGATACCGGCGTCATCCCCGGTTATGCGCGCACCCACCCGCTCACCGGCGAGCGCATCGCCGACATGGCGGACCGCGCGCGCGGCCTGCCGCACCTGCGCCAGCCGCGCCGGCCTGAGTTCGGCTTTGCCAAGACGCGGGCGCGGGTGCTGCAGGAGACCTCCAACAGCGCCTATATCGACGTGCGCAATGCCATGCAGTCGCAGCTGGCTTCTGCACCGGATGCGCCGGTCGAGAAGCGCGCCGCGCTCTGGTATGGCATCGCCTTTGCCAACCAGAGGGTGGGCAAGTTGGACGAGGCTGAGCAGGCGTTGCTGGAGGCGCGACGGCTGTACGGCAATATCCCCGGCATCACTTCCGGCAGTCCTGACCTGGACGTGACCGCCATCGAACTCGCACGCGCACACAATCGCGTGCCCGAGGCGCTGACGCTGTCACGTGCGGCGCTGAAGGCGTATCCGCTGTCGCGTGCCGTGGCCATCACCTATGCGCAGACGCTGCTGGCGTCCGGTCGGCAGGAGGAAGCGATTCCGTATCTGCGCGAGAAGGCGCGCGAAGACACTACGCAGCCTATCTGGTGGGACGTGCTCGCCCGCGCTTATGCCGACAAGGGCAAGCGCGTCGAGCAGCACCGCGCGCTGGCGGAAAAGTACGCGCGCGAAGGTGCCTGGGGCGAAGCGGTCCAGCAACTCAAGCTCGCGCGCGATGCAGGCGATGCGGATTTCTACACGCTGTCCGAAGTCGACGCGCGGCTGCATCAGATGGAGCGGCAGTACAAGGAAGAGAAGGCTGAGGATAAGGCGTTGCCTAAGTAGGCTTGTTCTTGTGGTGCATCCCTTGTTTCATCCCCTGCCGGGGCTGACTCACTTTCTTTGTCTTGCCAAAGAAAGTAAGCAAAGAAAGGCGCGCCCGATGCGGCGACCCCCTCCTTGGATTTTTGTCGCGGGGAGGGAAGGGAGGCAAACTCGCTGCGCTCAGACAAGCCTCCTCTCTTTATCCTCCTCGCAACAAAAATCCAAGGCGCCGCATAGGGCAGGAACATCAAAGGCCAAACCGACGGTGAACAGGCGGTAGCACTTCGGGTTTTGTGGAGGGGCCAGCCCGTGGTTCTGGCCTCCTACGCAGCCGGCATGGCCCAAAGAAAAAGGCCAACCCTTCATGAGGTTGGCCTTGTCGTTTTGGCTGGCGCCCAGGCGGTTTGCTTTTCCCTTGCCCTAGATGGCGCCTTGAATTTCTGTCGCAGGGAGGAAAAAGGAAGGGGAACTGTCTGAGCGCAGCGAGTTTTCCCCTTCCCCTCCCTGCGACAGAAATTCAAGGAGGGTGTCGCCATCTCGGGCGCGCCTTTCTTTGCTTCCTTTCTTTGGCAAGACAAAGAAAGGGAGTCGGCCCCGGCAGGGGGCGAAACGGGGGATGGACCAGCAAGCCTCGCCCTGAAGCACTGGGCCACACCGTCGAGCGCGAGCGCCTAACTTGCCGGATGCCGCACGAACCCAAACCGCTGCTCAATCTCCGCGCTGTGAATCGGCTCAATATCGAACGTGCGATCGCCCAGGGTCAGGGTGCCAAGCGCCGCACCGCAAGCATCACCATGCCACTGTGCCAGCGACGAGAACGGCTCAAGGTCGTGATCGTGCAGCACCGCGATGGTGTCTTCAGCATTGAAGCCCGCCACGCAGCCACTCAGCAGCACATTGCCGTGCTCATCGGCAAAGCACCCGGAAGGTGCGAAGACAGACCCAGTGGTGGTCGTGAAGGCCGGTGGCACGCCATCGGGCGACAGCCGCACGATCCACGGCGTGTACTCCAGCTCCACAAACACCCGCTGCGGCCCGTTTTGAAAGAACCACCGCCCAGCCTCATCGTGCGTGTAGTTGCGAACGATGAAATCGACGAGCGCCGCATGCCGCACCGGATCGCCCGACAGCTTGTGCTGCTGCGCAAACTCGTTGCGCATGCGCCATTGCCCGCGCCGGTCCAGCGCCAGCCAGCCGAAGCAGTTCGGCACGTTCGGCCACTTGGCCATGGCTTGGCGGACGATCTCATCCATGCGTCGGCTCCGCAGTCGAGTCGGGCTGTGGCGCACGCCCCAGGACCTCATCGAAGAAACGCAGGATGCGCGCAGGCATCCAGTCGATGCGGCCGGCCGCATGGCGCATGCCGCTGCCGTGCCGCAGGAAGCCGACGTGGCCACCGTGCAGCGG
The DNA here is from genome assembly GCA_913056305.1 of uncultured Ralstonia sp. Taxonomy (GTDB): domain Bacteria; phylum Pseudomonadota; class Gammaproteobacteria; order Burkholderiales; family Burkholderiaceae; genus Ralstonia. The sequence goes on from CAJXMR010000134.1 coordinate 4,218, forward strand.
CTGGTCGAGCACCACATCGGGTGAGACGTCGGCTGGGCCCGGCAGGTGGTCGCCGGGCAGGAACGGATCGTTGCGCGCGTTCAGCACCAGCGCCGGCACGCGCACCTCGTGCAGCACCGGCTTGGATGAGGCGCGCGTCCAATAATCGTAGACGTCGCTAAAGCCGTGCAGCGGCGCGGTGACGAGGTTGTCGAATTCACCGAGGTTGCGCGCGGCCAGCATCGCGTCGCGGTCATACAGGCCCGGGTGCTGGTCCAGCTTGGCGCCGGCTTTCTCCTTGAGCGTGCGCAGGAACATGCGCGTGTAGACCATGTTGAAGCCGCGTGACAGCGCGGCACCGCCCGCCTTCATATCGAGCGGCGCGGACACCGTGGCGGCGGCGCTCAGGTGGCGCGCACCCGCGCCGTGCTCCCCAAGGTAGCGCAGCAGCGCATTGCCGCCCAGCGAGATGCCGACCGCCAGCAGCCTGCGGCCCTGAGGCACGCAGTGTTCCTGATAGAGCCGCTCAAGAATCCAGGAGATTTCCTTGGCATCGCCGCAGTGGTACATGCGCGGCGCGTGGTTCAGCTCGCCCGAGCAGCCGCGAAAGTGCGGGATCACGCCTGCCCAGCGGCGCGCGCGCAGCGCGTCCATCAGCAGGCTTGCGTAGTGGCTGCGCGAGTCGCCCTCCAGGCCATGGAACATGACGACCAGCGGCGCGTGCGCGTCCACCTCGTGCGTGGTCCAGTCGAGGTCGATGAAGTCGTGGTCGGGGGTGTCCCAGCGCTCGCGCTGGTAGCGGATGCGCGGAAAGCGCCACAGCCGTGCCGGCACGATGGTCTGCGCGTTGCCGCCGATCAGCCACCACGGCGAGCGGAACGCGTGCGGCTCGAACGGCCCGGCCAGCATGGCGCCGAGCTGGACATCGACAGGAACGGTTTGGCGAAACGGGGCAAGCATGGTGGGGAAACTGCTGTCGCGCCAAGCAGGCGCGGCTCAGTGCAGGGAGTGTGTGACGCTGGCCATCGATGCCGCCACGCGCTCTTCAGCGGCCTGGCTGGAGTGCACGTGCGCGATGCGCCAGCCCTCATGGTTCTGCATCAGCACGTAGGTGGTGTGCACGTACAGGGCGGCCTCGGTGGCGTCCGGCGAGAAACGCAGCGCCTCGGTGGCCTCGAAGATCGATACGCCCAGCGACGAATGCACCTGCTGATCCAGGCACTCGATCCACACCGGCTGGCTTTCGACCAGGGCGTCGAGGCAGCCGCGCAACTGCTCGTGGCCGTGCAGGCGCTGGCCATCGGGCAGGATGAAGCTGACCGTATCCTCATCCAGCCAGAGCTTGAGTGCGCTGTCGGCGTCGCGGCGCTTGAGCGCTTCGCGGTAGGCGTCGAGGATGTCCTCGGCGGCTTCGAACAGTCGGGCAAATCGTGGCATGGCGGTGAACGTTGAAGGTAAGACGCGTGGCGCGTTACACCGGCTGCAGCAGCCGGCGCAATTCATGAAACACCATCTCGGGACCGATGTCGCGCAAGCAGCGCAGGTGGCCAAGCGGGCATTCGCGGGCGAAGCACGGGCTGCACTCCAGATGGAGCCACATGATACTCGCAGCGGGTGACAGGGGCGGCGTGTGGCGCGGGTCGCTGGAGCCGAACACGGCCACCTGCGGGCGTCCGAGGGCAGCGGTCACGTGCATCAGGCCGGAGTCGTTGCAGATCGCGGCCTCGGCGCGGGCGAGCAGTTCGATGGCTTCATCGAGCGAGGTCTCGCCGCACAGGTTGCGCACGAAGGGCGCGCGCTCGACGATGGCGTTGGCCATCTCGCGGTCCTTGCCGGAACCCAGCGCGATGATCTGCGCGTAGGGGAACGAGCGCCGCAGCATCTGCGCGAGCTCGGCAAAGTGCTCGGCGGGCCAGCGCTTGGCGGGGCCGTATTCCGCGCCGGGGCAGAAGGCGACCAACCGCGCATTGCCAGCAATGCCGAACTTGGCCGAGGTGGCGGCCACACGCTGCACGTCCACCTGCAGGTGCGGGTCGGGCAGGGTGTCGGGCAGCTTGGCGCCGGGCTTGAAGGCCAGTGCCGCGTAGTGCTGCACCATCGGCGGCCGCGCTTTCTTGGGCGGGTTCGGGTAGCGCACGTTGAGCACGCCCACGCGCGTTTCGCCCTTGTAGCCGATGCGCAGCGGAATGCCGGCCAGCCACGGGATCAGCGCGCTCTTGAACGAGTTCGGCAGCACATAGGCGACATCGAACTGCTCGCCCTTGAGCTGCTGGGCAAACATCGTGCGGCTGCCGAGCTGCAGCTTGCCGTGGGCGAGCTCGGTCGGCAGGACGCGCGTGATCTCGGGCATGCGCGCGAGTACCGGCGCCACCCACTTGGGCGCGATGGCGTGGATCTGCACGCGCGGGTGCCGCGCCTTGATCTGCGCGAACAGCGGCTGCGCCATCAGCGCGTCGCCGATCCAGTTGGGGGCAATGACGAGGATCTTGCGCATCATCGGCTCGCCGACAGAACCGGAAGCAGGGTGCTTCGGCCAAGGTGACGATCGAGATACGGCGTGTCGGTACCGCTCAATGGTGGCCCTTCAGTTCAACGCCGGGGGCCAGCTTGTAGACGGTGCCGCAGTACGGGCACTTGACCTCGCCGGTGTCGGCGATGTCGAGGAACACGCGCGGGTGGTAGCTCCAGGCCGGCGTCTTGGCGGTCGGGCAATGCAGCGGCAGGTCGTCTGCGCCGATTTCGATGGTGGGTGCGGTATGCGTGGTCATGATGAGGTGAGAAAGCCAGCGCGGTCAGACCCCGGAGGGGCTGCCACGCCTTTTATGGGGCCGCAGGCTCAAATAATGCCGACAAAGGCGGAATTGTAAGGGGTGGGGGCGGGCGCGCCAACGCTGAATGTGTCGGCGTGGCGCGTAGCACAAAATGTTCACCAAACGTCGTTAAGCAACTACTTAACACAAAAAGTATAATCGGACGTTTCCTGCGAGCCACCATGTCGCCCCCGACGTTCCCGCGCCTGCGCGCTGCCGGCCCCATCCGGCCGATCACCAAAAAAGAGAAGAATCAGCCGCAAACGGGGGCGTCATGCCGCTAGTCCGCTGGGGCACCGCGCTGCAGCGCCGCTGGCAGGCGATCGACCCGGCCGAGCGCGCGGGCTTCATCGCCGGCGCGCGCTTCTATGCCCGCTCGCTGCCGCCCGTGTTCACCTGGGGGCTGGTGACTGGCGTGGCGATGAGCAAGTCCATCCTGACCATCCCCCAGGCCATCGGCATGACGATTCTGGTCTATGCCGGCTCGTCGCAGCTGGCGGTGCTGCCGCTGCTGGCGGCCGGCCTGCCGATCTGGACGGCGCTGCTGACCGCCTTCATCGTTAACGTGCGCTTCGTTATTTTCAGCGCCGGGTTGATGCAGCATTTCGGGCACCTGCCGTTCATGCGGCGCGTGCTGCTGGGCTTTTTCAACGGCGACCTGCCCTACGTGTTCTTCAGCCAGCGCTTTCCGCGGACGGGGCCGGAAGCGGGCAAGGAAGGCTATTTCTGGGGCATGACGCTGACGAGCTGGGTTGCCTGGCAGGCGTCGTCCATCCTGGGCATTGTCGGCGCGAGCCTGTTTCCGGATTCGTGGGGGCTGGCGCTGGCCGGCACGCTGGCGCTGATTCCGGTGATGGTGTCGACCATCCGCGGTCGCGCCACGCTGATGGCCGTGGCGGTGGCCGCGCTGCTGGCGCTGATCGCCTTCAAGCTGCCGTACCGGCTGAGCCTGGTCATTGCGGTGGTGGGCGCGATGGCCGCCGGCCTGGCCGGGGATGAAGCCGCTGCCCGCCTGGAGTGGCGCCAGCGGCGCGCGCTGCCGGCGCAGCCCGAGTCGAAGGAGGGCTCATGACCACGCTCGAGATCTGGCTGACCATCTTCGGCATGACCCTCGTCACCATCGTCACGCGTTCGCTGTTCCTGATGGTGGGCGACCGCATGACGCTGCCGACACGTGCGCAGCACGCGCTGCGCTTCGCCCCGGCCGCCGCGCTGATCGCCATCGTGCTGCCCGACCTGCTGTGGAACCACGGCAGCTTCGACCTGAGCTGGACCAATCCGCGCCTGATGGCCGGCATCGCCTCGACTGCGTTCTATGTGGCGACGCGGCGCATGCTGGGCATGATCGTTGTCGGCATGGCGGTTTATACCGTGCTGCGTCTCTGGGGATAAATCGTGCCGGGATCGACACGCAACGGCGTCATCTTCGCCTTCCTGGCCTACACGATGTGGGGCCTGTTTCCGCTGTATTTCAAGCTGCTCAAGGCGGTGACGCCGCTGGAGATCCTGTCGCACCGGGTGATCTGGTCGTTGGCGGTGATGGTGGTGATCCTGCTGGTCAAGCGGCATTGGGCGTGGCTGTGGGCGCTGCGCACGCAGCCGCGCGTGGTCGGGCGCTATGCGGCCAGCACCGGTTTGCTGGCGATCAACTGGCTCACCTATATCTGGGCGGTCAACCATGACCACGTGCTCGACGGCAGCCTGGGCTACTTCATCAACCCGCTGGTGGTGGTGATGCTGGCCGCGCTGGTGCTGGGCGAGCGGCTGCGGCCGGTGCAGTGGGTGGCGGTGGCGCTGGCGGCGGCGGGCGTGGCCTGGCTGACCTGGCAGGCCGGGCACCCGCCGTGGATCGCGCTGGCGCTGGCGTTCTCGTTCGGGTTCTATGGGCTGCTGCGCAAGACCTCGCCGCTGGGCGCGCTGGAAGGGCTGACGCTGGAGACACTGCTGCTGTTTCCGCTGGCGCTGGCCTACCTGGGCTGGCTGGCGGCGCAGCAGCAGAACGTCTTCCTCGCGGCATCGCCGGGCATCCAACTGCTGCTGGTGCTGGCCGGGCCGCTGACCGCGGTGCCGCTGCTGCTGTTCGGCGCGGGGGCGCGGCGGATTCCATTGTCGCTGCTGGGGCTGTTGCAGTATGTGAGCCCGACGCTGCAGCTGCTGCTGGGCGTGTGGCTCTATAACGAGCCGTTCGCCGGGCCGAAGGTGGCCGGCTACGTGCTGATCTGGATCGGGCTGGTGCTCTACAGCGCCGAGAGCGCGCTGCGCCTGCAGCGCGCGCCCAGGGTGTCAGCGGCTAAGTAGCACCGTCGGCGTGGCCGGCAGCCCGTTCCACGCCATCGGCGTGTCGAGCAGTTCCACCTTGGTGATGGCTTGGCCGCCCGGCACGTTGATGGTCCACAGCTTGAAGCTGGCGCCGTTGGTCGGGTCCGAGGTATTGGCCGCCGGGGTGCCGGTGGGGTTGAACCACGGGCGGAAGCCACCTTGCAGCACACGCGTGATCTGCGAATTGTCGGCGTAGGTCACGCGCACGGTGTAGTCGCAGCCGCTGGCGTGGCAATACCAGGCATAGGTGCCGGTGTTGGGCACAATGGCTTGCTGGTCCGCTGCGCTGGCCGGGTCGAACGTCCGCAACAGGTTGCCGGTGTAGGGCAGTGGCGGGTAGATCTGCGACACGCCCGCCGTGCCCGCGCGGCTGAAGGTGATGGCGATGGCGACCACCGGCACGTTGGTCTGCGCCGGCAGGTTCTGGTTGATGCCGTACAGACCGTTGCTGGTCGTCGTCGGCGTATAGGCCACGCGCGCCTGGGCGTTTGCGTCCCATTTGCTGTAGCCGGTGGGCGAGGCGGCATCCACCAGGACGCGCCCCTGCAGCCAGCCCTGCATCTTGCCGGTGTTGTAGTCCGAGAAGGTGGCGAACTTGTAGCCGGGGGCTTGATCGCCCGCGCCGCCCTGCATCGGGTCCTGCTTGATGCAGCGACCAGCCGAATCGGTTACGTGGCCGCTGGTGCAATTGGGGTAGTGGCTGGCCGTGGTCGGCACACGGATATCGAGGAACTGGTTGTGGTTCGGGTCGTAGCCCCACGCCGAGCCGGCCAGGCTGCCGCCCGCATACGGGTAGGCGCCCACGTTGTAGGCTTCGCCCGCATGCGGCAGGCCAAATGCGTGGCCCTGCTCGTGGATGAAGACGCCGGTGTAGGCCTGGTCGCCTACGCCAACCCCCCCGCCGACGGCACCCAGCCCACCACCCAGGCCGACCGCATGGCCGGACACCGGGTCGACCGGCAGAATCGGGACGTAATACTGGTTGTTGGTGGCGTCCTCGCCGTTGGCGCTGCGCAGGCCCTGGGCCAGGCTCAGCAGGGCCCCCATCACCGCGTAACCGTCCTTCTGCTGGCTCATCGCCGTCACCGTGTAGGCGGGCTGGGCGACGTTCGTGCTGTCGGTGCGCGGCGGGATCACGACGCTCGACCACGAGACGCGCCCGATCGGGTGGTTGACCGCGTTGAGCGACGCCACGGGCCACTTGGCGAAGATCTCCTGTTGCGTGACCGTATCCGGCACTTTGGTGGCGGAGAACGGCGTGGTGTTGGTGTCGTTCGCGCCAAACAGGTAGAAGGGCAGCACGCGCAGGGCGATGTCGGCGTTGGTGCCGAAGGCCTGGGTGTGGGTCGTGCTTGGCGCGTAGTTGGCGGCGGATACGCGGAACGACGTGCCCGGCACCATCCATGCGGCAGGTAGCGTGGCGCTCCAGCGGTCGGTCGCATAGGGGCGGCCGTTGGCTTCAGTGGGCGGTAGCGCGGCCGGGGCGTTGAGGGCAAGCGTGCCGATCAGCGCGCCGTTGCGCCAGGCCTCCAGCACCGGCTGCTGCACGTCGGTCTGCGCGATGGCGACCAGCGCCAGTGCAGAGCGATTGCCGATCAGCTGCAGCGTGGCGCTGTCATTGGCCAGCTTCCACGAGAACCCGCCCTCGGGCAGCACGTGGGTCTGCGCAAACTCCAGCGTGTTCAGCGTGAGTTGGCTGGCCGCTGGGGATGCGGTGGTCGGCGTGCCACTGCCTGGCTGGGTGCTGGTCGTGGTGCTGGTGGAAGAATCGCCGCCGCCGCAGGCGGTCAGCAGGGCGGTGGTCAAGGCGGCCGCCAGCGCGGCGCGGCCCAGGTGTGGCACTTGGCTCATGTGGAATTCCCGACGTTGTTATGTGTGTTTTGGGCCACATTGTAGCTTTGTGAAGAAATATTGAGGATTGCGGGATTGCCTGGTTCGGCATGCCGACGTTCGGTCGCCCGTTTTGCTGGCAGGGGTGGGGGAGCGATCAGGTAAAATCGCCGTTTTCCGCGATTCCTTCTCTGTTGCTGCCATGCCCAACGTCCTGCGTCTGACCGATCTCATCTCCGAAGGCAAGCTTGCCGGCAAGCGCGTGTTCATCCGCGCCGACCTCAACGTGCCGCAAGACGACGCCGGCAACATCACCGAAGACACGCGCATCCGCGCCTCCGTGCCGGCCATCCGCGCCGCGGCCGACGCTGGCGCCGCCGTGATGGTCACGTCGCACCTGGGCCGCCCGACCGAGGGCGAGTTCAAGCCGGAAGACTCGCTGGCGCCGGTCGCCAAGCGCCTGGCCGAGCTGCTGGGCCGTGACGTGAAGCTGGTGCAGAACTGGGTGGATGGCGTGGATGTGGTGCCCGGCCAGGTCGTGCTGCTGGAAAACTGCCGCGTGAACAAGGGCGAGAAGAAGAACAGCGACGAGCTGGCGCAGAAGATGGCCAAGCTGTGCGACGTCTACGTCAACGACGCCTTCGGCACCGCGCACCGTGCGGAAGCCACCACCCACGGCATCGCCAAGTTCGCCCCCGTCGCCTGCGCCGGCCCGCTGCTGGGCGCCGAGCTGGACGCGCTGGGCAAGGCGCTGGGCCAGCCGGCCCGTCCGCTGGTGGCCATCGTGGCCGGCTCCAAGGTGTCGACCAAGCTGACCATCCTGAAGACGCTGGCCGACAAGGTGGACAACCTGATCGTCGGCGGCGGCATCGCCAACACGTTCATGCTGGCCGCCGGCCTGAAGATCGGCAAGTCGCTGGCCGAGCCGGACCTGGTGGGCGATGCCAAAGCGATCATCGACATGATGGCCGCGCGCGGCGCCTCGGTGCCCATCCCGAGCGACGTGGTCTGCGCCAAGGAATTCAGCGCGACCGCCGCGGCCACCGTCAAGGACGTGGCCGACGTGGCGGACGACGACATGATCCTCGACATCGGCCCGAAGACGGCCGCGCTGCTGGCCGACCAACTGAAGTCCGCCGGCACCATCGTGTGGAACGGTCCGGTCGGCGTGTTCGAGTTCGACCAGTTCGGCAACGGCACCAAGGTGCTGGCCGAGGCCATCGCCGCGTCGTCGGGCTTCTCGATCGCGGGTGGCGGCGACACGCTGGCCGCCATCGCCAAGTACAACATCGCCGATCGCGTGGGCTATATCTCCACCGGCGGCGGCGCGTTCCTGGAGTTCCTGGAAGGCAAGACCCTGCCGGCCGTGGAGATCCTGGAACAGCGCGCCCAGAACCAGGCCGCACTGGCCTGATTGCCACGCCAGGCAACCGCATCGTCCGATAACACCAACGAGACACCGCCCATGACCCGCGCCACCAAGATCGTCGCTACGCTCGGCCCCGCGTCCAGCACGCAGGAAGTCCTGACCCGCATGATTGCCGCGGGGGTGGATGTGGTGCGGCTGAACTTCTCGCACGGCACCGCGCAAGACCACATCGACCGCGCCCAGTTGGTGCGCGAGGTGGCGCGCTCGATCGGCCGCGAGGTCGGCATCATGGCCGACCTGCAGGGCCCGAAGATCCGCGTCGGCAAGTTCGAGAACGGCAAGATCACATTGAATCCGGGCGAGCGCTTCACGCTCGACGCCCGTTGCGAGTTGGGCAACCAGGAGCGCGCCGGTCTCGACTACAAGGAGTTGCCGCGCGACGTCGGCCCGGGTGATTTGCTGCTGCTCAACGACGGTCTGATCGTGCTGCAGGTTGAGCGTGTGGTCGGCGAGGAGATCGAAACCATCGTCAAGATCGGCGGCGAGCTGTCCAACAACAAGGGCATCAACCGCCAGGGCGGCGGGCTGTCGGCGCCGGCGCTGACCGCCAAGGACATGGAAGACATCAAGACCGCGATGGC
>CAJXMR010000135.1 GCA_913056305.1 uncultured Ralstonia sp.
TGCGCAAGTGGGTGTCGTTCTTCGGCACCAACAACTGCGACCACCAGGCGCGCATCTGCCACAGCACCACCGTGGCGGGCGTCGCAAATACCTGGGGCTACGGCGCGATGACCAACTCGTACAACGACATGCAGAACGCCAAGTGCGCGTTGTACATCGGCTCGAACGCGGCGGAGGCGCACCCGGTGTCGATGCTGCATTTGCTGCACGCCAAGGAGACCGGCTGCAAGGTCATCGTGGTTGACCCGCGCTACACGCGCACGGCAGCCAAGTCCGACGAGTACGTGCGCATCCGCTCGGGTACCGACATCGCCTTCCTGTTTGGCGTGCTGTACCACATCTTCCAGAACGGCTGGGAAGACAAGCAGTACCTGCACGACCGCGTCTACGGCATGGATAAGGTGCGCGAGGAAGTGCTCGCCAAGTGGACGCCGGACAAGGTGGAAGAGGTGTGCGGCGTGCCCGAGGCGCAAGTCCACAAGGTCGCCGAAATGATGGCGATGAACCGTCCGAGCACGCTGGTGTGGTGCATGGGCCAGACCCAGCACACCATCGGCAACGCCATCGTGCGTGCCTCGTGCATCGTGCAGCTGGCGCTGGGCAACATCGGCAAGTCGGGCGGCGGGGCCAACATCTTCCGCGGCCACGACAACGTGCAGGGCGCCACCGACGTCGGCCCCAACCCCGACTCGCTGCCGGGCTACTACGGCCTGGCGGCCGGCGCATGGAAGCACTACGCCGCCGTGTGGGGCGTGGACTACGACTGGATCAAGGGCCGCTTCGTCTCGCAGGCGATGATGGAGAAGTCCGGCACCACCGTGTCGCGCTGGATCGATGCGGTGCTCGAGAAGAACGAGCTGATCGACCAGGACAACAACGTCCGCGCGATGTTCTACTGGGGCCACGCGCCCAACTCGCAGACGCGCGGGCTGGAGATGAAGCGCGCGCTCGACAAGCTCGACCTGCTGGTGGTGGTGGACCCGTATCCGTCGGCCACGGCCGCGATGGCCAACATGCCCGCCGCCGACGGCACGCCGCCGAATCCGAACCGCAGCGTCTACCTGCTGCCGGCCGCGACGCAGTTCGAGACGTCGGGTTCGTGCACGGCGTCCAACCGCTCGCTGCAATGGCGCGAGAAGGTCATCGAGCCACTGTTCGAGTCGCAGCCGGACCACGTCATCATGCAGGCCTTTGCTGACCGCCTCGGTTTCGGCAAGGAGCTGTCGAAGAATCTGAAGATCACCGAGTACAAGCGCGCCGGCATGACCTGGCGCGAGCCGGAGATCGAATCCATCCTGCGCGAGATCAATCGCAGCAACTGGACCATCGGCTACACCGGCCAATCGCCGGAACGCCTGAAGGCCCACATGCGCAACATGCACCTGTTCGACGTGCGCACGCTGCGCTGCAAGGGCGGCAAGGACCCGGAAACCGGCTACGACCTCACCGGCGATTACTTCGGCCTGCCGTGGCCGTGCTACGGCACGCCCGAACTCAAGCACCCGGGCTCGCCCAACCTGTACGACACCAGCCGCCACGTGATGGATGGCGGCGGCAACTTCCGCGCCAACTTTGGCGTGGAGCGCGACGGCGTGAGCCTGCTGGCAGAGGACGGCTCGCACTCGCTGGGCGCTGAGCTGACCACGGGCTACCCCGAGTTCGATCACGTCTTCCTGAAGAAGCTCGGCTGGTGGGGCGATCTGACCGACGCCGAGAAGAAGGCCGCCGACGGCAAGAACTGGAAGACGGATCTGTCAGGCGGCATCCAGCGCGTGGCGATGAAGCATGGCTGCCACCCGTTCGGCAATGCCAAGGCGCGCGCCATCGTGTGGAACTTCCCCGATGCGATTCCGCAGCACCGCGAGCCGCTGTACTCCACGCGGCCCGACATGGTCGCCAAGTACCCGACGCACGACGACAAGAAGGCCTTCTGGCGCCTGCCGACGCTGTACAAGACGGTGCAGCAGCGCAACATCGAGAACAAGGTCTACGAGAAATTCCCGATCATCCTCACCTCCGGCCGCCTGGTGGAGTACGAGGGCGGCGGCGAAGAGACGCGCTCCAACCCGTGGCTGGCCGAGCTGCAGCAGGAGAACTTTGTCGAGATCAACCCGAAGGCCGCGGCCGACCGGGGCATCCGCCACAACGACTATGTCTGGGTCAAGACGCCGACCGGCGCCCAGATCAAGGTGCGCGCACTGGTGACGGAGCGCGTGGGCGCGGACCACGCCTTCATCCCGTTCCACTTCTCGGGCTGGTGGCAGGGCAAGGACCTGCTCGATTACTACCCGGAAGGGGCCCACCCGATCGTGCGCGGCGAGGCCATCAACACGGCCACCACCTACGGCTACGACGCGGTGACGATGATGCAGGAAACGAAAACGACGGTCTGCCAGATCGAGCGTTTTGCATAAGAGCGGGGAGCGATCATGGCACGCATGAAATTCATCTGCGACAGCGAGCGCTGCATCGAATGCAACGCCTGCGCCACAGCCTGCAAGAACGAACACGAGGTGCCCTGGGGCGTGAACCGGCGCCGCGTGGTCACCATCAACGACGGCATGGTCGGCGCGGAGAAGTCCATCTCCGTGGCGTGCATGCACTGCTCCGATGCGCCGTGCATGGCGGTCTGCCCGGTCGACTGCTTCTACCGCACCGAAGACGGCGTGGTGCTGCACGACAAGGACGTCTGCATCGGCTGCGGTTACTGCTCGTATGCGTGCCCGTTCGGCGCGCCGCAGTTCCCGAGCCAGGGCACCTTCGGTGTGCGCGGCAAGATGGACAAGTGCACGTTCTGCGCCGGCGGCCCCGAGGCGCACGGCAGCGAGGCGGAGTTCGAGAAGTACGGCCGCAACCGCCTGGCCGAAGGCAAGCTGCCGCTGTGCGCGGAGATGTGCTCGACCAAGGCGCTGCTCGGCGGTGATGGCGACGTGATTGCCGACATCCTGCGCAACCGCGTGATGAAGCGCGGCAAGGGCGCCGAGCTGTTCGGCTGGGGAACCGCCTATGGCGGCGCCGGCAAGAGCGCGCAGGCCGCGCCTGCGGCCCCGGCACAGGCGGCACCGGTCGCGCCAGAGGCGCCCACTTCGGGAGCGTACTAGCCATGAAACCGACTTCGATGATGATCATCGTCGGCACGCTAGCCGTGTTGTTAGCCGGCTGCGGCGAACGCCAGCAGACCGCCATGGCTTCGCATCGCAAGGACAGCACGCCGCTGTACCAGGGCGCGCCGGGCGACCCCTTCACGGCCAAGAACTGGACCCCAGGCGACCGCACGAGCTGGGAGAACCAGGTCCGCGCGCGCGGCCAGTACCAGAACGAGTACAACAAGACGCCATGACGCGCGCGAGTGGAGGTCCGTCCGTGGGCACTTCCTGGAAACATCTGGCGATGGCGCTGCTGCTGGGCGGCGCGGCGGCGCTCGCCTGTGCGCAGCAGCCGGCCAGCGCGCCGGCGGCCAATGCGCCCATCAACCCGGCCGTGCAGCCGGCGCAGCCGCTCTCCAACATCGTCTCGGAGAACGTCTTTGACGTGAAGCCGCGCGACCTGGCCAAGGAAGCGCAGGACCAGGCTGCACGCCGCACCACGCAGCCCGGCAACAACGCGCCGGTCTGGCGCGAAGTGAATTCCGATCAGGCCAACTACGCGAGCCTGCCGGGGCTGGAGGCCGGCGTGCTGATCCAGCGCACCGGCCAGAAGTGGCGGCTGTTCCGCAACGGCGTCATCACCGTATGGGGTGGCTGGTTGGTGGTGCTGGTGCCGCTGGCGATCCTGGCGGTCTTCCTGTGGAAGGGGACGATCCGGCTGAAGGAAACGCCCACCGGCCGCAAGATCGAGCGCTTCACCCCCACCGAGCGCTACGTGCACTGGACCATGGCCATCTCGTTCGTCACGCTGGGCGTGTCGGGCATCGCCATGCTGTGGGGCAAGCACTTCCTGCTGCCGCTGATGGGCCACCAATTGTTCGGCTGGCTGACCTACGTGCTGAAAAACCTGCACAACCTGGTCGGGCCGTTGTTCACGGTCAGCATCATCGTGGCGTTCGTGCTGTGGGTGAGCGACAACCTGCCGCGCCGTGGCGACGTGCAGTGGCTGCTGACCCTGGGCGGCATGCTCGCCGGCGAGCACAGTGCCGAGGTGCCGTCGCACCGCTTCAACGCCGGCGAGAAGCTCTGGTTCTGGGGCGGCCTCGTCATGTTCGGGCTGATCCTGTCGGCGTCGGGTTGGGTGCTCGACCGCATCGTGCCGGGGGTCGACTACTACCGCAGCACGATGCAGCTGGCCGAGGTCATCCACGCCATCGCGGCGGTGGGCATGATCTGCCTGTCGCTGGGCCACATCTACATGGGCACCATCGGCATGGAAGGCGCCTACCGCGCCATGCGCGAGGGCTACGTCGACGAGGCTTGGGCCAAGGAGCACCACGAACTCTGGTACGACGACATCAAGGCCGGCAAGATCCCGGCGCAGCGCTCGCAGCCGCCTGCCCCGCCCGCGCCCAGCGAGCAGCCCGCCAAGACCTGACGCCATCGACTCAAGGAACCCCACCATGCATTCGTCTGCGCATTCGTCCCCGATAGCGCGCGCTCTGGGCTTGGCGCTTGCGACCGCCGTGCTGAGCCTGGCGAGCGGGCTGGCCGACGCCAAGCTGCCCGCACCCACGGAAGCGCAGAAGGCCCAGGCCGAGCTAGCCAAGGCCAAGGCCGCCTGGAGCGACAAGGTGGCCGCCTTCCAGTTGTGCCAGGCCCAGGACAAGGCGGTGGCTGCCTACCAGGCGGCGGCCAAGGAGGCGCACACGCAGCCTGGCGCACCCTGCGCCGATCCCGGTCCGTTCGTGCCGCCCGCGCCGGCAGCGGTTGCGCCAGCGTCGGCGCCCGCAGCCAAGGGGTGATCCGGCGACGATGTTGCCTTGACATCATCCGGCAGTACAATCCTCCGCTCGCGAAGTGAACCCTGACTGGAGGTGGCACATGAAGCAACTCGTGATTGGACTCGCCGTGATCGGCCTGATGGCCGGCTGCGCATCGAACACCGCGTCGGCAGCCAAGGCGGCTGACTCGGCCATGGCGGCTTCGGCCGTGCTGGCGCCCAAGAGCGGCAGCACCGTGCAGGGCAGCGTGAAGCTGGCGCAGCAGGGCGACGATCGGGTTGCCATGGCCGTGGACATTTCCGGCCTGCCCGCCAACAGCATGTTCGGCTTCCACGTGCACGAGAGGGGCGACTGCTCCTCGGCCGACGCCATGAGCGCAGGTGGCCACTTCAACCCGACCAGCCAGCAGCATGGCGATCCGCACAGCGGCTCGCACCATGCCGGCGACATCCCGATGCTGCAATCCGACGCCAATGGCAAGGCTGTCGGCTCGATCGTCCTCTCCGGTGTGACGCTCACGCCCCGCCCGACCAGCCTGGTCGGCCATGCGCTGGTCATCCATTCAGGCAAGGACGACTACGTAACCCAGCCCACCGGCAACTCCGGCGGGCGCATCGCCTGCGGCGTGATTGTGGCGAACTGACGCCTCGCACGCGGCGCCCGTCTGCGGATGGGCGCCAGCCGCATGCCAGTGCGCACGCTTGCCGTGCGCATTTTTGTTTGGACTGAAGACCGATGCCGCTGCGCCCTGACCTGACCAACGCTTCCATCCCGCTGCTCGACGAGGTCGACGTCGTCGACGAGCTCGGCCGCGTGCGCACCGTGCATATCCCGGGCGAACGGCCGCTGACGGTCTACCTCGACAAGCGCGAACTCGTCACGCTGATGACGCTGGGCGGTGCGCCCGAAGCCCTTGTGCTCGGCTATTTGCGCAACCAGCGCCTGGTCGGCAGCATCGAAGACATCGCCTCGGTGCAGGTGGATTGGGAGACAGAATCCGCCGCCGTCACCACCCGCGGCGGCATCGCCGACCTGGACGAGAAGACCGCGCGCCGCACCGTCACCACTGGCTGCGGGCAGGGCACCGTGTTCGGCTCGTTGATGGACGAGATCGACGCCATCCACCTGCCGCCCGGGGCATGCATGACGCAGACCACGCTCTACCGCGTGGTCGACACCATCCGGCTGCAGCAGTCGATCTACAAGCAGGCCGGCTCGGTGCACGGCTGCGCGCTGTTCGACGCGCGCGGCGAGCTGCTGATCTTCATCGAGGATGTCGGCCGCCACAACGCGGTGGATGCCATCGCCGGCCGCATGTGGCTCGACGGCATGGATGGCGGCGACAAGATCTTCTACACCACGGGGCGCCTGACCTCCGAGATGGTCATCAAGGGCGCGCAGATGGGCATCCCGTTCCTGCTGTCGCGCTCGGGCGTCACGCAGATGGGCCACCAGATGGCGCAGCGGGTCAACCTGAGCCTGTTCGCGCGGTGCACCGGGCGTCATTTCCTGCTCTACACCGGACGGGACCGCTTCATCGCCGAGCCGGAGATGGCCGGTGTGGTCGGCCCGCGCGGGGAGCTGCCGCAGCCCGCGGAATCCGGCCGATAAGCGCCGCGCAAGTCACCGGCCGACACGGGGTTTTCCGTCACAGGTTTGGGAGTACAATCCGCGTTCCGATCGGGGCCGGCCTTGCCGACGTGACCAAATGGGGACAGTTTTCGCACCTGCGAAGCCTGCCCCCATTTGTTCATCCAAGGCATCCCATGAGCATCAAATCCGACAAGTGGATCCGCCGCATGGCGGAGCAGCACGGCATGATCGAGCCGTTCGAGCCGGGGCAGGTGCGCGAGTCCGAAGGCCGCCGCATCGTCTCCTACGGCACCTCGAGCTACGGCTACGACATCCGCTGCGCCGACGAATTCAAGATCTTCACCAACATCAACAGCACCATCGTCGACCCGAAGAACTTCGACGAGAAGTCGTTCGTCGACTTCAAGGGCGACGTGTGCATCATCCCGCCGAACTCGTTCGCGCTGGCCCGCACGATGGAGTACTTCCGCATCCCGCGCACCGTGCTCACGGTGTGCCTGGGCAAGAGCACGTACGCCCGCTGCGGGATCATCGTCAACGTCACGCCGTTTGAGCCCGAGTGGGAAGGCTACGTGACGCTGGAGTTCTCGAACACCACGCCGCTGCCCGCCAAGATCTACGCCGGCGAGGGCTGCGCGCAGGTGCTGTTCTTCGAGAGCGACGAGGAATGCGAGACCTCGTACAAGGACCGTGGCGGCAAGTATCAAGGCCAGCACGGCGTTACCCTGCCCAAGACTTAGTTTTTTAGAGCCGCTAACAAAACCCTCCTGGCGTCGTTGCTCCGCCTTGCCGTACTTCAGTACTGTCTGCGTCGGCGCGCCTAGCCAGGACCGCTACGCTGGGTTTTGTTAGCGGCTCTTAGTCCGTTTCCGCGCGTTCAGGCGTATCCGGAGCGGTGCCTTTAGCTTCATCCACAAGGAACCACGATGAAATTCCGTTTTCCCGTCATCATCATCGACGAGGACTTCCGCTCCGAGAACATCTCCGGGTCGGGCATTCGCGCGCTGGCCCAGGCCATCGAGGAAGAGGGCATGGAGGTCACGGGCCTCACCAGCTATGGTGACCTGACCTCGTTCGCGCAGCAGTCGAGCCGCGCGTCCACCTTCATCGTCTCGATTGACGACGACGAATTCATCAACCCGGACAACGACAAGCCGGAACCGGAAGCGGTCGAGAACCTGCGCAGCTTCGTGGCCGAAGTGCGCCGCCGCAACGCCGACATCCCCATCTTCCTGTACGGCGAGACGCGCACCTCGCGCCACCTGCCGAACGACGTGCTGCGCGAGCTGCACGGCTTCATCCACATGTTCGAGGACACGCCCGAGTTCGTGGCCCGGCACATCATCCGTGAAGCGCGCAACTATCTCGATTCGCTGCCGCCGCCGTTCTTCAAGGCGCTGATCGACTACGCGCAGGACAGCTCGTATTCGTGGCACTGCCCGGGGCACTCGGGCGGCGTGGCGTTCCTGAAGAGCCCGGTGGGCCAGGTGTTCCACCAGTTCTTCGGCGAGAACATGCTGCGCGCCGACGTCTGCAATGCCGTGGAAGAACTCGGCCAGTTGCTCGACCACACGGGGCCCGTGGCTGCGTCGGAGCGCAATGCCGCGCGCATCTTCGGCTCGGACCACATGTTCTTCGTGACCAACGGCACGTCGACGTCCAACAAGATGGTGTGGCACGCCAACGTGGCTCCCGGCGACATCGTGGTGGTGGACCGCAACTGCCACAAGTCGATCCTGCACGCGATCATGATGACGGGCGCGATTCCCGTGTTCCTGATGCCGACGCGCAACCACTTCGGCATCATCGGCCCGATCCCGAAGAGCGAGTTCGAGCCGGAGACGATCGCCAAGAAGATCGCCGATCACCCGTTTGCGAGCCAGGCCAAGAACAAGAAGCCGCGCATCCTGACCATCACGCAGGGCACGTACGACGGCGTGCTGTACAACGCCGAGATGATCAAGAACATGCTGTCGACCGAGATCGACACGCTGCACTTTGACGAAGCCTGGCTGCCGCACGCGTCGTTCCACCCGTTCTACGAGGACATGCACGCGATCGGCCACGGCCGCCCGCGCAGCAAGGACGCGCTGGTCTACGCCACGCAGAGCACGCACAAGCTGCTGGCCGGCCTGTCGCAGGCCTCGCAGATCCTCGTGCAGGATTCCGAGACGCGCAAGCTCGATACGTACCGCTTCAACGAGGCGTATCTGATGCACACGTCGACCAGCCCGCAGTACTCGATCATCGCCTCGTGCGACGTGGCGGCGGCGATGATGGAAGCGCCGGGCGGCACCGCGCTGGTGGAAGAGAGCATCGCCGAGGCGCTGGACTTCCGCCGCGCCATGCGCAAGGTCGAACAGGAGTACGTCGGCACGAATGGTGGAAATGGAAAGGGCGACGACTGGTGGTTCAAGGTCTGGGGCCCGAACGATCTGTCCGACGAGGGCATCGAAGAGCGCGAAGCGTGGATGCTCAAGGCCAACGAGCGCTGGCACGGCTTCGGCAACCTGGCCGAAGACTTCAACCTGCTCGACCCGATCAAGGCCACCATCATCACCCCGGGCCTGGACGTGGATGGGAAGTTCAGCGATTCGGGCATCCCGGCCGCCATCGTCACGCGCTACCTGGCCGAGCACGGCATCATCGTCGAGAAGACCGGGCTGTACTCGTTCTTCATCATGTTCACCATCGGCATCACCAAGGGCCGCTGGAACTCGCTGGTGACCGAGCTGCAGCAGTTCAAGGACGACTACGACAACAACCAGCCGTGCTGGCGCGTGCTGCCGGAGTTCGTGCGCCAGTTCCCGCAGTACGAGCGCATCGGCCTGCGTGAACTGTGCGACTCGATCCACAGCGTCTACCAGTCCAACGACGTGGCCCGTGTGACGACCGAGATGTACCTGTCGATCATGGAGCCGGCGATGAAGCCGTCCGACGCCTGGGCCAAGATGGCCCACCGCGAGACCGAGCGCGTGGCCATCGACGACCTGGAAGGCCGCATCACCGCCATCCTGCTGACGCCCTATCCGCCGGGCATTCCGCTGCTGATCCCGGGCGAGCGCTTCAACAAGACGATCGTGCAGTACCTGCAGTTCGCACGCCACTTCAACAAGCTGTTCCCGGGGTTCGAGACCGACATCCACGGGCTGGTGGAAGAGGAGATCGACGGCAAGGTCGGTTACTTCGTGGACTGCGTGCGCTGAGCGGCGCACTCTGCAATCGGATCGGTTCCCTCCCGTGGGAACTGGCAGCCCGGCCTGGTGCCGGGCTTTTTTATGCGCGCTGGGATTGGGCCCCAGGGCAACATCGATCTAGCTATGCGATGAGGTCAGGGCTGGCGCTTCTTGCCGAGGTGCGGACCGGGTGCGCGCTGCGGCAGCGGGTACGACGCGTTCTGCAAGAAGCCCTGCCGCGTGGAGTTTGTTGCCGCTTGCACGGTGGTTGCGGGCGTCTGCATTTTAGCGAGCGCAGGCACCTGCGCATCCACACCGGGTTGGTAGCCGCTCGCTACGGATTCGAGATAACCGTCCGGAAAGTGCTGTTCGGGCGTGGCAGCCATTTGGGCGTGGACCACGGGGCTGAGCATCAGCACGGCTGCAGCCATGGCGAGACGGCCGTTTGGCCGCCGCGGATGGCGTTGAGTCAGGTTCATCAATTGCTCCTTGTCGATCGTCGGGACAAACGTGCCCCTCCCGTGTACTGTGGGCTGTGCCTGCGATGGTTTGCGCACGTGGATGCGATGCGTGCTGCATCGATGCCAGGATCTGTGGCGGGTGGGGCGGCAGCGCCTGCGCGAGGGCGGCGCACTGCCTGTCCATTTCTAGTGGATCAACAGGAAAAAGCCAGTAAAGATCCAATAAAAACGGTGCGTATTTTTGAATGACCGCGTGAAGTGATTTAAAGGCGAAATTGAATCGCCATTTAAAGAGAGGTGCGCGGCATGTTTCCCCCGTTTTGGGGAGAAGTTGGGGGGCTTTGACGTTGACCGAAATGGGGCGCACGCTTGTCGACTGCTGCCACACACGGATGACGGCCCGATCCATCGCGGTTGATGATCTTCATGCCCAGGCGGCTATTTCTTGCACTCAACCCGTGCGCAGGTGCGATCGATCGCCTGCGGCAGACGGTCGTCCCCCTGATGGAGGAGCCCTGGGCGCGTGTGCGCTGGCTGCCGCCGGACCAGTGGCACGTCACCGTTCGGTATCTGGGCGAAACCCCCGAAGGCGACATGGCGGAGCGGGTACGGATGCTGGCGCCTGTGGCCGCGCACGCCGCGGAGATGACGCCGCTGGCGATCAGCACGTTGGCGTTGTGGCCGAATCCAGCCAAGCCGCGCGTGCTCGTCGTCACGGCGGAATCGGCGGGCTGGGTGGAGGCGATGGCGCAATGCGCCGAGGTGCTGGCCCGCGAGGCGGGTTACCGCGCAGAGATGCGTCCATTCCGGCCGCACCTCACGCTGGCCCGGTTGGGCAGCGGGGCGGTGCCGTCTGCCGGCAGGGCAATGCTTGCGGACGCCGCGCAGGTGTTGCGGGGCACCACCTTGGCGTTTGAGAGTCTGTCGCTTTTCGCGAGCCGCACGCCCCCGGAGGGGCCGTGGTTCGAGCGGCTCGCGACGGTCAGGCTACCAGGTGCTTAGTCGGCCAGTGCGGCGCGTGCAGCGGCAATCGCTTGCTTCACCTGCTCCGGCGCCGTCCCGCCAATGTGGTTGCGCGAAGCGACCGAGCCTTCCAGCGTCAGCACCGCGTGCACGTCGTCACCGATCAGCGTTGCCTTGTCGCCCAGGCCGCTGATGTCGCGCAGTTGCGCGACCGACAGGTCGGCCAGGTCGCAGCGCAGGTCGTCGCAGGCGCGCACGGCGTGGGCCACGGCTTCGTGCGCATCGCGGAAGGCCAGGCCGCGCTTGACCAGGTAGTCGGCCAGGTCGGTGGCGGTGGCGTAGCCCTGCAGCGCGGCGGCGCGCATGGCGTCGGCCTTGACGGTGATGCCCGTCGCCATGTCGGCAAAGATGCGCAGCGTGTCGACCACGGTGTCCACGGTGTCGAACAGCGGTTCCTTGTCTTCCTGGTTGTCCTTGTTGTAGGCCAGCGGCTGGCCCTTCATCAGCGTGAGCAGGCCGATCAGGTGGCCGTTGACGCGGCCGGTCTTGCCGCGCGCGAGTTCCGGCACGTCGGGGTTCTTCTTCTGCGGCATGATCGAGCTGCCGGTGCAGAAGCGGTCCGCAATGTCGATAAAGCCCACGCGCGGGCTCATCCACAGCACCAGCTCTTCGGAGAAGCGCGAGACGTGCGTCATGATGAGCGCGGCGGCGGCGCAGAATTCGATGGCGAAGTCGCGGTCGGACACGGCATCAAGCGAGTTGCGGCACACGCCGTCAAAGCCCAGTTGCTCCGCGACGAATTCGCGGTCGATCGGGTAGCTCGTGCCGGCCAGGGCGGCGGCGCCCAGCGGCAGGCGGTTCACACGGCGGCGGGTGTCGAGCATGCGCTCGGTGTCGCGCGTGAACATCTCGACATAGGCCAGCAGGTGGTGGCCAAACGTGACCGGCTGCGCCACCTGCAGGTGCGTGAAGCCCGGGACGATGGTGCCGGCGTGCTGCTCGGCCAGGTCCAGCAGGGCGCCGCGCAGCGCCTTGAGCAGACCGACGATGTTGTCGATCTCGCTGCGCAGCCACAGGCGGATGTCGGTGGCGACCTGGTCGTTGCGCGAGCGGCCGGTGTGCAGGCGCTTGCCGGCGTCGCCCACCAGCGCGGTCAGGCGCGCCTCGATGTTCAGGTGCACGTCTTCCAGGTCCAGCTTCCACTCGAACGCGCCGGCTTCGATCTCCTGGCGGATCTGCGTCATGCCTTTTTCAATGGCAGCGCGGTCGGCCTCGGCGATGATGCCCTGCTTGGCGAGCATGGCCGCGTGCGCGAGCGAGCCCTGAATATCGAACAGCGCAAGGCGCTTGTCGAAGAACACCGACGCGGTATAGCGCTTGACGAGATCGGATACCGGCTCGTTAAAGCGGGCGGACCACGCTTCGGCCTTCTTGGCGAGTTGGGAGGTCATGGGCGGACAGCTGGAGGAGGGCGGACGGTAGGACCCGGGGGACCCGGGAGACCTTCAAGCCGCGAATTCAGGAAACCGCGATTATATCGCCCGGCGAGCCCCTCGGCGGCCCGCCGGCTACAGCGTGCTGTCGATCAGCGCGCCCTTGAAGACCACCGGCCCGGTCGGCCCGTTCGGGTTGGGCGAGCCGCCGCGCGGCTCCACGCTGATGGCCAGCGCCGGCACTTGGCCGAGCGGCTGCGCCACCGTCAGCCGCACCGCACGCTGGTGCCCGATCACCCCGAGTGACTGCGGATGCCCGCCGGGCGGCAGCGCCCAGAGCTGCAACGCCTGCTCGGCGGTCAGTGCGGTCGCATCCAGCCGCTTGAGCGACAGCGTGCCCGTGCGCGCATCCCAGGTGACGAGGACGGCGGCCTGGGCCTGCGCGTCCTGCAGCACGGCCAC
>CAJXMR010000136.1 GCA_913056305.1 uncultured Ralstonia sp.
ACATCTTGCGCAGGCCCGTGCGGCCGAGCGCCTTCTCCTGGTATTCCTGGTAGGCACGCTGCACCGCGTCGGCATTGCGCGCGAGGGCCTGCGGCACGGGCTGCACGAGCTGCAGGAAGCGCTCCTCGCGGCCGCTCTCGCCAGTCAGGCCGAAGCCGCGCGTGGCGCTGCCGCCGTCGTCGGCGCGCCGGTCGGCCAGCAGGCCGGTGCCCGCCCACTTGCGCACGGGCGTGCTACGCAACAGCGCGTTGTCGTCACGCGCGGCCGTGCCCAACGCCACCACCACGCGCAGCTGGTACAGATCGCTGCGGCGATTGCCCCCGCGCGCGCCCGGCGCAGACGCTGCGGCCGCCGGGGCCGATAGCGCATCACCGTCGGTCGCGCTGTCGCTGCCGCCTTCCAGGCTGGCGTAGCCGCCAGGCGCGCGCGCCTGCTCCAGCACGGCCTGCCCAGGGAAGTCCGGCACCAGCGTGTCATACGTGCTCGACGAGGTGGCCTCCACGCGGCCGTTGCCGGCAAAGATGGTGGCCTCCTGCACGCCGAATTGCTCACGCAACCGGTTGAGGTTGATGGCCGTGGCCGAGGCCGAACCATCGCCGAGCTGCTCGGCGATCAGGCGGCCCTTGTTCTGCAGGTCGGCCAGCGACGCATCCATGGTGGTCCGCCCGAGGTTCAGGCCCGCCTCCAGCGCCGACTCCACCTTCACGTCGAACCACGACTCGATGCTGCGCGAGACGAACTGCAGCGACACCAGGTAGATCAGCACGCCCGGCAGCACGCCCACCACGCCAAAGAACACCGCCAGCTTGGTCATCAGCCGCGTGCCGAACTTGCCGCGCCGCGCGCGCAGCGCCAGCGCCAGCATCAGCCCGCCGATGATCACCACCAGCATCACGCCGATGACGAGGTTGACCTTGTAGAGCAGGGTGAAGTACCGGTCGAAGAACTCGGTATTGGCCGACGCCGCGGCCAGCAGGCCGACCAGCACGATCGCCAGGAAGACGATGGTGCCCGCCACCACCTGGTAGAGCAGGCGCTTGTAGCTGCGGTCGAAAATCATTTGGCCGGCGCCAGCAGCAGCGATGCCGCGTTGTTCGGGCCGGCCGTCATGCCCCAGCCCGGATTGGGCGACAGCCCCAGCGCGCCAGCGGCCGGCGATGACGCAGGGGGCGGCACCGGGTTAGCGGGTGGCTGGATGGGCGGCAGGCTCGGCTGCGCGGGGGCAGTCGACACCGGCTCGTTCGGCACCAGGAAGGAGAACCGCTTCCACTCGGAGGCGAGGTTCCAGTCTCGCGTGTTCACGGCGTTGATCTGGAACGGCTTGGGCAGCTGCGTCACGTCCAGGCGCATGCGCACCTCGGCTTGCACGGTCTCGCCCGGCTTGACGGCGCGCTGCTCGAACACGCGCCAGCCGCGCACGTGCTGCATGAAATCGACCGCATCCTTCAGGCGCGAGAATGGCACCTGCAGGCCGCCAGTCGACACGCGGTACTGACGCGTGAGCGGGTGGTATGACAACCGCACCACGCGCGTCGCGCTGATGGCATGGTCGTCAAACCAGTACCAGCGCGGGCGGATCAGTTCGAACTCGACAAGGAAATACAGCGCGATGCCCTTGTTGACGGCATCTTCGAGGTTGGCGGGCAGATCGAAATCGAAATCGGCGGAGAGGTTCCAGCCGCCATCGGCGTATTCCAGCTGCGTGCGCCCGACCTCGATGGTCTGCGCCGGCGCCATGGCCGGCCACAGCAGACACAGCATGCCCAGCACGACCAGCCGTTGCAGCGCTTGCCGGAACCGGGACACGACCAGCCGGATCGATGGGCGAAGGAGGACAGTCACAACGGTCGTCGCATCAGGGCCGTTTCTGGAACACCGCGTAAAAGAAGCCGTCGTGGTCGAGCGGCAGGGGCGAGACACCGGGGTCGAAACCACCAGCCGGCGCCGCATCGGGCGAGGCCGGCAGCAACTGGCCGGGCGCGTGCAATCGTATCGCATCTTGCAGATGGCTTTCAAACCATCGGGCCTGGGTCTCGCCCTCCGTCGGGAAAATCGAACAGGTGACGTAAACGAGCTTGCCACCGGGCTTCAGGCATGCCCACAGCGCGCTGACGATGTCCCGCTGCAGCGCGGCCAGCGTCTTCAGGTCGGCCGCGCGACGCAGCCAGCGGATGTCCGGATGGCGCCGCACGATGCCCGCCGCCGAGCACGGCACGTCGGCCAGGATGCGATCGAACGGGCGGCCATCCCACCAGGCATCGGGCTTGGCCGCGTCGCCCACGCACACGGTGGCGCTCTGGCAGAGGCGCACGAGGTTCTCGCCGATGCGCGTGGCGCGAGCCGGATCGGACTCGAGCGCAACCACATCCAGGCCGTCCGCTAACTCAAGTAGGTGACCCGTCTTGCCGCCGGGCGCCGCGCAGGCGTCGAGCACGCGCTGGCCCGGCGCCACATCGAGCAACGCCGCCGCCAGTTGCGCGCCGGCATCCTGCACCGACACGTCGCCCTCGGCAAACCCGGGCAGCTCGGCCACCGGCACGGCACGCCCGAGACGCACAGCCTGCTCGCCGACGCGCGCGGCGTCGATGCCGGCCTCCGCCAGACGGGCGAGGTAGGCATCG
Organism: uncultured Ralstonia sp.; assembly: GCA_913056305.1. GTDB lineage: Bacteria > Pseudomonadota > Gammaproteobacteria > Burkholderiales > Burkholderiaceae > Ralstonia. The sequence continues at coordinate 2,622 of CAJXMR010000136.1, forward strand.
ACCGACACGCGGCGCGGGTTCACGCGCAACACCATCGGCGGGCGCCGGTTGCCGGCGGCGAGGATGGCCTGCCATGCCTCGGGGTAGGCCTCGCGCACGGCGTCGATCCACCACGCCGGGTAGTTGGTGGCCGCCACCGGGTCGGCCTGCATGGCGGCGACCAGCTCGCCTTGCTCGCGCAGGAAGCGGCGCAGCACGCCGTTGATCATGCCCTTGCCGTGCGCGAGCTTCGGGTCGGCCGAGGCGGCGCGCACGGTCTGGTCAACCACGGTGAAGGGCGCATAGGGCGGCGGATCATCGAGCAACTGGGCCAGCGCCACGCGCAGCAGGTTGGCGACGCCCTCAGCGGGCGGGCGTGGGATCAGCGTACGGATCAGCCAGTCGGCGCTGCCCATCCAGCGCGTGGCGCGGTAGGCAAGATCCTGCACGGCGCCGCGCACCGGGGCCGGCTGACCAGCGCAGACCGCGTCGATCGCCTGCGGCAGCGCCGTACCCTGGCGCAAGCGGCCAACGGCGGCAGCGGCAAGCGACAAGGCATGGGCGAGAGAGTCGGGCGGCAGACGCATCGGAGCAAAAACGGGACGGTGGAAAAGCAACGAGCCCGCGTGGGGCGGGCTCGTGCGGACTGCGGAAGTATAAAGGATGCGCCTGGTCAGGCTGGATACTGGCCGGTCTGCGCCATCTGCATCAGGCGCGCAATGCGCTCCTCGGTGGGCGGGTGCGTGCTGAACAGGTTGGCCAGGCCGCCGCCGTGCAGCGGGTTCATGATCATCATCTGCGCGGTGGCCGGGTGCGCCTCGGCGGCGGCAAACGGGATACCGGCGGCATAGCGGTGGATCTTGTCCAGCGCCGAGGCCAACGCCTGCGGGTCGCCGCTGATGGTCGCGCCACCGCGGTCGGCTTCGAACTCGCGCGCGCGCGAGATCGCCATCTGGATCAGCGACGCCGCCAGCGGAGCGAGGATCGCCACGGCAATCCCGGCGATCGGGTTGGCCGGACGGCCTTCCTCGTCGCGCCCGCCGAAGAACACGGCAAAGTTGGCCAGCGCCGAGATCGCACCGGCCATGGTGGCCGAGATGGTGGAGATCAGGATGTCGCGGTGCTGCACGTGGGCCAGCTCGTGCGCCATCACGCCGCGCAGTTCGCGCTCGGACAGGATGTTCAGGATGCCGGTGGTGGCCGCCACGGCGGCGTGCTCAGGGTCGCGGCCGGTGGCGAAGGCGTTGGGCTGCGCCTCGTTGATCAGGTACACACGCGGCATCGGCAGCTGCGCCCGCGTGGCCAGCTCGCGCACCATGCGGTAGAACTGCGGCGCGCTGGTCTCGTCGACTTCCTGCGCGTTGTACATGCGCAGGACCATCTTGTCGGAGAACCAGTACGAGAAGAAATTCATGCCCAGCGCAAACAGCAGCGCGAGCATCATGCCGTTGCGTCCGCCGATCATGCCGCCGATGACGATGAACAGCGCGGTGATCGCTGCCATCAGCATGAAGGTCTTGATCCAGTTGAACATGGGGGCGTGGCTCCTGTGGAGGATGGATTGGCGAGTCGTTTAGATCACGGCAACGCCTGAAAATTCAAGGAGTTGCGCGGTATTTCGCCGCAGATGACGGTTGCTTCGTCAACGAGTGGTGAACGCGAGCCGCGCGCCCAGCCCGATGAATGCCGTGCCGACCACGCGGTCGAGCCAGCGCTTGATGCCCGGCTTGCCCGCCACGCGGCGCGTGACGCTGGCCGCCACCCAGGCCACCATGCTGTTCCACACCGTCGACATGACGATGAACACCAAGCCCAGCGCCAAGAACGCCGCCGCCTTGTGCGCCGCATGCGGATCGACGAACTGCGGGAAGAACGACAGGAAGAACAGCACCACCTTCGGGTTCAGCACGTTGGTGAGGAAGCCCTGCATGAAGAGCGCCTTCAGCGGACGCAGGCGCGGGGCAGCTGCGGCCTCGGCCGGGGCCTCGTCGGGGGCGTCATCGCGCTCGGGCGGCGCGAGCAGCATGCGCCCGCCCAGGTAGATCAGGTACGCCGCGCCGATCACCTTGATGACGGTGAACGCCACCGTCGATGCCGCCAGCAGCGCCGTCAGCCCGAACGCCACCGCCAGCACGTGCACGCAGCACCCCGCCGACACGCCCAGGCTCGACAGCAGCCCCGCCACCCGCCCCTGCGACACGCTGCGCCCGACGATGTAGGCCGTATCCGGCCCCGGCGTCACGTTGAGCAGGAACACGGCCAGCATGAACAGCGGCAGGTTGACGATGCCCAGGGGTGTCATGGCGTGGGCCCTCTCTATATAGATAGGTGGGAGAAAAATCAGCCGCGCGAGGCGAAGCGCTGGCCCGGCTGGATCGACAGGCCCTGCAGGAACTCGCGCGCCGGCAGGCGCTTGCCGCCGGGCTTCTGCAACTGTGTCACGCGCAGCGCGCCGGCGCCACAGGCAATCAGCACCCCATCGGCATCGGCGGCGAGCACGGTGCCGGGTGCGGCATCGGCCGGGCGGTCGGCCAATGCTTCGGCCTGCCAGAACTTGACCGCCACGCCATCGAGTGCCGCCGAGGCGCCCGGGAACGGGTTGAACGCATGCACCTGCCGCAGCAGCGCGGCCGACTGGCGCGACCAGTCGAGCGCCGCCTCGTCCTTGGCGATCTTCTCGGCGTACGTCACGCCCTCGGCAGGCTGTGGCGTAGCGGCCAGCTTGCCGTCCTGCGCGAGCTTGGCCAGTGCCTCGACCACCATGCGCCCGCCCAGGGCTGCCAGCGTATCGTGCAGCGTACCGGTGGTGTCGGTCAGGCCGATCGGCGCGTGCTCCATGGCGATCATGTCCCCGGTGTCCAGGCCGGCGTCCATCTGCATCAGCGTGATGCCGGACTCGGCGTCGCCGGCTTCGATGGCGCGGTGGATGGGCGCGGCGCCACGCCAGCGCGGCAGCAGCGAGGCGTGGATGTTGATGCAGCCGAAGCGCGGCAGGTCCAGCACTTCCTGCGGCAGGATCAGGCCATAGGCGGCCACCACCATCACGTCCGGGCGCTGCGCGGCCAGCGCATCGATGCCCTCGGCCGCTTCCTGCGGGTATTTGCCCGCGCGCCGTAGTGACGGCGGCTGCAGGATCGGCCCGAGCCCATGCGAGACGGCGTATTGCTTGACGGGGCTCGCCTGCAGTTGCATGCCGCGCCCGGCCGGCCGGTCCGGCTGGCTCAGCACCGCGACGATGGGAAACCCGGCCTGGTGGATCGCCGCCAGGGCGATCTGGGCAAATTCCGGCGTGCCGGCAAACGCGACGCGAAGCGTGGTGGTCATCGATCTGGGAAACGGATGAGCGCTGGCGATGCAGCGCGTATATCAACGGCGGTTGCGGAGCTGCGTGTCGGTCAGCGGCACGATCGGCTCGGGCGTCGGCAGGGCCTCGGTCACGCCATTGCCGCGCCGCTGGAACAGCGAAAACGTTTCATTCGTGTCGCCCGGGCGGCTGCCGCGCCAGACCAGTTCCCAGTCCGCGCCCTTGGGCTCGCGGCGGCGGTGCTCGGGCGATTTCTCAAGCACGAGCATCAGGTCACAGGTGCGTGCGGCCGGGTTGGGCCGATGCGCGTCGCCGGTGCCGCTATGGCCGAGCAGCCATTTGACCGGGCGCACGCCGGTCTCGTAGTGCATCAGGGCGCGCTCGCTCTCGCCCATGCCGCGCGTGGCCACGCAGATCTGCGCGGATTCCAGCGCGGGCTTGATCGCCTGGAACAGCGGGCGGTAGCTGCGCGCATCGTCCACCCAGGGCATCAGCAGCGTGCCGAGCAGGCCCCAGACCAGGCCGATGCCGCCGGCCCACGCCACCACGCCCGAGCGCGCCGGGCGCAGCCACACACACGCCAGCCACAATGCGGTGATGCCCACTGCCGCCAGCACCGCCACCGGGTGGACCAGCATGTCGTACGGCAGCGGCAGCACGCGGCCCAGCGCCTTGGCCAGCCAGCCCGGCAGCAACGCACCGCTGCCGGTCACCAGTGCGGCCCACACCGCCCACACCACCGCCCCCAGCACGCCAAACAGCACCACCAGCGTCACCCAGATGCGCGCGCGCCACGCCGGCGACACCAGCAGCAACAGCGGCGCACCGAGCAGGGCCAGCGCCGGTTGCAGCGGCATCAGATACACGTCGCGCAGCACCGCCGAGCGCAGCATCACCGCCAGCGTCACCAGCACGAACAGCGCCACCACCAGGTGCCCCTGATACGGCAACAGCCACGCCGCCCGCGCGCCGCGTCCGCGCTGGCGTGCCAGCTTCCACAGCGAGAGGCCGAGCACGCCCACCGCCGGCCACACCGCTGGCGTGCCGGTCAGGAAGATGGAGCGGATCGTGGTGGAGAGCGATCCTTTCTCGCCGCCCAGCTGGGTGAAACCAAAGAAGCGGCCGATGTTGTTGACCCAGAACCACTCAATAAACAGATCCGGCGACTCGCGCCAGAAGATGGCCGGCCAGATCACCAGCCACGGCAGCGCCGCCGCCAGCGACACCAGATAGAAACGCCACGCCTGCCGGCTGCGGAAATCGGGCAGTACCGCCATCGCCGCCAGCACCGTCGCCGCCAACAGGCCCGGCACCAGCACGCCCTTGCCCAGGAAGGCGACGCCCAGGCCGGTGCCGAACCACAGCGCGGGCCGTGTCACATCCACGCCTGCCGGGCCGCCCGCCTCGCTGGCCTTGGCGTAGTACACCAGGCCATAGAGCGCCATGGCCGTGCCGGCCAGTTGCGGCACGTCGGCGATGAACTTGTGCACGTGCTCGACCAGCCCGATGCAGCCGACAAACAGCAGCAGGGCACCCAGCGCGTAATCGCGCAACGCCGTGCCGCCGGCATCCAGCCCGGCCAGGCGGCGCTCGGCCAGGGTCGGCCCCGGGCCGCGTGCCAATTGCGCACCGACGCGCATGCGCCAATCGCGCGCCTCGCCGCGCAGCAGGCGCGCCGCGCGCCACACGGACAAGCAGGCCAGCGCCATCCAGAACAGCACCGCCAGCCGCACCGCCTCGTGCGGCGGCAACTCCGGCACCGCGAGCGCGGCCAGCGCGCCGCTCCAGTACATCAGTGGCGGCTTCTCGACGAAAGGCTCGAACGCCACGTTGGGCACCACCCAGTCGCCGCGTTCGATGATGTTGAGCACGATGCCGAACGAGTACGGCTCGTCCGCCTTCCATGGCGCCCGCCAGAACGTGCCGACGACCAGATACGCGCACACCATCAGCACGATGGCCATGCGCCAATGACGCACCAGCACTGCCGACAGGCGGCGCGCTTCGGTGCGGCCTGCAGTTTCGGCAGTCGGCATCAACGGTACCGGGCGGGGGTGCGCGTCGGCATCAGGCGTCACGTGGTCTGGCGCTCGCGCTGGAGTTCCTGCTGGTGCTTCTTGAGCTTGAGCTTGATGCGGTCCTGCTTGAGCGGCGACAGGTATTCGACAAACACCTTGCCCATCAGGTGATCCATCTCGTGCTGGATGCACACGGCCAGCAGGCCATCGGCCTCCAGCTCGAAGGTCTCGCCCTTCTCATTCAGTGCACGCACGCGCACGCGGTCCGGACGCTCGACCTTGTCGTAAATGTCGGGCACCGACAGGCAGCCTTCGTCCCAGACCTTGCGCTCGGCGCTGGCCCAGACGATCTCGGGGTTGATGAAGACGCGCAACTCGTCACGCGACTCCGACACGTCAATGGTGATCACGCGCTCGTGCACGTCGACCTGCGTGGCAGCCAGGCCGACGCCCGGCGCCTCGTACATGGTCTCGGCCATGTCGGCAACCAGCTTGCGGATACGATCGTCCACTTGGGCGACCGGTTTGGCGACCTTGTGCAGGCGCGCGTCAGGGTATTGCAGGATATTCAGTAGGGCCATGATGCTTGGCAACAACGGTTGCGGAAGGCCACGCTAATGGGGGGTTGCCTTCAATTGCGATCGCTTCGAATGTCATGCAGAATCGGGGGCGCTATCCGCCACTTGGCTTAGGAAAAAGCCTGACGAATGTTCGATGCCATACCCCTCTTGCTGCCGCGCGGGAAACCCACATGGGAAGCGCGCAGCGGCGGCGGCCAGGCGTCGGACAGGTACGCGGACCACTCGCCGATTCTTCATAGAATAATGCGCCATCGTAACACACCGCTGCAGTCCAAGCCCGCCACGAAACCGCGCCAGTCTTACGTTTGCGCCCTGTCAGCGGTTGCCGCGGCAGCCCTGTTTTGCGCGGGCGCACTTCATGCTGCCGAACGCGCTGTCTCGCCGGCACAACAGGCCCAGGCCACGACGGCCGCCCAGGCGGGCGTCGCTGAATCCGAACTCGCCGCCAATGCGCCTGCGCAATACACCGTGCGCCGCGGCGACACGCTGTGGGCGATCTCCGGCAAGTACCTCAAGCGGCCCTATCGCTGGCCCGAGCTGTGGGGCATGAACCGGGAGCAGATTCGCAACCCGCACCTGATCTATCCGGGCCAGGTCCTGTACCTGCACCACGCCAATGGGCGTGCGTGGCTGTCGAGCTCGCAAGCCTCGGCCGACGGCAGCACGGTGCGCCTGTCGCCGCACGCCCGCGTGGCGGGGCAAGACGGCGATGCGATCCCCAGCATCCCCTCCGCCGCCATCGAGCCGTTCCTGACGCAGCCGATCGTGGTGGATGAAGAGATGCTGGCAACGCCGGCCCGCATCATGGAGCTGCCAGAAGGGCGCGTGTACCTCGGCAAGGGCGAATCCGCCTATGCCCGCGGCCTGCCCGCCGGCGAAGCCGGTGCCGCCGGCACCGAATGGCAAGGCTACCGCCCGGTGCGCCCGCTCAAGGATCCCGTCACCGGCCGCGTGCTCGGCTACGAGGCAGACTTCCTTGGCACCCTGCGCGTGGTGCGCCCGGCCACCGGCCCGCAGGCCGTGTCCAAGCTGGAAGTGCTGTCGTCCAAGGAAGAAATGGGCGTCGGCACGCAGCTGATGCCGGTGCCGCCGCGCGTGCCGGTCCGCTACTCGCCGCATGCGCCAGAGGGCGACGTGCATGGCGTAGTGGCCAAGGTCACGGGCGGTGTGCGCTTTGGCGGCACCGACCAGGTGGTCGTGCTGAACATCGGCAGCACCAACGGCGTGGAGGCGGGTCACGTGCTGGCGCTGTCGCGCGCCGGACTGGTGACCACGGATCGCACCGCCGGCAACGAGGCCGTACAACTGCCGGAAGAACGCTACGGCCTGGCCTTCGTGTTCCGCGTATTCCCGCACGTGGCCTATGCGCTCGTGACGGACGCGTCGAACGCGGTGGAAGTGGGCGACGCCGTCAGCAACCCGATGTCGCCGCAACCCTGACCGCCGTTTCCTGATGCTTCGACCTGCCGTCCTGATTTGACCGACGCCTCACAGGCCGCGGCGAGCGCCGCGGCCGATCCCGCTGATCCCCTCACCTCCACGCGCGATGCGGCCGAGCTGGCCGCATGGCTGCGCCTGACCGAAACGCCTGGCGTCGGCCCTGTCGCCGCGCGGCAATTGCTGGCGGCCTTCGGCCTGCCGCAAGACATCTTCGCCCAACCGTACTCCGCGCTCGCCAAGCTGCTGCCCGAGCGGCAGGCGCGCGCGCTGCTGGCCGAACCGGACGCGGCGCTCGCGGCCCTGATCGAACGCACCGTCGCCTGGGCGGCGGAACCGGGCAACGCCATCTTCACGCTGGCCGACCGCGGCTACCCGCCCCGCCTGTTGGAGCTGCCCGATCCGCCGACGCTGCTGTACGCCAAGGGCGATACATCCCTGCTGCGCGCAGCGGCGGTGGGCGTGGTCGGCGCGCGCAACGCCACGGCGCAGGGCCTGGAGAATGCGCGCGCGTTTGCGCAGGTGCTGTCGGCGGCCAAGGTAACGGTCATCTCGGGGCTGGCGCTCGGCATTGACGCGGCGGCGCACGAGGGGGCGCTGACGGGGCCGGGCAGCACCATCGCCGTGGTCGGCACCGGGCTCGATATTGTTTACCCGGCGCGCAACCGGGCGCTGGCGCACCGCATTGCCGAGGCCGGGCTCATCGTCTCGGAATACCCGCTGGGCATGGGCGCGCGGGCAGAAAACTTCCCGCGCCGCAACCGCCTGATCTCAGGGCTCGCGCGCGGGCTGCTGGTGGTGGAGGCAGCGGCGCAATCCGGCTCGCTCATTACCGCGCGGCTGGCGGCCGAGCAGGGGCGCGATGTGTTCGCCATTCCCGGCTCGATCCACTCACCGCTGGCCAAGGGCTGCCATCTGCTGATCAAGCAGGGCGCCAAGCTGGTCGAGACGGCGGCCGATATCCTCGACGAGTTGGGCTGGGGACGCGTGGCCGCGCCGGCCAAGCGGGCGGTGCGTGCCACGCCCGCCGCAGCCCCGGCGGCGGAACCGGCCGCAAGCACCCGCCCTGCTTCCAGCGCTGCAGAGACCGCCTTGCTCGATGCGCTCGGCTTCGACCCCGTCGACCTGGATACCCTGTGCGAGCGCACCGGCCAGGCGGCGGCGGCCCTGTCGGCGCAGTTGCTGGCACTGGAGCTGGACAGCCGCGTCGAGCGCCAGCCGGGCGGCCGCTTCCTGCGGCTGCCGTGAAAGCGTGCCTACAATAGGCGCGACGTTCCCGCCGCTTGCCATGCCCTTGCTCTCGCCCGACACCAACGCCGCCACCCTGCACGCCCGCCTGCGCGCGGGGCAATTGCTGGTCGCCTGCCTGTGCGCCGAGTGGTGTGGCACGTGCCGCAGCTACCGCACCACCTTCACCGAGCTGGCCGCAAGGCATCCGGATTGCTGCTTCGTCTGGGTGGATGTGGAAGATCATGCCGACGCCCTGGGCGATTTCGACGTCGAGAACTTCCCCACCCTGCTGGTCCAGCGCATGGATGACCGCGGGGATGTGTTGTTTTTCGGCCCCGTGCTGCCGCATGCAGGTGTGGTCGAGGGCTTGCTTTCGCGTGACTTGGGCGCCGCGCCCGCCGTGGCGGCGGCACCCGACTTGCGTGGCTGGTTGCTGCAATCGGCGTGATTGCCAGCCTTGACAACGCCAGGCGATGCATGCGCCACTCTATTGCGCCTGAAAAGGAACCGCGCTTATGATTGGCGGCCAAATTCGGGGCTGAATCTTCTGATAGGGCCTCGATGCGCGTCCCGACGGGCGCCGGCGGCACTTGAAAGTCGGCCCGCGAAGCCATAAGACTCTACAAAAGCCACGCGAACGGTCGCTATAGATAAGCGACCTCTTGTTTACCCGATTACTTGCGATCGCCAGGATCCGCTCACATGTCCAAGGCTCTCATCATTGCCGAAAAACCGTCGGTCGCCGCTGATATCGCGCGCGCGCTGGGTGGCTTCACCAAGCACGACGAGTACTACGAAAGCGACGACCTCGTCCTTTCGTCGGCGGTTGGCCACCTGGTCGAGATCGCCGCGCCCGACGAATACGAAGTCAAGCGCGGCAAATGGAGCTTCGCTCACCTGCCGGTGATCCCGCCTCACTTCGACCTGCGCCCGATCGCCAAGTCCGAATCGCGCCTGAAGGTGCTCACGCGCCTGATCAAGCGCAAGGACGTGACCAGCCTGATCAACGCCTGTGACGCGGGGCGCGAGGGCGAACTGATCTTCCGCCTGATCGCGCAGCATGCAAACACCAAGCTGCCGGTCCAGCGCCTGTGGCTGCAGTCGATGACGCCGCAATCCATCCGCGACGGCTTCGCCAAGCTGCGCACCGACGAAGAAATGCTGCCGCTGGCCGACGCCGCCCGCTGCCGTTCCGAGGCCGATTGGCTGGTCGGCATCAACGGCACGCGCGCGATGACCGCCTTCAACAGCAAGGGCGGCGGCTTTTTCCTGACCACCGTGGGCCGCGTGCAGACGCCGACGCTGTCGATCGTGGTGGAGCGCGAAGAGAAGATCAAACGCTTCGTGCCGCGCGACTACTGGGAAGTGCACGCCGAGTTCATCGCCGCGGCCGGCCTGTACGAGGGCCGCTGGTTCGACCCGAAGTTCAAGAAGAACGAGTTCGACCCCGAGCAGCGCGACTCGCGCCTGTGGAGCGAGGCCGAGGCCAAGAGCATCGTCGCCGCATGCCGCGACAAGCCGGGCAGCGTGACGGAAGAATCGAAGCCGTCGACGCAGATGTCGCCGGCGCTGTTCGACCTGACCAGCCTGCAGCGAGAGGCCAACGGCCGCTTCGGCTTCTCGGCCAAGAACACGCTGGGCCTGGCGCAGGCGCTGTATGAAAAGCACAAGGTGCTGACCTACCCGCGTACCGATTCGCGCGCGCTGCCCGAAGACTACATGGGCACGGTCAAGCAGA
>CAJXMR010000137.1 GCA_913056305.1 uncultured Ralstonia sp.
TGGGCCAGCGCCAACCGCGACCGCATCCTCGCCGAGTGGACCAAGCGCTACGACGGCAAGTCGGAGAAGAAGTAAGTGATTGAAGCTCCCGCAACTCATGGGAGCCTGGATGCCAGCACCGACGTCGCCATCGTCGGGGCTGGCATTTTGGGCTTGGCGCACGCCGCTGCGGCGGTCAAGCGCGGCCTGCGCGTGACGGTGTTCGAGCGCAGCGAGATCGCCGTCGGTGCCTCCATCCGCAATTTCGGCCAGATGCTGGTGACCGGCCAGCCGCCGGGCATCATGCTGGACCTGGCGCGCGACAGCCGCGCGCTGTACCTCGGCTGGGCCGAGCAGGCTGGGATCTTCGCGCGCGCCAAGGGCGCGTTGCTGTTCGCGCGCAATCCCGCTGAAGAAGCCGTGCTGGACGAATTCATGGCCACGCGTGCACCGGCCTTCGGCTACAACGTCAAGCTGCTGCGCGGCGCTGAACTGGCTGACTTGTACGACGGCCGTTTCACGCGCCACCGTGCCGCGCTGCAAGGTTTCGACGATGTGCAGCTCTATTCGCGCGAGGCGATTCCCGCGTTGGCCGCATGGCTGGCCACGCAGGGCGTGCGCTTCCACTTCGGCACGCTGGTGCGCCACGTGGAAGGTGGGCGCCTGGAGACGACCGCCGGTGTCTGCAACGCGCAGCGCGTCATCGTCTGCAGCGGGCATGACTACCAGACGCTGTGCGCCGAGCAACTGCGCGCGCTGCAGCCGCAGGTCTGCCGCCTGCAGATGCTGCGCGTGACGCCCGAAGACGGTTTCCGCCTGGAGCACGCCGTGCTGACCGGCCTGTCATGCACGCACTACGGCGCGTTTGCCGACCTGCCGACCGCCCAGGCGCTCGCCATGCAGATCGAGCGCGAGCGGCCCGAGCTGCAGCGCCACGGCATCCACCTGCTGGTGAGCCCGACGCCGTACGGCGACTGGATCGTCGGCGATTCGCACGACTACAGCCAGGACGCCCGCCCGTTCAATGCCGAGTCGGTCGACAGCCTCATGCTGGACCTGGCGCGCGACACGTTCGGAGCCAAGCTGCGCGTGGTCGAGCGCTGGCAGGGCGTGTACGGCGCCAAGTGCCATGTGCCCGGCAGTGGCGCGTTCTCGATCACCCGCATCGACGAGCGCACCACCGTGGCGCTGATGCACAGCGGCATCGGCATGAGCGTGGGGCCGGCGCTGGCACATCGGCATGTCGATGCGCTGGTCGATGGCACGGCGCTGCCGCAGTGGACGCCGCCTGCAACGTTGCCGGCCGCTGCCGCCGCCTGATCTTTCGTGTTTTTGTCGGTTTGCCCGTACGGCGTGCGTCGTGCGGGCGTTTTTGTTTTTGGCTATCCGCATTTCGTGGTTGATTTGTTGTTGTGCGGCGCAGCGACAAGGTGGGAGTCTGAGGGCTGTCGGGGTATCTCAGAACGGCCAGAAAGGGACTGTCGCCGGACCCCACGCTCGGACACTGAAACAGCCGCAGCACCCGGATGGCGGTCAGTCGATCGTCGCGGGAGGGAAGCGGACTGCCTCGCCGTTGCTTTGTCGAACCCACACCGGGGCAATCGGGTTTGAGCTTGATATATACAGCCATGCTGTATATTGTGCCGGTACAACGACTTCTCATTGGCAACGGACATGGACTCGAGTCACCCGAAACAGGCAGCGATGCGCTTCAACCGCGAAGTCATCCAGGATGGGAATCGTGAATCGTTTGACGCTTTGATGGCCCCCGATTTTGTCAACTGGTCTGCGCCTGATGCCGCGCTTCGGGGCGCTGAGATGATGTGGAAAACGTTCGACACCATATTGCGTCCAGCGCTTGCAGAAATGCAGGTTCACGTTCACGACCAGCTATGCGAGGGTGATAAGGTCGCAACGCGAAAGACCATCACGGGTCGTCATGCAGGACCGTTGTTCGGCATCGAACCAACGGGGCGCACCATCTCGATCGACGTCATCGATATTGTCCGCGTGCGCGACGGCCAATACGTGGAGCATTGGGGCGTCAATACACTGGCCGCTGTCATTGCGCAGCTCCAGAAGGCGTGAAGTTTCGACATGGGCAAATCAGATCCGAAGGCTTCGCAGGCATCTGCAAGCGAAGCTGCGCTTCTCGCAGAGTCCGTCCGCGCTGTCGTCAGTCGCCTTGTGCGGGCTGTGCGGGAACACAGCGGAACCCAGTCGAATGCCCAGAATGAAACGCTTGGCCATCTCGAACGCACGGGGCCAGCCAGCATCGCGACGCTAGCGGCCGGCAGGGCGGTAACGCATCAGACCATGCGCCTGATCGTGATGAAGCTGGTCGATCAAGGGCTCTTGAGCTTGGTGCCGGATGCCGAGGATGGCCGCGCTTATCTGGTACATATGACTCAGGCAGGACGGGCGCGACTCGAAAAAGACAGGGCTTCGCGAACGGAGTGGCTGGCTAGGCAGATCATGTCGAGAACGAGCGACGAAGAGCGCGAGCGCCTCAAAGGTGCCGTTCTGACGCTGGACAAGCTTACGCGTGAATCTGCTAGTGATTGAGGCGGCGATTGATCGGGCGGCATTCCCGCGGCAGCACCACACTCCGAGCCGTATCGACTTCAGACGGCGGTTCCACTCTGACAGCTGTCGTTGGAGCTACGAGTGCAGGTCAGGCAGCAACAGGTCGAAATGCGCCCGCCGAGCAACGCATTCAATGCGTATCCAATCTCCGCGGTGCAGCAAAACTCGGCGGCATCAACCGCGAAATGCGTATCCCCTTGTTTTTCAGCCGCCAAACAGCTCCACGATCGGCCAGCCACGCGCCTCGGCCGAGGCGCGTAGCGCCGCGTCCGGGCTGACGGCCACGGGGTGCGAGACCGCTTCCATCAGCGGCAGGTCATTGCGCGAATCGCTGTAGAACACCGAGCGGTGGAAGTCCGCCATGCGCTGCCCGCGCTGCGCCAGCCAGTCGTTCACACGGGCGATCTTGCCGGCGCCAAAGCTGGGCGTGCCGAGCATCGCGCCCGTGAAGTCGCCATCGGCTTGCCCGCCGACGGTTTCGCCTTCCACCGCCAGCAGGTGCGGTACGTTGAATGCGGCGGCGATGGGTTCGGTGAGGAAGCGATGCGTGGCGGTGACGATGCAGCACAGGTCGCCGGTGGCGAGGTGCAGGTTGACCAGCGCGCGGGCGGTGGGCAGGATGGCCGGTGCGATCACCTCGCGCATGAACGCCGCGCGCCAGACCTCGAGCCGCGCGCGCGGATGCTGGGCCAGCAGCCCGAGCGAGAACCGCGCATGGCGGGCAAAGTCGAGCGTGCCGTCGCGGTATTCGCGCATCCAGCGTTCGTTGGCCTGCTCGAAGGCGGTGCGATCCACGGCGCCCTGGGCGACCAGGAAGCGGCCCCACTCGTATTCACTGTCCAGCGGCAGCAGGGTGTGGTCCAGGTCGAACAGGGCAAGCGATTGCATGAGCGGGCGCTACGGTTGAACACGCCGTAACGATGCCTGCTCAGCGCGTCGCCGCCATGTCGATCGCGCGAAGTTTGGCGATGCGGCCATTGGCTTTTTTGCCCTTGCCGGGCGCGTCCAGGCATTCCAGGAACGCGCCGATCAGCCGCGCCTCGCGCCGCTCTTTGAGGAAGTACAGGTATTCGTGGATGACCGGCGCATCGTCGGCAAACGGCAGCACGCGCACGTCCAGGCGGCGCGGTGCCTCGCGCGCCGGGGCGATGCTGCAGCCCATGCCGAGGCTGACCGCTTCGTAGATCGCCTCGCGGCTGCCGATGATGGTGGTGCCGGCGGGTTCGATGCCGGCGGCGCGCAAGGCGTCCTCTGTCACGCGCCGCGTCATGGACCCATGCTCGCGCGTCAGCAGATGGCAGCCGGCCACGTCGGCCAGTGCGGCGTGCGGGCAGCGGGCGAGCGGATGGTCCAATGGCACGACCAGCACCATCCGGTCTTCGGCGAGGGTGACGCGGGACAGCCGGTCATCATCCACCGCGTGCGAAGAGACGGCCAGGTCCAGCCGCACCTCTGACAGCGCCTCCAGCATCTGCTGCGAGTTGCCGAGCTCGATGGTGATCTCGACGGTCGGGTGCCGGCTGCGAAACGCGGCCACGCTTGGCAGGATGTAGTAGGGGCCGGTGGCGCCCACGCGCAGGTTGCCGGTGCGCAGGTCGCCGGCGTTGCGCAGGAGGAAATCGACGTCGCCTTCCTGCTGGGCGAGGCGCTCGACGATCGGCATCAGGCTCACGCCCAGGTCCGACAGGTCCAGCCGGCTGCCGCGCCGGTGGAACAGTTCCACGCCGTACGTCTCCTCCAACTGGCGGATGCGGCCGGTGACGGTGGGCTGCGACAGGCGCAGCCGCTTGGCCGCGGCCGTCACGCTGCCCTGGCGGGCCACTTCAAAGAACGACATCAACAGATCGCCCAGCATGGGTCGCACCCCGAGTTCATGATCAGCCCGCGAGCTTACGCGGGTTTGATGACGCATGGGGCGGAAATCCCAGGGCGGCAACGTGCCGCAGCGGTGCGCACTTCAAGGGCGGTGCGCTAGACCGGTCCGCCTCTTTCCTCACATATACCCCGGTTGCGCGCCAGGGGTAGGGCGCTGCGCGCACATCGTGCTACCTTGTCAGTCAACGTGACGAGAGAACCCATGCCCGGAGACCAGCCATGCCGTTGCTGAAGGTGGATGTCGTGACCGCGGAGGAGCGGCTGTACGAAGGCACCGCCAAGTTTGTCGTCGTCCCCGGCACCGAAGGCGAGTTGGGCATCCTGCCCGGGCACGAACGGCTGCTGACACGCATGCGGCCCGGCACGGTGCGGCTCACGCAAGAAAACGACGAGGAGGTCATCCTCTTCGTTGCCGGCGGCTTTGTCGATGTGCAGCCGGAGCAGGTGATCGTGCTGGCCGACACCGCCGTGCGCGCCCGCGACCTCGACGAGGCCAAGGCCCAGCAGGCCCGCAAGGCCGCAGAAGAATTGATGCAGAACAGCCACAGCAAGATCGACTACGCCCGCGCCCAGGCCGAACTGGCCGAGGCCGTGGCCCAGCTCGCCGCCATCGAGCGGCTGCGCAAGCGCCGGCGCTGAAATTTCCAGCCCTGGCAGGCATATTGACTCAATTGTGTCTTCCCGCACCCGGAGGGGTTCAGAACGGCGCCCGCGCTCCGTTTAGACCGGTGAGTCCGATGTGCCCCGAGGCGCGCCCAGAGCGCCGCTTCCGGTTTTGCCTCCCGTTTGCTGATGTTCCCTTTTGCCGTGACCGCTCGCATGCGTGGTCGCCGCTCCCAGCGGCGGCTGCGTACCGCGAGTCCTTGCCGGGCGCCCACGCATCCGTCGCGTGCGCGGCTCTGGAAAATACGCCATGCGCAAATGTTTGCGCTTGCGTGGTTGCTGGCAATTCCCGCCATGCGGGCGTTTGCCGATACCGACCTGACCGAACTGCCGCTGGAGCAGCTGATGCAGGTGCAGGTGACCAGCGTGTCCAAATATGCGCAGCCAGCCAGTGAGGCGCCGGCCGCGGTGTCGGTCATTACCGCGGCAGACATCAAGGCCTACGGCTGGCGCACGCTGGCCGACATCCTGCGCAGCCTGCCGGGTCTCTACACCACCTACGACCGCAACTACGCCGAGCTGGGCGCGCGCGGCTTCCTGCGCGCGGGCGACTACGACACGCGCTTCCTGCTGCTGATCGACGGCTACCGCACCAACGACTCGATCTTCGATGAAGCCGCCATCGGCACCGATTTCTTCCTCGATGTCGACCTGATCGACCGCGTTGAATACGTGCCGGGCGCCGGATCATCGGTGTACGGCTCCAACGCGCTGCTGGGCGTGATCAATGTCATCACCAAGCGCGGGCGCGACATCGGCGGCGTGCAGGCCAGCGCCTCGACTGGCAGCAAGGATGCGCGCGAAGGGCGCGTGACCTGGGGCAACCGCGCGCTGAACGGCGCGGAATGGCTACTCTCGGCCACCATCAGCGATGCGCCGGGCGGCAGCCTGTACTTTCCGGAGTTCGACCGCCCCGCCACCAACCATGGCCTGACCAGCGGCACGGATTTCGATCGGCGCAAGCAGGTGTTCGCCAAGGGCAGCTGGGACGAATTTGGCGTGACCTTCGCCCATGTCGACCGCACCAAGGGCAACCCGACCGCCGGATACGGGCAGTTGTTCAACGATGCGCGCTCGCGCGACATCGATGCGCGCGACATGCTCAACGCCACCTGGCAGCACGCGCTGTCCGATGCCACCGACGTGACCGCGCGGGCCTTCTGGGGGCGCTATGTCTCGCGCGGCGATTACGTCTACGACTACCCGCCGGTCACCCTCAACCGCGACCAGTTCGATTCCGCCTGGTACGGCACGGAGGTGAAGCTCGTCACGCGCCAGATCGAGCGGCACACACTGGCGTTTGGCGCGGAGTTCCAGCGCGACTACCGCGACTCGATGCGCAACTTCGACGTCGCGCCGTACTTCAGCTACCTGGACGACCACCGCAGCAACAGCCGCGTCGGCGTGTACGTGCAGGACCAGTTCGCGCTGCATCCGGGCTGGCTGCTCGACACGGCCGTGCGCTACGACCACACCACGTTCGTGCCCGGCATCTTCAGCCCGCGCGTGGGGCTGATCTGGCATGCCGCACCCACGACCACGCTCAAGGCCCTGTACGGCATGGCGTACCGCGCTCCCAACGTGTACGAGCAGTACTACCAGACCGCGGCGACGGGCGGGCAGGAAACCAACGCCGGGCTGGCGGCCGAGCGCATCCGCACCTATGAGGTGGTGCTCGAGCAACAGGTGGCGGCTGGTGGCAAGGCGACGCTGTCGGTGTATCAGAACGCCGTCTCCAACCTGATCAGCCAGACGGTGGACCCGAATACCGGTCTGCTGGTGTTCCAGAACATCGCGCGCACGCGCACGCGCGGCGCGGAGCTCGGTTTCGAGCAGGCGTGGCCGGGCGGCACCCGGCTGCGCGCCAGCTACAGCATCCAGAACACCGAGGACGCCGACACCGACCAGACGGTGCCGAACTCCCCGCGTCACCTGGCCAAGTTCAATGCCACCACGCCGCTGTGGCGCGACGATGTACGGCTGGGCGTGGAGGCCCAATACGTCAGCAACCGCCTGTCGCTGCGGGGGCAGGTGGGCGGGTTCTGGTTGGCCAACGTCACGTTGCTGGCCACGCGCCTGGCGCCCAACCTGGAGATGTCGGCCAGCATCTACAACCTGTTCGACCGCCGCTATGCCGACCCAGCCGGGCCGGAGCTGACACAGGCGGCCATCCAGCAGGACGGCCGGACCTTCCGGCTCAAGTTCACCTATACCTTGCGATGAACGCCCCGCGCCGCGCCACCCGGCTCTCCAGCGTTGCAGGCCTGCGCCGGCTCTGCGGCGGACTGTGCCTTGCGTGCGCGGCGACGGTGTGGGTGGGGGCGACGTATGCCCAGATGCAGGCCAGCGAGGTCGAGGTCAAGGCGGCCTACATCTACAACTTCGCCTTGTTCACCACCTGGCCGGCGGATGCCATGCCGGCTGAGGCGCCGATGGTGCTGTGCGTGGTGCCCGAGCATCCGCTGCAAGGGGCGCTGGGCAAGCTGACAGGGAAATCCGTGCGCGGCCACCGGCTGGAAGTGCGCAGGCTCAATGACACTGCGGTTGCCGGCTGCCATATGGTGGTGTTTGGCGATCGCGCGCAGGGCCCGGCGGTGCATCTCGACCCGGCCGCGCCGGTGCTGACTGTGGCCGACGCTCAGAAGGCGGGCCACGCTGCTGGTGCTTCCGGTGCTTCCGGTGCTTCCGGTGCTTCCGGTGCTTCCGGTGCTTCCGGCACCTCCGGCGCCATCATCGCGCTGGGCTTGCATGACAACCGCGTGGTGTTCGATATCGACATGGCAGCGGCCCGGCAGGCCGGGCTGCAAATCAGCTCGCAACTGCTGCGGCTGGCCAGGAGCGTGCAATGAATTCGACTTTCAAGCCCTGGCGCCCGCGTCTGGGGCAATCCGTGGTGCGGGCCAACATGGCCGGGGCGGGCGCGGCACTGACCATTGCCGGCGTGCTGCTGATCGCGTTCCAGTTTGTGGCGCTGCATGCCGCGCTGGTGCGCGACGTGCACGTGCAGGCGCGCATCATCGGGGCCAACAGCGTGGCCGCGCTGCTGTTCAACGACCGCAAGGCGGCCGAGGACACGCTCGACGCGCTGCAGGCCGCGCCTGCATTGCGCGCGGCCGGCGTGTTCACGGCGCTGCGCAAGCCGCTGGCCCAATACCAGCGCGGGGACGCCGCCCCCGTGCAGGCGCCCGATGCCGCCATGCTGCGCGACCAGGACGTCTCTACCGCCACCACGCTGGAGGTGGCCGAGCCCATCGTCTCGGAGCGGCGCGTGATCGGCTATGTGGTGATCCGCTCCAGCCTGACTGAGCTGTACATGCAGCTGCTGGGCTATGCGGTGCTGACGGTGTCGGTCGGCATCGGCGCGATGGGCGTGGCGTATCTGGTGATCCGGCGCATGCGGCACGCCGTGCTGCAGGCCGAGGCCCACCTGGATTACCTGGCCCACACCGACTCGGTGACGGAGCTGCCCAACCGGCACGCCTTCAACGAGCGCCTGCAGGATGCGCTCAAGCGGGCCGGACAGACCGGCGTGGTCGGCCTGCTGCTGCTGGACCTGGACAACTTCAAGGTCGTCAACGACACGCTCGGCCACAACAACGGCGACCGGCTGCTGCGCCAGGTGGCCCGCCGCCTGAACGAGGTGATCGAGCAGGCCAACACGCGGGCCGTGCTGTGCCGCATCGGCGGCGATGAGTTTGCAGTGATTGCCGAGCTGTCGCGGCGCGCGGCGATTGCCACGCCGGAGGCGGTGGAGCTGGCCGATATGCTGGCCAACCGCATTCTCGCGGCCCTGACGGCGCCGTTTGCGCTCGATCTGCACCAGATCTACGTGACGGCCAGCGTGGGCGTGAGCCTGTATCCGAGCGACGCGGCCGATGTGCAGTCGCTCACGCGCAACGCCGATACGGCGATGTACTACGCCAAGAACCGCGGCAAGAACGCCGCCGCGTGCTTCACCGCAGAGATGGACCAGCAAGCACGCCGCCGCCTGCGCGTGGAGTCCGACCTGCGCCGCGCGCTCGACCGCGACGAGCTGCTGCTGGCCTACCAGCCGCAGATCCGCCTGACCGCGCTCGACCGCGACGGCGCCAACATCCTGCCCGCCCACGTGCATGGCGTGGAGGCGCTGGTGCGCTGGCGGCACCCCGAGATCGGCCTGATCGGCCCGGGCGAGTTCATCGCCGTGGCGGAGGAGACCGGCCTGATCGTGCCGTTGGGGCTATGGGTGCTGCGCACCGCCTGCCGGCAGGCGGCGCAATGGATGCGCGAAGGACGCGCGGCATTGCGCGTGGCGGTCAACCTGTCGCCGCGGCAGACGCGCGATCCGGCGCTGGTGAAGAACGTGCTTGGCGTGCTGGAAGAGACCGGGCTGCCGCCGCATCTGCTCGAGTTGGAGATTACCGAAAGCGTGCTGATGGAAGACATCGACGCCAACATCCGCTTGCTCGAAGCGCTGCACGCGGCGGGCATCAACCTGTCGATCGATGATTTCGGCACGGGCTATTCGTCGCTGGCGTATCTGCAGCGCTTCCCGATCCACAAGCTGAAGATCGACCGCAGCTTCGTCCAGCGCATGCCGGGCGACGGCGAGGCGATTGCCGGCGCCGTCATCGCCATGGCGCACAGCCTGCGCATGCAGGTGGTGGCTGAAGGCGTGGAGGATGCCGAGCAGCTTGAACTGCTGCGCGCGGCCGGCTGCGACCTGGGGCAGGGCTACCTGTTCTCGCGCCCGCTGCAGGCGGATCAGTTGGCGTCCTGGCTGCGGCGGCAGGAGAGCAGCGGCGCCGATGCCGCTTCGACTGGCGAGGCCGCGTCGGTCTAGTTCCGCCGTCGGCTATGCGGCCGCTGCGGCCCGACGCGCGGCACGCGTTGCCCCCGCCGTGAGCACCACCACCGCCCCGAGGATGATGGCCGTGGCGCCCAGCGTCTGCGGCGCGACGTGCTCGTCGGCCAGCCACGCGCCCATCAACAGGGCGATGGGCGGATTGACATAGGCATAGCTGGTGGCCATGACGGTGGAGACCCGCTCCACCAGCGCCATGTAAGCCGAGAAGGCAATCGCCGAGCCGAAGATGACGAGGTAGCCCCACGCCAGCGCCGAATGCAGGCCGACATGATGCGGCCACGCTTCACCGCGCAGCAGGCTCAGCAGCACCAGCGCCACGCCGCCAAAGGCCATCTCCAGCACAAAGGCGGTCATCCCCTTGGGCATATCAATGCGCTTGGACAGCTGCGAACCGAATGACCAGGACGCGACGGCAGCCGTCAGCGCCAGGACCCCGCCCATGCTGGCCTGGAACTCCGCGCCGCCCAGCAGCACGGCAATGCCGACGCTGCCCAGTGCCATCGCAGCGACTTCATAGGCTTGCAGCCGGCCGCCCATCAGCAGGGTCCACAACGTCGCGAACAGCGGCGCGGACGCAATCATGACCGTGGTGGCGCCCGACGAGATGGTCTGCTCGGCCACCGCCGTCATGCCCATGCCGCCCACCAGCATGAACGCGCCGATCAGCGCGCAGTTGTGCACCTGGCGCCAGCTCGGCCACGCGCGCTGGCGCAGGACGACCACCGGCGCCAGCAGCACGGCGGCGGCCAGGAAGCGCGAGCCCATCATCAGGAACGGCGGCAGGTCGATCAGCGCAAAACGGATGGCGAGATAGGTGGTGCCCCACACCACGTAGGTGATGAGCAGGCAGAGGGCGATGAAGGGCGACATGGCGGGACCTCGGCGAGGAAGTCCCGATGCTACTCAAGGGCGCGTCATGCGCAAAACGAGTTTTGTTGGCGCTCGTTGTGAGCGGGGTTAGCAAGCACGTGAGCCTGCCGCCGGATCACCGCGTTCCGAACGCCGATTGCCCCGTTCCAATGGCCACGTGCCGAGTTTGGAACCTCAAACGCCGAGTTCCAGAAGCCCGGCCGTCCGCTAGATGACGCGGAACCCGTGCGTGCTGTCCCGCGCAAGCTGCTCGACCAGCCCGAACTCCCAGTCCAGATAGCCCTGCATGGCGGCGCGCGGCGCGCTGGTGCCTTCGTAGGGGCGGCGGTAGCGGTCGATGCGGTCGGAGGCGAGGCGCGTCTCGCCGGATTCGACCGGCAGGCCGGCGGCCGCCCACGCGGCTGTGCCGCCGTCGAGCACCCAGACCTCGGCCTGCGTGAGCTTGGCCAGATCGGCGGCGGCAAAGCGGGCAAGCTGGCTGGAGCCGCACGTGAGCACGTAGCGGCGCGCGGGTGGAATGCGCTTGAGCACGGCGGGCAGGTCTGAACGCACGGCAAACCAGGCGCCCGGAATGTGCCGCGCCGCGTAGTTGGCGCTGCGCGTGACGTCGATGACGGCGGTGTCGCCCGCGTCCAGCCAGCCGGCCAGCGCGCGCGCCTCGACCGTGCGCACCGTGGGCGAGGCCGCGACCGGGGCTTGCCACGAGCCGGTCACGTTGCGCTCGCGCGCGTCCACCGGGTCGACTACGTAGACCTCCCAGCCCATCTGCGCGAGCCACGAGGCGGTCATGTCGGCGCGCACGCCGTCGTCGTCGGCCAGCACGATGCGGGCGCCGCGCACAGCTGCGGTGTGGTCGGTCTCCTGTACGAGCTGGCCGCCCGGCGCGCTGGCGAAGCCGGGCAAGTGGCCGGCGGCGTATTCCTCGGGGGTGCGCACGTCGAGCTTGTAGAGCGTGCGGTCGGGCGCTTCCAGCTTGGCGAGGTCGGCCAGCGCGATGCGCGGCACGTTGGCGCGCGCGGCCACGGCGCGGGCATCGGCCTGGGCGCGCGTCTGCGCGCAGACGGCCTCCGGGTGCCGGCGGCTGGCGCCATGGTCCAGCACCTGGTCGGCCAGCAGCCAGCCGATGGTGCCGTTGCGCAGCGCGGCCACCGGGTTCGGGATGCCCGCATTCACCAGCGATTGCGTGCCGATGATGCTGCGCGTGCGCCCCGCACAATTGACGATGACCTGCGTGGCCGGGTCCGGCGCCAGCTCGCGGATGCGTAGCACCAGCTCGGCCCCCGGCACGCTGGTGGCGGTCGGGATGCTCATGGTCTGGAACTCGTCGTAGCGGCGTGCGTCGACGATGACCACGTCGCGCTGGGCGTCGATCAATGCCTTGACCTCTTGCGCGGTGAACGATGGCGTGTGGCGCTGGCCTTCGACGACTTCGCCGAAGGCCTTGCTGGGCACGTTCACGTCCTGGAACAGCTCGCCGCCGGCGGCGCGCCAGCCGGCCAGCCCGCCTTCGAGCAGGTAGACCCGCGTGTAGCCGAGTTCGGCCAGCTTGGCGGCCGCAAGTGGAGCCAAATCCTGCGGGGCGAGGTCCGCGCCGTCGTGCTCGCCATACAGCACGATCAGCGTATCGCGGCGCGGGATGCGCGACCACGCCTCCAGCTCCAGCCGCGACAGCGGCAGGTTCGCTGCCCACAGCGGATGCGCCTGCGCGTACGGGTCTTCTTCGCGCACGTCTACCAGGGCGATCTCCTTACGGGCCAGCAGGGCGGCGCGCACGTCGGCATAGGCCAGGGTCGGGACGTGGGTCTGGGCCAGCGGTGCAGTGGCGAGGGTAGTGCTGGCGTCGATGACGGTGCTCATACGGAAGGCGTGTCCTTGGAACGGTCCCAGAGGTTGGGCAGGTGGGTATTCGAATAGCCGGAGACGAA
>CAJXMR010000138.1 GCA_913056305.1 uncultured Ralstonia sp.
ACCCGCCCGTCGAGCCCCGCTGCGGCAACTGCACGCGCTGCATCGACGTGTGCCCAACGCAGGCCATCGTCGCGCCCTACGTGGTGGACGCGCGCCGCTGCATCTCGTATCTCACTATCGAGCACAAGGGCGCGATCCCGATCGAGCTGCGTGAGGCGATGGGGAACCGCGTCTATGGCTGCGACGATTGCCAGCTAGCCTGCCCGTGGAACAAATTTGCCGTGCACGCCAACCTGCCGGACTTTGACGTGCGCAACGGGCTCGACGCGGTGTCGCTGGTGGAGCTGTTCGGCTGGACGGAGGCCGAGTTCAACCAGCGGCTGGAAGGCAGCCCGATCCGGCGCATCGGGCATGAGCGCTGGCTGCGCAACATTGCGGTGGCCCTGGGCAATGCGCTGCGGGGGCCGCTGCCCGAGACCGCGCGCGCGCGGCTACAGGACGCGCTGCGCGCGCGCGCGGAAGACGCCTCCGAACTGGTGCGTGAGCACGTGGCCTGGGCGCTGGCCGCCTGAGCGGCTCACCACCACGTCTCAAAGTGCAAGCCGATCGTGTGACCTGCCAACGCCGAGCCAAATACGCCGGTGGTCGATAGCGGGTTGCCGGGCGCAGCGGCCGCTTGCGCGGCCTGGTTCCAGCGCGCGTAGGTATGGAAGAAGCGCAGTTCAGGCCGACTCCAGAAGGTGCGCCCCATCGACAACACCGGGGCGACCGTCACCTTGGTCAGGTGCCGCGTCGGACCACCGTCGGGTGTGACGCGATCGTGGCCGAGCTCGAGCACGAACTTCAGGTGCTCAGCCACCGCATAGACGGGGCGGATACCGAATGACCACCAGCGCTGCCCGCCACCCTCCGCGGCCGGCGCGATATCGCGCTGGTGCACCACACCGATCTGCCCGCCGAAGTTGCCGGACTGCCAATCCCACGCATCCAGCACGCGCCAGCGCCGCGTGTCGTGCCCAGCCGTGAGCGTGCCCGTGTGCCCCAGGCCGATGCCGGGCCCCTGACCGTATTGCAGCGCCGCCCGGTTCTTGCCGCCCACCACGCCGGTCTGCAGGTGGTGCAGCGTGACTGACCAGCCAGCATGACTGCCCGCCACCTGCCCGGCGCGCTGGATGAACGACACGCCTGCCTGGAGTTCGCCGCCCGGGTTGGTCGCCATGCCAGAGAGCTGCATGTCGTGCCGGTTGGCGTAGTCCCGCTGGTGGTGGCCGTCTGAACGGAACCACGCATAACTGAGTTGTGGGCCGCCCAGGCCCAGGTCGGCATTTTCCAGCCCGGCGCCCAGGCCGCTCGGGTTCCAGTAGAAGAAATCGTTGATATGGATGTCGTTGCGCCGGTAGTACTGGCGGCCCGCCCACAGGCGCCCATTGCCGAGCGCCGCGACATTGTTCAACCGCAGATAGGCCTGCGGCAGGCGCATGTCGCCATGGTGCGGCGTGAAGGTCGGCACGCGGCTCGGCCCGTCGTTCAAGCCGACCATCGCCGTACCGGTCAGCGTGGTGCCCCCACCGAAATCCGCCAGTTCTTGCGAGCCGAGCAGTTCGCTGTAGGTCTGGCATTCGTTGCCGTAGCGGTACTTGGCGGGCGCGCCGGGCAGGTGGAAGCAGGCCGGCGAGTGGCCATTGCTCCAAGCCTGCTCCGAGCGGATATAGCCCTTGAATTCGAAGGCGTCGACCGCGCCTGAGACTGTCAGGCCGGCGCTCAGCGTCAGTGTGCGCGCAAGGCGGCGCCGGCGTCGTGCATATGTGGGCATCGGGCAGGCCTCACTCCGCATGCAACTGCGCGTCACCGTAGCCGGTGAGCGCCACCGACAGCAGGATCGCCGCGATCCCCAACAGCACGACCGCGCGCGTACGGCTGCCGGTGCCCTGCCATTCGCGCAGCAAGAGGCCCCACGCGTTCGACACGAGGATGATGAATGACATGTGCAGGATCCACGAGCTGGCGCCGTTGCCCAGCTTGCTCGCGCCCATGCCATAGAAGAAGAACTGCAGGAACCAGATCGACCCTGCCGCCGCCGACAGCAGGTAGTTCGGCAGCAGCGGCGCCGAACGGTCGCGATAGTCGCCGAAGGTGCGGTTGCGCCAGTTCAGGTACAGGCACCACAGCAGGTTGGTGGTCAGACCGCCCCACAGCACCACCACGAACACCACGTTGTTCTGGAACAGCGGATCGTGCCCGTGCGCGACAGCGGCCTGCGCCATCGGCTGGCCGGCCTGGATGCCGAAGCTGAAACACGCGCTCAGCGCCCCCGACACCAGCGCCACCGCCAGCCCGCGCGCGAGGTCGAATTCGTTGCCCTCCGGCGCCGTGCCCTTGGCCGCCAGTGCCCGTTCCTTCATCATGCCCGCCTTGCCACAGATGGCGATGCCAACGACGCAGGCGGCGATGCCGGCCATCAGCCATTCACCCGCCGACGACGCCAGCATGGCGCGCAAGCCCTCGCCATCCGGCGCGCCCACGACATCGCGATAGACCAGCGGCACCAGCGCGCCGAAGATCGAGCATGTGCCCAGCACCACCGACATCCCCAGCGACATCCCCAGGTAGCGCAACGATAGGCCGAAAGTCATGCCGCCGATGCCCCACAGCAGACCGAACAGATACGTCCAGCCCAGCGTCGACCCCGCGGTGGCGCGGATGATGTCGAGAAAATCCGGCACAGTAAGCGCCGCCGCCAACCACGGCACGATCAGCCATGAAAACAGCCCGCCGACGATCCAGTAGCTCTCCCACGCCCACACGCGCACGCGCTTGAACGGCAGGTAGAAGCTGCCCGACGAGAACCCGCCGATGAAGTGATAGAGCACGCCGCTGGCGATCTCCATGGTGTCTCCTGATGGTTGTGTGTTGTTCTTTTGATTGCAGGCGGGCGCTAGAGCCGGTACACGCGCTCCGCATTGCCGCCGAACAGCGCGTGCTGCTCGTCGGCCGAGGCGCCGACCACGATCTCTGCCCACGTGCGCCAGACCGCGCCATAGGTCGCGTGCAGACCGTCGACGGGAAAGTTGGAGGCGAACAGGCAGCGCGCCGGGCCGAACAGGTCGATGGCTTTCAGCACGTAGGGGCGCAGGCTCTCGACGGTCCAGGCGTGATCGACCATGACCAGACCGGAGAGCTTGATGCAGACGTTGTCGCAGGCAGCCAGCGCGCGCAGCCCGTCACGCCAGAGGCGGTAGCCGGCCACGCTGCCGCGGTCGACGAACATGCCGGCGTGGTTGAGGATCAGCAGCGTATCGGGATGGCGCCGTGCCAACCGCACCGCGTCGGCCATCTGCGTGGGATAGAGCTGCAGGTCGAACGACAGGTGATGCCGCGCCAGCCATCCGAAGCCGCGTTGCCAGGCCGGATCGTTGAGGTAGTCGCGCTCGACGTAGCGGAAATGCGCGTCGACATGGCGGTTCAGGATCTGGCGAATGCCGCGCACATTGGCGTACGTGGCCTGCCGGGCCAACGCGTCGCCCACGTGCGGCCCGGTCAGGTCCGCCGCGGCGACAATGGCGTTGGGCATGCCCGCCGGGTCGGTCTTGGCCAGGCGCTGCAGCCAGGCGGTCTCGGCCATCGGGTCGTCGGCGTTGGCCTCGATGTGGACGATCTTGTGCACGTGCACGGGCACGGCCGCGAATGCGGCATCGCGGCGGTACTCGGCGAGCCCGTAGGGTTGCGGCAGCTTCGCCGCGTCGCCGGCAAACGATATCTTGGGCTGCGCCAGCCACTGATACGTGAGCACCGCCGGGTCCCACAGATGCATGTGCGCATCGACCACATGCAGGCCGGTCGGGGACGGGCCGTAGCGCATCATGCCGGCTCCCGGCTGCGCAACGTGAAGACCGGCCGCAATGGCCATTGGCGCGGCACGTTGTCGGGACCGGTCTCCATCAGGTCGGCCATGGCATCCCACCAGCGGCGCATGACCGGCAGGTCAGGCAAGCTGTCGAGGCGGTGGTCTGCCACGTGATGCAGCACGGCGAACAGCGTGCCGCTGGCCTCGTCGAGGAAGATGCGGTAGTCGACCACCCCGGCATCGTGCAAGGCGGCCTCCAGCTCGGGCCAGATGGCGTCGTGACGCACCGCGTAGACATCGGCCATGCCTGGGAACAGGCGCATGGTGAAGGCGCGGGTCTGCAGCGGTTCGGTTGGCATGACGGGCCGCCTCCTACTGCAGATTGACGAACAGGCCGCCGTCGATCAGCAGCGCCGCGCCGGTCACATAGCGCGCACGATCGGAGGCCAGGAACACCACGCAGTCGGCCACGTCTTCCGGCTGACCGAGGCGGCCGAGCGGGATGCGCCGCTCGAAGTATTCACGCTTGCCTGGCGCGGCCAGGTCCTGCTGGTTGATGTCGGTCTCGATGGTGCCGGGCAGGACGGAATTGCAGCGGATGCCGTGCCGCCCCAGCGCCACGGCGCACGACTGCATGAGCGAATGCACGCCTGCCTTGGTGGGCGTGTAGTGCGTCTGCATCTCGCCGCCGACCAGCGCGCTGATCGAACTGGTCGATACGATGGCGCCGCCGTGGCCCTGCTTGACCATCTGGCGGGCAACGGCCCGCGTCACATAGAACGCACCGTGCAGGTTGACGTGCATGGTGGTCTCAAACACCGCATCGGGCATGTCGAGCAGCGTGTGGAACGGGCAGATACCGGCGTTGCTGACCAGCACGTCGACCTTGCCGAACGCGTCCACCGCCGCGGCCACCAGTCGTTCTCCGGTGGCCGGGTCGCCGACGTCACCCTCCACGGCGATGGCGCGGCGGCCCAGCGCGCGGACGGCCTGCACCACGTCGTCCGCAGCCTGGGCATGCTGCGCGCTGGCGTCTGCGGGGGCGCGATAGTTGATCAGCACATCGGCGCCCTCGCGCGCGCAGGCCAGCGCGGTGGCCCGGCCAATGCCGCGCGACGCGCCGGTAACGATGACGGATTTGTCCTGCAGTAACACGATCGGGTCTCCTGTTGGGCTCGCATCGACGTGCGATCGGCCGACTGTAGTGAAATCGCCCGCACAGGACTAATCGAAAAACCGGACGCGTTAATTCCACTTTGGAATAACGGTCTGTGCAGTTTTAAGTCGCACACGTCACGCGCAAAGCTCGGGTGGTAAAAGCGCGGGTTAAGACTGGTTAACGTAAGGCCTTATACCGCGCGGTACGCAAACGGTTGCGCATCAGGGCAGATACCAATTGTTGAAAATGTCACAAGCGCCAAAATGGAGCCCTTCCGAAAATCACCCGTATTCAATGTTTCCCGCCCTCGTTTCCGCCTGCCGCGCACTGCGTTTCCCAGTGCGCGCCCGCTCCACTGCTGCGGCCCGCATGTGGCGCCGCTGCGTGGCAGGCGCCATGCTGCTGGGCGCGTGCGCGCTGCCGGCGTGGGCGGCAGTCGATATCGAGGGCGTGCACTTCGACGATGCCGTGCGCCTGGCCGGCCGCGAGCTGCCGCTCAATGGCGCTGGGCTGCGCTCGGTGTTCGTCATCAAGGGCTATGTGGCGGGGCTGTACCTGCCGGAGCGCGCCAAGAACGCTGCCGTCATCCTGGGCATGAAGGGGCCCAAGCGCCTGCAGATCCATCCGCTGCGCGAGGTCGGTGCCGACACATTCATCCACGCCCTGAACAACGGCATCCGCCGCAACCAGACCGAACCGCAGATCGAACGGCTGTCGGACCGCCTGACCCAGCTCGAGCAGGCCATGCGGCAGATCGGCGCCACCCACCGCGGCGACACCATCGACTTCGACTACACGCCCGAAGCCGGCACCATCATCTGCGTCAACGGCGCACCGCGCGGCAAGCCGATCCCCGGCGAGGATTTCTACCAGGCCGTGCTGAGCATCTTCATCGGCAACAACCCGGTCGACCGCGATCTCAAGAACGGGCTGCTCGGCTCCTGAACTCGATGTGGGATGGCCCCCTGTGCTAGATTCACAGGATCGTTTTTCCACGCCCCGCACCGCCATGCCCTCCCCCTTCGATGCCGTCCTGGAAGCGCCGTTCGGCAAGCTGGGCGTGCGCGTGGCCAACGGCGGCGTGCGCGAACTCGTCTACCTGCCGGACAGCGTGCCAACGGTCGGCCCCGAAGACCCGCTGATCCGCAAACTCGCGCGCCAGCTCGACGCCTACTACGCCAACCCCGACGCCACCTTCGACGTGCCGCTCACGCCGGCCGGCACCGACTTCCAGCACCGCGTGTGGGACGCCATCCGCGCCGTGCCGCGCGGCGGCGTCACCACCTATGGCGCCGTCGCCAAACAGATTGGCAGCGTGCCACGCGCGGTGGGCCAGGCGTGCGGCGACAACTGGTTTCCCATCATCATCCCGTGTCACCGCGTGGTCAGCGCCTCGGGCATTGGCGGGTTCTCGCACCACGTCGACGGCTACCTCCTGAACATCAAGCACTGGCTGCTACGCCACGAAGGCGTGATGCTGATATGAGCAAAGTTGCACCGAAGGCAGCGGAAGCAGCCGCCCTGCCCCCACCCAGCGCGGAGGCCATCCAGCGTTTCTGCGACGCGCTCTGGCTGGAGGACGGCCTCGCGCGCAACACGCTCGATGCGTACCGGCGCGACCTGACGCTGTACGCGCACTGGCTGGCCGAGCGCAGCAAATCCATCGCCGACACCGAAGACGGTGACCTGGCCGACTACTTCGCCGCGCGCCACGCCGAGAGCCGTGCGTCGTCCGCCAACCGGCGCCGCACGGTATTCAAGCGCTTCTTCCAGTGGGCCTTGCGCGAGCACGTGGTCGCCACCGACCCGTCGCGCCTGCTGCCCACTGCCAAGCAGCCGCCGCGCTTTCCCAAGACGCTGTCCGAAGCCCAGGTCGAGGCGCTGATCAACGCACCGGATGTGGACACCCCGCTCGGCCTGCGCGACCGCGCCATGATCGAGCTGATGTATGCGAGCGGCCTGCGCGTGTCGGAGATCGTCGCGCTGAAGACGGTGGAAGTCGGCCTGAACGAGGGCGTGGTGCGCGTGATCGGCGGCAAGGGCGGCAAGGACCGGCTGGTGCCGTTCGGCGCCGAGGCCGGCGACTGGCTGCGGCGCTATCTACGCGACGGCCGCACGGCGCTGCTGGGCGAGCGCACCGCCGACGCGCTGTTCGTCACCGCGCGCGGCGACGGCATGACGCGCCAGGCGTTCTGGCACCTCATCAAGCGCTATGCGCTGCGTGCCGACATCCGCGCACCGCTGTCGCCGCACACGCTGCGGCACGCGTTCGCCACGCACCTGCTGAATCACGGCGCCGACCTGCGCGTGGTGCAGATGCTGCTCGGCCACGCGGACATCTCCACCACGCAGATCTACACCCACGTCGCGCGCGAGCGGCTGCGCACGCTGCATGCGCAGCACCATCCGCGCGGATAGTTCTTCCCTGCCCCGCATGAGCAAGTCCAAGCACGTTTCCGAGACGCCCGCCACGCAGTTCCTCAAGGCCCACGGCGTCGCCTTTACCGAACACACGTACGACTATGTCGAGCACGGCGGCACGACGGAGTCTTCCCGCCAGCTCGGCGTGGACGAGCACCACGTGGTCAAGACACTGGTGATGGAGGACGAGCACGCCAAGCCGCTGATCGTGCTGATGCACGGCGACTGCTCGGTCTCCACCAAGAATCTCGCGCGCCAGGCTGGCCGCAAGAACATCCAGCCCTGCAAGCCGGAGGTGGCGCAGCGGCACAGCGGCTACCTGGTCGGCGGCACCTCGCCGTTTGGCGTGCGCAAGGCGATGCCGGTGTACGTGGAAGCGTCGGTGCTGGCGCTGGAGCGCATCTACATCAACGGCGGGCGGCGCGGCTTCCTGGTGAGCCTGGCGCCGGACGTGCTGACCACGGTGCTGAACGCGCAGCCGGTGCACTGTGCAAACCCCGATTGAAACGGACACGGCGGCTGAGGCACCCTACGCGCACGCTACAATCGCGCAGCCCGAATTCACCAAATACCTATGTCCCCAGTTGTCGCCACCGTTCTCTTTGCCGTCGCCGCCTACCTGATCGGCTCCGTCTCCTTTGCCGTGGTGGTGAGCCGCGTGATGGGCCTGGCCGATCCGCGCACCTATGGCTCCGGCAACCCGGGCGCCACCAACGTGCTGCGCTCGGGCAACAAGAAGGCAGCAATATTCACGCTGCTGGGCGACGCGGCCAAGGGCTGGTTTGCGGTCTGGCTGGCACAGCGCCTGGCGCCGCAGTTCGGCGTGGGCGATACCGGCATCGCCCTGGTGACGGTGGCGGTGTTCCTCGGTCACCTGTATCCGGTGTTCCACCGCTTTGTCGGCGGCAAGGGCGTGGCCACGGCGGCCGGTGTGCTGCTGGCGCTGAACCCGTGGCTCGGGCTGGCGACGCTGGCAACGTGGATCATCATCGCCGGGTTCTTCCGCTACTCGTCGCTGGCGGCGCTGGTGTCGGCGCTGTTCGCACCGTTCTACTACGTGCTGCTGTTCGGTTTCGACTGGATCGCCGGCGCCATCGCAGTGATGTCGGTGCTGCTGATCGCGCGCCACCGCGCCAATATCACCAAGCTGCTGGCCGGCAAGGAAAGCCGCATCGGCGAGAAGAAGAAAGCGATTTAACTGCGCCACCTAACTCCGTAACTCGGCGCGTACGGAATGCGCGCGCCGATGTTCTCCCGGCGGCCGCCCCGTGTGCCGCCGGATCAGCCGCCGGAAGGCGGACATGTCCTGATAGCCGCACTGCTCGGCAATCGCCGTCAGGCTCAGCGTGCTGACTTCCAGCAGGTGACAGGCGCGCTCCACGCGCAGCCGGTGCAGCAATTGCAGCGGCGACGTCCCCACCGTTTTCGTGAAATGCCGCAATAGCGTGCGCTCGCTGGTCGAGGCGGCGGCGGCCAGCTTGCCCAGGTCGAACGGCTCGTGCAGATGCTGCTGCAGGTAGCGCCGCGCGCGCAGCACCACGCTGTCGCGGATGGCAGGCTTGCTGCGCAGCCAGATGCCGATGGCCTCGCCGCGCGACGGATGGTCGAGCACGGCATTGGCCAGCGTGCGTGCCAGCCGTGCCTCGGCCAGCCGGCCCACCACGCGATGCACGAGCGCGACACCGTGCTCCATCGCCCGCGCGGTGATGACGTTGCCGCTGCTGACGATGGCCTGCGCCGGTGCCGGTTTCAGATGCGGGAAGTTGCCCTGCAGCCAGCCCGCGATCAGCCACGTCACTGTCAAGCGCTGGCCGGGCGGCAGCACATCGGCCAGCATCGCCACGCCGGTGAAGGGCGACGCCACCAGCCGCCCCGCCTCCAGATAGCGGCGGATGGTGGCGCGCTCCAGCTCCAGCAAGGCCAGGCGCTGCTCCAGCGTGCCGATGTGGTCGAAATGCAGCGGCGGGACGATCAGCGCGTCGCCAAGTGCGGAGTCGTCTGCGGGCAACGCCTCGCAGCGACAAGCCAGCGTGCCGGCCGCCGCCCGCCAGCGTGCCGGATCGCGTGCGATAAGCCGCCAGCCGAACGCCGGCGCGTTGGCGCGATTGTCCCCCTGCCGGGCCCGCTTGCCGGCCTGCATGGAGGCCAGCGCATTGGCCACGCCCAGCGTATCGGCGGCGGTCGCCAGCATGGAAAAACCAGCGTCGGGAAAGGTCAGAAGGTCGATGGTCGGCATGCCGCAGTATAGGCACAAGCGGTGATCTACGTGGCGATATTGACCCCAACTCTGGCGGGAATACCTCTTTCGAATCAGACCCGTCCGATTGACGATGCGTCGGTGGCTGCGCGCAGACGCACTCACCCATAACGACACCAAGATCAGGAGACAACGCATGACGCAGGGATTCGCACTGCGCAGCACGCTCACCATGGCCGCGCTTGCGGCGCTGGCGGGCTGCGCGAGCACGACCGACAGCGGCTGGGGTACGCTCAGCGACACCGGCCTCTCGGCCGAGATCCGCCGCACCAGCTTCGGCATTCCACACATCCGCGCCAACGACTACGCCAGCCTCGGCTACGGCATGGCCTACGCCTACGCGCAGGACAACGTCTGCCTGCTGGCCGACCAGGTCGTCACCGTCAACGGCGAACGCTCGAAGACGTTCGGGCCGGATGGCACCGTGAGCGTCTCGTTCAAGCCCGTCCCGAACGCGCAGGCGGACGCCTTCTTCAAGGGCGCCTTCGACGAGGCCGGCCTGCGCGCCGGCTATGCGCTGATGTCGCCCGAGGCACGCGAGCTGCTGCGCGGCTACATCGCCGGCTACAACCGGTATCTGAAGGACACGCCGGCCGCCAACTTCCCCACCGCGTGCCGCAGCGCCGCCTGGGTGCGCCCGCTCACGCTGGCCGACATGCTGCGCATGGGCGAGGAGAAGGCCATCCAGGCCAGCGCCGGGGCCATGCTCAACAGCATCGTCGCCGCGCAGCCGCCGGGCGGTGCACCCGTCTCGAACCGCGTGATCCCGCCGCATGCGGTCGACACCGCCGCGCTGGATCGCGAACTGCAACTGCGCGACATGCCGATCGGCTCCAATGGCTGGGCCTTCGGTGCCGCCGCCACCGACAACGGCCACGGCGCGCTGCTGGGCAACCCGCACTTCCCGTGGACGACCACCAACCGCTTCTACCAGGTCCACCTGACGGTGCCCGGCAAGCTGGACGTGATGGGCGCGTCGATCGCCGCCTTCCCGGTCGTCAGCATCGGCTTCAACCGGGACGTGGCGTGGACACACACCGTCTCCACCGGCCGCCGCTTCACGCTGTTCGAGCTGAAGCTGGCCGAGGGCGACCCGACCACCTACCTGGTCGACGGCACGCCGCACAAGATGACCACGCGCACGGTCGCCTTCGACGTGAAGCTGCCGGACGGCCGCATCGAGCACCGCACGCACACCTTCTACAGCACCGAGTACGGCCCCGTGCTGTCGATGCCCGCGGGCGGCATGCCATGGACCTCGCAGAAGGCCTACGCGCTGCGCGACGCCAACCGCAACAACACGCGCTCGATCGACACGTGGCTGCACATCGCGCAGGCCAAGGACGTGGCGGGCATCCGCCAGGCGATCGGCAACCTGGGCATCCCCTGGGTCAACACCATCGCCACCGACCGCAACGGCCGCGCGCTGTTCGCCGACGTGTCGACCACGCCGGACGTGTCCGCCGAGACGCTCAAGCGCTGCGCGCCGTCGCCGCTGGCCGACAAGCTGTTCAAGGGCGTGGGGCTGGTGCTGCTCGACGGCTCGCGCAGCGCGTGCAACTGGCAAGTCGACCCGGACTCGCCGGTGCCGGGGCTGGTGGCGCCCGCGCGCATGCCGGTGCTGGAGCGCGATGACTTCGTCGCCAACAGCAACGACAGCTCGTGGCTGACCAACCCCGCGCAGAAGCTGACCGGTTTCTCGCCGGTGATGGGCTCGACTGATGTGCCGCAGCGCCTGCGCACGCGCATCGGCCTGATCGAGATCGGTCGCCGCCTGGCCGGCACCGACGGGCTGCCCGGCAACCGCGTGAATCTGCCGAACCTGCAGGCGATGATCTTCCGCGATGCCAACCTGGCCGGACATCTGGTTGCAGACGACCTGCTGTTCGCATGCAAGGCTGGCGGCAACCCCGCGAACCTCGACGCCGACGTGCGCGACGGCTGCGCGGCGCTCACGGTATGGAACCGCACCAGCAACGCCGACGCCCGCGCCGCCCACCTGTTCCGCGAGTTCTGGATGCGGGCCAAGGACATCCCGCACGTGTACGCCGTCGACTTCAACCCAGCCGACCCAATCGACACGCCGCGCGGCCTGCGCATGAACGACGCGGCCGTCCGCACGGCGGTGTTCAAGGCGCTGAAGGATGCGGTGGGCGCGGTGCGCACGGCAGGTTTCGCGCTGGATGCGCGGTTGGGCACGGTGCAGGCGGCGCGCGCGCCGGATGGCCTCATCGCCCTGCACGGCGGCGAGGAGTACGAAGGCGTGCTCAACAAGCTGCAGAGCCTGCCGATTGGGCCGAAGGGCTTGCCGGTGTACTTCGGCACCAGCTACATCCAGACCGTCACGTTCGACAGTCAGGGCCCGGTGGCCGACGCCTTGCTCACCTACGGCGAATCGACTGACGCGGCCTCGCCGCACGCGTTCGACCAGATGCGCGAATTCTCAGGCAAGCGCTGGAACCGCCTGCCATTCTCGGAAGCGGCCATCACCGCCGATCCGGCGCTGAAGGTGACCAAGCTGTCGCAATAAATCGGTTGCCGCCAATGCAAACGCCCCGCTCGTGCGGGGCGTTTTGCTTGGATGACCGACTAGGCGATCAGTCGCGGAAGTTGTTGAAATCCAGCGGCGCATCCGACACGTCCTTGCGCAGCATGGCGATCACGTTTTGCAGGTCATCGCGCTTGGCGCCGGTCACGCGCACCGCGTCGCCCTGGATGCTGGCCTGCACCTTGATCTTGCTGTCCTTGATCTGCTTGACGATCTTCTTGGCCAGATCACCCGTGACGCCCTTCTTGATCTTGACGACCTGCTTCATCTTGTCGCCGCTGATCTTCTGCTTGTCCTGGTAGTCCAGGAAGCGCACGTCGACGTTACGCTTGGCGAGCTTGGCCAGCAGCACGTCAGTGACCTGGCTGATCTTGAAGTCGTCATCGGCAAACAGCGTCAGCTCCTGCTCCTTGTGCTCGACGCGGGCGTCGGAGCCCTTGAAGTCGAATCGCGTCGAAATCTCTTTGTTGGCCTGTTCCACGGCGT
>CAJXMR010000139.1 GCA_913056305.1 uncultured Ralstonia sp.
CGAAGGTGTTGAGCAGCGGGTCGTCGAAATAACCCAGTGTGGAATACGCAGGAATCCCGGCGACATCCACGTCCAGGCCTTGTGCGCGCAAGGTCTCCGCGTAGGCCATGGCGGCGCTGCGGTCGTAGTAGCCTCGATAGGTCACGCAGCCGACCACCAGGAAGCACCACTCCTTGAGCTTGACCGACAGCTCGGGCGCGGCAAACACGTTCCACACGGCGAACGAGCGCTTCAGGTTGGCATAGACGCGGTAGCTGCCGTTGTCGGGCAGCCCCAGCTCGCGCGAGGCATAGGCGCGGATGCGCTTGGCGTCTTCCAGGCGCGTGGCGAGCTTGTCGTTGTGCGCGTCGCGGGCGCTGGCGATGGCGTCGTCGATCGGCTGGCGCTGCGCCATCAGCGACAGGTGCCCGGTGACGGACTGGTAGTAATAGCCCACCGTGTCGCAGCCGGTGAGCAACGCCGCACCGGCCAGCGAGAGTGACAGCAGCAGTGCGCGGGCGATGGTCATCGCATTCAGGCGGCGGGTTGTGCCACCTCAGCGAGCGGCGCGACCTCCACCAGGCAGTCGTAGAAGGTGGGCGCGCGGCCCATGTCGGTCAGGCGCTGGCTGGTCAGCTCGTTGGCGTTGGTGCCGTCGGGCGCGAGCTTCTTCCACCAGATCGACAGGCCGACCACCACGCCGCACCGGGCACGGTCGGTCACGCGGGCGCGCGCCTGCATCACGCCGCGGTCGTTGAAGATGCGGACCAGCTCGCCGTCGGTCACGCCGCGCGCGCGGGCGTCGTCGGGGTGGATGTCGAGGTGCGGCTCGCCCTCGGTGTTGCGCAGGCTGTCGACGTTGACGAAGGTGGAGTTCAGGAAGTTGCGTGCCGGCGGCGAGATCATCGACAACGGGTAGCGCTGGGCCAGCTCCGGCGTGCTGTTGGCCGATTCATGCGGCGGCACGTAGCCGGGCAGCGGGTCGAGGCCGTCTTTCGCCATCTGTTCGGAATAGAACTCGCAGCGGCCGGACGGCGTGCGATAGCCGCCGCGCGCCAGCGGCGCGGCCGGGTGCGCAAGCTTCTGCCAGCCTTCGCGCTTGAGCGTGGCCCAGTCGATATGCGCGGCGGCCGGGTCATCGCGGCGAATGGCCTGCGCGGCGATGGCGTCGTCCGAATCGGCAAAGCAGGCGTCGGCAAACCCCATGCGCTGCGCCAGGCGACGGAAGATCTCGGTGTTCGGCAACGACTGGCCCATCGGCGCGATGGCGGCGTTGTTGGCGAGCACGTAGGTGTGGCCGTAGGCCTTGTGCACGTCCACATGCTCGAGCTGCGTGGTCGCGGGCAGCACGATGTCGGCGTAGTCGGCGGTGTCGGTCTGGAAGTGTTCCAGCACCACGGTGAAGAGGTCTTCGCGCGCGAAGCCGGCGGCCACCTTGCGCGAGTCCGGCGCCACCGCCACCGGGTTGCTGTTGTAGACGACCACCGCCTCGACCTTCGGGCCGAACGACGCATCGCCTCCATGCAGCAGCGCATCACCGATGGTGCTCATGTTGATAGTGCGCGGCAGCTTGGGCCAGCCTGGCAGCAGGTCGGGCCGCTGCAGCGTGGCCGTGTCGACCGGGAAGAAGCCCGAGGTGGAAAGCTGCAAGCCGCTGGCTGGCGTGCGCCATGCCCCCACCAGCGACGGCAGGCACGCCGCCGCGCGCACACCCTGCCCGCCGCCGTGGGCACGCTGCATGCCGTAGTTCAGGCGAATGGCTGCTGGCTGCTTGTCGCGCACGACGGTCGTGCCATACAGCGTGGCGAGCCATTCGATATCAGCCGCGTCGATGCCGCAGAGGGTGGCGGCATAGTCCGGCGTGTATTGCCGCGCTCGCTCGCGCAGCGCGTCGAAGCCCAGCGTGTGGTTGGCGATGTAGTCGTGGTCGAGCAAATCGTCGCGGATCAGCACGTGGATCATCGCCAGCGCCAGCGCCGCATCGGTGCCGGGGCGTACGGCCAGGTGGCGGTGGCACTTCTCGGCCGTCAGCGAGCGGTACGGGTCGATGGCCACCAGCGTGGCACCGCGCCGCTTGGCCTCCTGCGCGCGCGTCCAGAAATGCAGGTTCGAGGCGATC
Source organism: uncultured Ralstonia sp. (assembly GCA_913056305.1). GTDB lineage: Bacteria > Pseudomonadota > Gammaproteobacteria > Burkholderiales > Burkholderiaceae > Ralstonia. Next base: position 2,099 of record CAJXMR010000139.1, read on the forward strand.
GGGTTGGCGCCCCAGATCAGGATCAGCTTGGCGTCCTGCACATGCTCGATGTCCATGCCGAGGCTGGCACCATACGTGTAGCGCAGCGCCGTCGCCCCGGCCGACGCGCAGATGGTGCGATCGAGCAGCGACGCGCCCAGCTTGTGGAAGAAGCGCGCAGCCATGCTCTCGCCCTGCACCAGGCCCATGGTACCGGCGTAGCTGTAGGGGAGTATTCCTTCCGGGTTGCGCTGTGCGATCTCGCCCAGGCGCGTGGCGATGGTGTCGAGCGCTTCGTCCCAGGTGATGGGCGCGAACTTGCCCTCGCCCTTGGCGCCGATGCGCTTCATCGGCGTGAGCAGGCGGTTCGGGTGGTAGGTGCGCTCGGCGTAACGATTGACCTTGGTGCAGAGCACGCCCTGCGTGGTCGGGTGATCGGGGTCGCCCTGCACACGAATGGCGCGGCCGTCTTCGACGGTGACGAGCAAGGCGCAGGTATCGGGACAGTCGTGCGGGCAGGCGGCACGGATGACTTGGGTGGACATCGGGGGCTCCGCGAGGGGCATCGTACGCGGGTGCAGTACAGCGCGCACAGTTGTTGCATGCAAACGTTCGACATGCGCGTCACCCGCAACCCGCCTTTTTGTCACGATTGTATTCGATTATGATGGCCGGTCGCCCGCGCCCCGGTGCTGCGCGGGCTGCGCCGGCGGCTGGGGAGCACGCCGGGCAACGACTTTCTCTGGGGGGAGAATCCATGGCTCTTTCATTGACGGGCAAGCTAGCCCGCCTGTTCGCATGCGTGCTCGGCCTCGGGCTGGCCGCCGCACACGCCGAGACCGGCGTGACCGCCGACACCATCTTCGTCGGCCAATCGGCGCCGATGAGCGGCCCGGCCGCGCAGCTCGGCCAGCAGATGAACCTGGGCGCCAAGCTGTACTTCAACGCTGTCAACGCGGCAGGCGGCATCAACGGCCGCAAGATCGAGCTGAAGGTGCTCGACGATTTCTACGAGCCCGACGCGGCCGCGCGCAACACCAAGACACTGCTCGACGACACCAAGGTGTTCGCCCTGTTCGGCTACGTCGGCACGCCGACCAGCCTGGCAGCGCTGAAGCTCGCGAGCCCGGCGGGCGTGCCGTTCTTCGCGCCCTACTCGGGTGCCATGGCATTGCGCGAGCCGTTCGCCCGCAACATCTTCCATGTGCGCGCCAGCTACAACGACGAGACGGCGGTCATCGTCAAGCAGATCCACACCACGGGCCTGAAGCGCATCGCCGTGATCTACAACGATGACGCCTACGGCAAGTCCGGCCTGGACGGTGTGCAGCGCGCGCTCGCCTCGCCGGCGGGCCAGGGCGTGACGTTGGCCGCGCAGGCCACGGTGGCGCGCAACACCTCCGATGTGCAGGGTGCGCTTGGCACCGTGCTGGCGCAGAAGCCCGATGCCATCGTCGTCATCAGCGCCTACCAGACCGTGGCGGCCCTGGTGAAGGGTGCGCAGGCGCAGGGCTACGGCGGCCAGTTCTACAACGTGTCGTTCGTCGGCACCAAGGCGCTGGCCGACGAGTTGGGCACGGCCGGCGGCGGCGCGGTCATCTCGCAGGTGATGCCGTATCCGCGCAGTGCGTCGTCGCCGCTGGTGCGCGAGTACCAGAAGCTGCTCAAGGCCGATGGCATCACCGATTTCAACTACGGCAGCATGGAAGGCTACGTGGCCGCGCGCGTGTTCGTGGAAGGCCTCAAGCGCGCCGGCCGCGATCTCACGCGCGAGAAGTTCATCGGCGCGCTGGAGTCGATGGGCAGCTACGACCTGGGCGGCTTCACCATCAACTACTCGCCTGCGAGCCACATCGGCTCGAAGTTCGTCGAGATGACGATCATCAACTCGAGCGGCCAGGTGATCCGCTGAACGCGCATCATCATCGCCAACAAGAAACCGGGCCAAGCGCCCGGTTTTCTTTTGTGCTTATGCCAGCTGCAACTGCCGCTGCGCCAGCCGCCGCATGAACGCCTCGCACTGGGCGATCTGCGACAGCGCGATGTATTCGTTGGGCTTGTGCGCCTGTTCGATATTGCCGGGGCCGCAGACAACCGTCGGGATGCCCGCGCGCGAGAAGAGCCCCGCCTCGGTGCCGTAATCGACCTTGCCCGGCACCGCACCACGGCTGTCGGCCAGCGCCTGCGCCAATGCCACCAGCTCGTGCGACGGCGCGATCGCCAGGCCCGGCGTGTTGGCCTTGATGGCGAAGCTGATGTCGGCATCGCCGGCAATCTTGCGCATCTGCGGCAGCAGCGTGTCGTGCGCGTAGCGCTCGACCTCGCTGAAGAGCCAGTCGGGATCGGTTCCCGGCAGATAGCGGAAATCGAAGGTGAACTCGCAATCGCGCGGCACCACGTTGGTGGCGATGCCGCCCTTGATGGTGCCGGTGTTGAGCGTGGTGTGCGGCACCACGAAGGCCGTGTCGCGCGCTTCTTCCTCGGCCATGCGCGCGGCGAGCGTGCGGATATGCGCGATCAGCAGCGCGGCGAACTCGATGGCGTTCACGCCCTGCGGCGTCAGCGCGGAATGCGCCTCCTTGCCGCGTACGCAGCAGCGGTATTCGCGCTTGCCCTTGTGGGCGATGATGGCGCGCATCGAGGTGGGCTCGCCGACGATGCAGCCGGCAGGCTGGATGCCGTGGGCCTCGAGATCGCGCAGCAGACCGCGCACGCCCACGCAGCCGATCTCTTCGTCGTAGGACAGCGACAGGTGGAAGCTGGCATCGCCCTCGGCGGCCATGAAGTCGGGCACGTGGGCCAGCGCCACGGCAATGAAGCTCTTCATGTCGGCGGTGCCGCGGCCGTAGAGGCGGCCGTCGCGGATCTGCGCATCGAACGGATCGGTGTCCCACGGCTGGCCGTCCACGGGCACCACGTCGGTGTGCCCCGACAGCACCAGGCCCGGCTTGCGCCCCGGCGACAGCGTGGCGAACAGGTTGGCCTTGCCGCCGGTGGCGTCGTAGGTGAGGCGGCAGTCGGCGCCCTGCGCGCGCAGCCGGTCGCGCACCCATTCGATCAGGCCGAGGTTGGAGTTGCGGCTGACGGTGTCGAACGCCACCAGCGTACGGATCAGTTCCAGAACTTCGTGGGACGGTTGCAGCGCAGCAGAAGTGGCGTCGGCGGGCATGGTGCTAGGGCTGGTCGTTCAGGTGGCAGGCTGAAAACCGCAGCGGGGCAATCTCTTTGAGCACCGGTTGCTCGGTCTTGCAGCGCGGCATCGCATGCGGGCAGCGCGGGTGGAAATGGCAGCCGGTGGGCGGATGCAGCGGCGACGGAATCTCGCCCGAGATCGCCACGTAGGTCTTCTTGCGAACCTCCAGTTTAGGCGCTTCGGCCAGCAATGCCTGCGTGTAGGGGTGGTTGGGCGACGCGAAGATCGCCTCGGTGGGGGCGGATTCCACCACCCGGCCCAGGTACATGATGACGACCCGGTCGCTGACGTGCTTGACCACGCCCAGGTCATGACTGATGAACAGGTACGTCAGGTTCAGCTGCTCACGCAGGCGGATGAAGAGGTTCAGCACCTGCGCCTGGATCGACACGTCCAGCGCCGCCACCGATTCATCGCAGACGAGGAATTCCGGCTTGACCGCCAGCGCCCGCGCGATGCCGATGCGCGCCCGTTGCCCGCCCGAGAACTGGTGTGGGAAGCGCCGGATCACGCTCGGGTCCAGACCCACGCGCGTGAGCATGTCGGCCACGTAGTCGCGCTGCGCTGCGGCATCGACCATGCCGTGCACCACCGGCGCCTCGCCGACGATGTCCTGCACGCGCATGCGCGGGTTCAGCGACGCGTACGGGTCCTGGAAGATCATCTGGATGGCGAGCTGCTTCTCTCGGCGGCGCTCGGGCGGCAGGCGGTCCAGGTCGACGCCCTTCCACAGCCGCGTGCCGGTGGTGGGCTTGTGCAGGCCCACGGCCAGGCGGCCGAGCGTGGACTTGCCACAGCCCGATTCGCCGACCAGGCCGACGACCTCGCCGGTGGCGATGTCCAGATCGACATGATCGACCGCGTGCACCACCTCGTCCGTCAGCCCGGCGCCGAACCAGTTGGCGATGTGCGAGGAGATGTCCAGCCCTTTCACAAAGCGCTTGGACATACCCTGCAGCGACAGGATCGGCACCAGCGGCGCTGGAGACGATACGTCGGCGGCCGCAGCGGCATCGTGTTCGGGATGCATCGCGTTCATGCGGCGGTCTCCTCGGGGCCTGGGGTTGGTTGACTGATCACGGGGTGGAAGCAGCGTAGCGCGCGGCCGTCGTCGAGCACGTCGAGCGTGGGCGTCTGCTTGCAGACCTCGGTGGCGAAGGCGCAGCGCTCGCGGAAGGCGCAGCCGCCGGGCAGCGCCAGCAGCGACGGCGTCATGCCGGGAATCTGCCGCAGCGGCGCCCCGCGCGGGTTGCGCGACGGCGCCGAGGCGATCAGCCCGAACGTATACGGATGGCGCGGCGCCTCCAGCACCTGCTGCACGCTGCCTTGTTCGACGATGCGGCCGGCGTACATCACGCACACGCTGTCGGCCAGGCCTGCGACCACGGAGAGGTCGTGCGTGATCCAGATCAGCGCGGTCCCGCTCTCGCGGCACAGCGCCTGCACCTCGGCCAGGATCTGGCCCTGGATGGTCACGTCCAGAGCAGTGGTCGGCTCGTCGGCGATGATCAGGTCGGGCTTGTTCAGCAGCGCAATGGCGATGGCGACGCGCTGGCGCATGCCGCCCGAGAACTGGTGCGGATACGCGGTCAGCCGCTCGTCCGGCGATGGGATGCCGACCTTGGCCAGCGCCGCCCGTGCCATATCGCGCGCCTGGTCATGGCTGACGCGCTGGTGGGCCCGCACGGCCTCGATCATCTGCGTGTCGACGCGCAGGACCGGGTTCAGCGTCATCATCGGGTCCTGGAAGATCATGGCGATGCGGTTGCCGCGCATGTCGCGCATCTGCCGGGACGACAGCGCGCGCAGGTCGTGCGTGATGCCGTCGCGGCCGGTCAGTTCGATGCGCCCGCCGACCACCTGCCCGGGCGGATCGATCAGGCCCATGATCGAATAGCCGGTCATCGACTTGCCCGAGCCGGATTCGCCGACCAGGCCCATGATCTCGCCGCGGCCGACGGTGAAGGACACATCGTCCACCGCGCGTGCAATGCCGCCGCGCGTGGTGAACTGCGTCTGCAGGCCAACGACTGTTAGCGTCGGCTTGTTGGATGCTGTCGTCGTCATAGCGTTTGCAGGCGCGGATTGAGCACGTCGCGAAGCTGGTCGGTGACGAGGTTCATCGACACGATGGTCACCAGCAGCGCCAGCCCCGGGAAGAAGCTGATCCAGTATTTGCCCGACAGCATGTACTGGAAGCCGTTGGCGATCAGCAGGCCCAGCGACGGCTCGGTGATCGGCACGCCCAGGCCCAGGAACGACAGCGTGGCCTCCAGCGTGATGGCCGAGGCCACCTGCAGCGCGGCAATCACGATCAGCGGCGGCAGGCAGTTCGGCAGGAGGTGGCGGAACATGATGCGCGACGGCGGCAGGCCCAGCACCTGCGCGGCCTCGATGTACTCGCGCCGGCGCTCGACCAGCGCGGCGCTGCGCGTGGTGCGCGCGTAGTAAGCCCACTGCACAGCCACCAGTGCGATCACGATGTTCGTGATGCCGGGCTTGAGCAGCGCGAGCAGGATCAGCGCCAACAGGATCGGCGGAAACGAGAGCTGCAGGTCAGCAATGCGCATGATGAGCGACTCGATGCGCCCGCCCGCGAAACCGGCAATCAGCCCGAGCACCGTGCCCAGCGCCAGCGCGATCACCGTGCTCACCGCCCCCACGCCCACGCTGATGCGCAGGCCGTACAGGATGGCGGAGAGGATGTCACGGCCCTGGTCGTCCGAGCCGAGCAGGAAGGTCATGCCGTCGCCGGCTTTTTCGCCGGGGGCGAGGCGCGAATCCAGCACGTCCAGCTTGGACAGGTCGTATGGGTTCTGCGGCGCGATCCACGGCGCGGCAATCGCCACGATGATGATGATGGCCAGCACGATCACGCCGATGAGTGCAATGCGGCTCGCGCAGAACTGGCGCACGAAGCGGCGCAGCGGCGTTTCTTCGGCCATCGGCTTGGCGGGGTTAGCAGTAGATGTCGTCATGTCAGCCCCGGCTCTCGGACAGGCGCACGCGTGGGTCGAGCACGCCGTAGACGAGGTCGACCACCAGGTTGATGAGGATGAACAGCGTCACGATCACCAGCAGGTAGGCAACGATCACCGGGCGGTCGAGCAACTGGATGGAGTCGATGATGAGCTTGCCCATGCCCGGCCACGCGTAGATCGATTCGGTCACGATCGAGAACGCGATGACCGAGCCGAACTGCAGCCCCACCACCGTCACGATCGGGATCAGGATGTTCTTGAGCACGTGCACGCCGACGATGCGCGTGTTCGACAGGCCCTTGGCGCGCGCGAACTTCACGTAGTCCTGCAGCATCGCTTCCTGCGTGCCGGCGCGCGTAAGGCGGATCACCATGGCGATGTTCAGCAGCGACAGCGTCACGCCCGGCAGGATCAGGTGGCGGAGGCCGTCGAGCGTCAGGAAGCTGACCGGCACGCCGAGCAGCAAGCGCGTCTCGCCGCGCCCATTGGACGGCAGCCAGCCAAGCTGCACCGCAAACACCATGATCAGCATCAGCCCGACCCAGAAGGTCGGCAATGAAAAACCGAGGATCGAGATCGTCATGATGGTGCGGTTGGCCACGCCGTTCGGCCGCAGCCCCGCCCACAGGCCGAGCGGGATGCCCAGCACGATGGCCAGCAGGATCGCAAAGACTGCCAGCTCGAACGTCGCTGGCATGCGCTCGAAGATCAGCTTTAGCGCGGGCGTGCCGTGCGCGAACGACGTGCCCAGGTTGCCGTGCAGCGCCCCGTTCAGGAAGTACAGGTATTGCTCCCACAGCGGCTTGTCGAGCCCCAGCGCGGCAATCGTGCGTGCGATGTCCTGCTGGTCTGCCTGCGGGTTGATGAGGATGTCGACCGGGTTGCCGATGGCGTACACGCCCAGGAACACCAGGATCGACATCACCAGCAGCACCGCGACGGATTCCAGCAACCGTCGTATCAGGAAGACCAGCATCAGAAGCTCGCTCGTGTGGGGAGAGGGTTATTGCGGTTTGAAGCCGTGCGCGTAGGTGCGCTCGTCGGTACGCGGAATATACGTGATGCCCTTGCGCGCCGCCCACGTCGTCACCTGGAAGTGGACCGGGATGATGCCGCCGTCGTCCACCACGATCGCCGTCGCCTCCTGCAGCAGCTTGGAGCGCTCCTTGTCGTCCATGGTGTACAGCGCGCGCTCCAGCACCGCGTCCATCTTCGGGTTGCAGTACTGGCCCCAGTTGACCGTGCCGAAGCCCTTCTTGGAGTCCTCGCACGCCACCAGCGCGCGCAGCGGCGAGCTGACCTCACCCGTCTGCGCACCCCAGCCCACCAGCCCGAACGAATACTCATGGCGGATGCTCTTGGCGGAGAACGTCGCCATCGGCATGCCTTCCACGCGGGTCACGATGCCGATGCGTGTGAGGTTCTGCGCGATGGTCTGCGCGATCTTCTCGTCGTTCACATAGCGATTGTTGGGCGTATGCAGCGTAATGCCGAAGCCGTCCGGATAGCCCGCCTCGGCCAGCAATTTCTTCGCGGCGTCCGGGTCATACTTGAGCGTCTTCAGGTTCGGGTTGTGGCCGAACAGTTGCGACGACACCAGGTTGTTGGTCGGCTCGGACAGCCCTTCCATGATGCGGTCCTTGATGCCCTGGCGGTTGATCGCCATGCTCATCGCGCGGCGCACGCGCGGGTCCTTGAGCGGGTTCTTGTCGAGCGGCTTGCCGTCCTTGCTGGTCACGTACGGCGATTGGTCGCGCTTGTCATCCGTATACAGATAAATGACGCGATGCGAGATCTTCGAGAAGAAGTTCAGCGACGCATCGCCGCGCACGCGCGCCAAGTCCGGCGTCGGCACGTTTTCGATGGCCTGCACATCGCCCGACAGCAGCGCGGCGATACGCGTCGCCCCGTTCGGGATGAAGCGCAGCGTCACGTGTTCCCACGCCGGTTTCGGGCCCCAGTACTGGTCGTTGCGCACCAGCTCGACCCGATCGTCACGCGCATAGCTGACGAACTTGAATGGGCCCGTGCCGATCATGCCCTTGCCCTGCGCGAAGTCATCGCTCGACAGCCCCTGCGTCGCTTTCTTCTGCACGATAAAGACCGAGGTCAGATCCGGCAGCATCAGCGGATACGGCTGCGACGTGGTCAGCTGGATCGTGTATTTGTCGATGATCTTCTTGTTGATGATCGCCTTGGTGTACGTGTCGAACTTGCCGGGGCTGTTGAGGATCGTCGCCGGTCGATCGAGCGACCAGGCCACGTCCTCGGCCGTCAGTTCGCTGCCGTCGTGGAACTTCACGCCGGGGCGCAGCTTGAATTCCCAGGTGAGGTTGTTGACCATCTTCCATGACTCGGCCAGGCCCGGGATGATGTGGCTGTCCGCGTCCATCTTCACCAGGCACTCGAACATGTGCTCCGACACGTTGATGTTCGAGAACAGGTTGTAGAAGTGCGGGTCCATCGAGGTCGGCGGCGAGCTCATGCCGAGCTTCAGGTCGGCGGCCATCGCCAGCGGGCTGGTGCCCGCCATCATGCATCCCGCCACACACAGCGCAGCGGCCACACGCCGCAAGGTCCGAATCATGGTCACGGCATTTCTCCCCAAGAAAAGATCGATGGATCGACTTCGCTGACGACGCGGCGCGCCTCTGCAGAGCGCTCGCGCCGACTATAGCGACGCGCCCATGCCGTCGGCAATGTGCGGCGCCACAAATTGGTGCATACCCGTACAGTGCGCGCCGGAAAACAGCGCCCAGACAAAGCGGGCGGGGATAAAAAGCAGGAAGCGTTCCATGCAAAGAACGAATGCAGACGCGGCAGGTATGCCGGCCCGGGTGGTCTGCAGCGGGCCGGGAAACGCCCTTCGGCGTATCATCGAACGTGATTGCGAACTTTCAGCCAGAACACGAGCGCGTCCCATGAAGCTGATTCCAGAAATCCAAGCTGCCCAGCAAGAGATCCAAGCCCTCCGACGGGACATTCACGCCCACCCCGAACTCTGCTTCGAAGAACAGCGTACCTCCGACCTGGTCGCCGCCAAGCTCACCGAATGGGGCATCGAAGTCCATCGCGGCCTGGGCAAGACCGGGCTGGTGGGCATCATCCGCAATGGCGAAGGCAAGCGCATCGGCCTGCGCGCCGATATGGACGCCCTGCCGCTGGCCGAGGCCAACCAGTTCGAGCATCGCTCCCAGCACGACGGCAAGATGCACGCGTGCGGCCATGACGGCCATACGGCCATGCTGCTCGGCGCGGCGCATTACCTGGCCAAGCACCGCAACTTCAGCGGCACGGTCCACCTGATCTTCCAGCCGGCCGAAGAAGGCGGCGGCGGCGCACGCGAGATGATCAAGGATGGCCTGTTCGCGCGCTTCCCGTGCGATGCGGTATTCGGCCTGCACAACTGGCCGGGCGTTCCGGTGGGTGCATTCGGCACACGCCCCGGGGCGCTGATGGCATCGAGCAACGAGTTCCGCATCACCATCAAGGGCAAAGGCGCACACGCGGCGTTACCGCACAACGGCAATGATCCGGTGTTCGTCGGTGCGCAGGTCGTGTCGGCGTTGCAGGGCATCATCACGCGCAACAAGCGCCCGATCGACACGGCGGTCCTGTCCGTCACCCAGTTCCACGCCGGCGACGCCACCAACATCATCCCGAATGAGGCGTGGATCGGCGGAACGGTGCGGACCTTCTCCACCGAGGTCCTCGACCTGATCGAGCGGCGCATGGAGGAGGTCTCCAGGGCCATCGCCGCGGCCTATGACTGCACGGTGGATTTTGTCTTCCACCGCAACTACCCGCCCACCGTCAACACGGAAGTGGAGACGCAGTTTGCCGCAGAAGTCATGCGCGAGCTGGTCGGGGCCGATAACGTTGACGCCAACATCGACCCGACCATGGGCGCGGAGGATTTCTCGTTCATGCTGATCGAGAAGCCCGGCTGTTTCGCCTTCATCGGCAATGGTGATGGCGATCACCGCGAGCAAGGTCACGGTCTGGGTCCGTGCATGCTGCACAACCCCAGCTACGACTTTAACGACGAGCTGCTGCCGTTGGGGGCGACGTACTGGGTTCGGCTGGTCGAAAAATTCTTAGCGCGCGCCTGACAAACTCGGTACCCCGAGACGCAAAAAGCCACCTTCACCGGTGGCTTTTTTGTTGGGTATCTCGCGTACGAGGTTTGGTGCAGCAAAGACAAACGCCCCAGCTCGGGTGGAGCTGGGGCGTTGCATGGGAGAGCCTGGCGATGACCTACTTTCACACGGGAATC
>CAJXMR010000140.1 GCA_913056305.1 uncultured Ralstonia sp.
CGTCTTTGCGCTGGCCGGTTTCCATGTCGTGCTTCATCAGGATCTTCACGTCGGTCACGCCGCCGTTTTCCATTGCGCGGATGCGCATCGGGTCTGCCATGGTGTGCTCCTAGTCCTTAGCCGCCGCAGCCACCGAGGGTGACTTTCACTTCCTTGCTCGTCATCACCCACTTGCCGTTGGCGCGCACCGCCGCGTACACGGCCGAGGTCTCGCCCATCTTCACGCGCGTGCTGACAAACGGCTCGGTGCCGGCGGGAATGGCAAAGGTCGCGGCCAGCGTGTTCGGGTTCTTCTCCACCAGGATGGCGATCAGGTCCGTGCCCGGCAAGGTGCTGGTGACGACCAGCGGCACCACGGCGCCGTTCTCGGCGATGTCCGGAGCGGTGAGCTGGATGCCGGCGCCGCTCTTGTCGACGGCGCCGCCGCCGCCCAACTGCTTGAGCACGTCGTTCACGCCCTTGATGCTGAAGGCGGTCTTGTTCCACTCGGCGGCCTGCGCCGGGGTGGCGAGGCCGGCGGACACCAGCAGCGCCATCATTGCGCCCGCGCGCAAGACATCGCGGCGGGTCAGGTTCACGTCATCTTGCATCGTGCGCGCCCTCACTTGGCCGGGGCGCCAGCGAGCACCCAGTCGATCACCGTCTTCAGGTCAGCATCGCTGATCTTGGGGTTGGCCGGCATCGGGATCTGCCCCCACACGCCCATGCCGCCCTCGCGCACTTTCTTGATGAGCTTGGCTTGCGCGCCGGCATCGCCCTTGTACTTGGCGGCGACATCCTGGTAGGACGGGCCGACCAGCTTGCGGTCGACCGCATGGCAGCCGAGGCAGGCGTTCTGGTTGGCGAGCGACTGGGCGCGGGCGGCGTCGATGGCGGCCTGCGCGGGCACGGCGACAAGCGCCAGTCCCGTCAGCGCCAATGTGCTGGCAGCGGCGGCGAGCGATGCGGCGAACTTCATGGGGTCTCCGGTGGGTGAGGCGGCCCGCGTCGGTGCGCGGGCGGATGGACCTCGTATTGTGCCCGAATCCGCAGCATCGCTTGGGCCCGGCCCGCCAAAGCAAAACGCCCGGAACCTGCACGGCCCGGGCGTTTGCGCTGCGTTGTGCGGCAGATCAGGCGATGGCAAACCGCGCCGCCAGCCGCCCGCCGAACACGTTGAGCAGCAACCCCACCATCACCACGGCGCCGCCCAGCCATTGCGCCGGCACCAGCCGCTCGCCCAGCAGCGCGGCAGCCGACACCAGCCCCACCACCGGCACCAGCAGCGTGAGCGGCGCAACCTGGCTGGCGGCATAGCGCCCGAGCAGCCGGCTCCACAGGCTGTAGCCGAAGATGGTGGCGCCAAAGGCCAGGTAGAGGATGGCGCCGATGCTCGATGCGCCGAGGTTCGTCAGGCTGTGCGCGATCTGTTCCGGCCCTTCCATCCAATACGACAGCAAGAAGAACGGGATCGGCGGGATCAGCGCGCCCCACACCACCAAGCTGACCACGTTGACCGGCCCGATGCGCTTGGTGACGATATTGCCACTGGCCCACGAGAGGGCCGCGCACAGCGTCAGCAGGAAGCCCGCCGTGGTCATGCCGGTGGCCGCCGCGCCAGTGTGGGTGGTGCCGGCCATGCCGATGATCGCCAGCCCGCACGCCGCCACCGCCATACCGGCCAAGTGGTACCAGCGGATCGGCTCGCGCAGCACCACCGCCGCGATCGTCAGCGTAAAGAACGCCTGCGATTGCAGCACCAGCGAGGCCAGCCCCGCCGGCATGCCCACATACATGGCCGAGAACAGGAAGACGAACTGGCCGAAGCTGATGGTCGCCCCATAGGCGAGCAGCCATTTGAGCGGAATCTTCGGACGCGGCACGAACAGCACCGCCGGGAAGGCCACCAGCGCAAAGCGCAGCGCACCCAGCAGCATCGGCGGCACGCCGTGCAGGCCGACCTTGATGATGACGAAATTGACGCCCCACACCAGCACAACGGTCAGGGCCAGCAGCAGATCCTTGGGAGACATGGCGATTGGAATACTCAGACGGCCGCCCGCGCGGCCCTACGACGCACTGTAGGCGCGGGCCGCGGCGCCGACTTGCACGATCTTGCGCATTGTTGGCGCCGGGTGCCTACCCCAGCATGTCTGACCAGATCGCCCGGCTCCACCCCAGCGCCAGCTTGCCCTCCTCCAGCGACGGCGCCGCCGACAATCCGCCCGCGCCCGGCACCGTCACCATGGTGTGCTCGGCCGGGTCGTAGCGGTGGACGGTGTTCACGTGCATGGCCTCGGCGGGCGTGGCGAAGCTGTAGCAGTTGTTGGCGTACAGCGGCGACGCATCGGGCGCGCGGCCGGCCAGCATCGCCACCACGGCGGCGGCGGCCACCTTGCCGTGCTGGTTGGCCATGTGGCCGGACTTGGGCATCAGCGGCGCGGTCTGGATGGCATCGCCGATCACGTGCACGCCCGGCGCCACCTTCGATTCGAACGAGAGGAAGTCGACCTCGCACCAGCGCCCGTTGGCCGTGGCCAGCCCGGCCGAGACGGCAATCGCCCCGGCGCGCTGCGGCGGGATCAGGTTGACCACGTCCGCCTGCACGGCGTCCTGCACGTCGAACTTGAGCACGCGGCCGGTCGCGTCGATGTCGACCGCGTTGTATTGCGGACGGTATTCGATGTGATTGGGATAGCGCTGCGCCCACACGCGCTTGAACAGCGCGCCCTTGGAGGTCACGTCGTCGTTCGCGTCGAGGATGAGCACGCGCGACTCCGGCTTGGCGCGCTGCAGCCAGTGGGCGATCAGACAGGCGCGCTCGTACGGCGCCGGCAGGCAGCGGTACGGCGCAAGCGGAATGCTGATCGCCACCGTGCCGCCGTTGGGCATGGCTTCCAGCCGGTGGCGCAGCGCGAGCGTCTGCATGCCGGCGCGCCACGCGTGCGGCGCCTGCGCGGCGGCAGTGGGATTGGCGAGGCCCGGGATCGCGCCCGGCACGAAGTCGATCCCTGGCGACAGGATCAGTCGGTCATAGTCGAGCGTGCCGCCGCCGGCCAGGCGCACCTGCTTTGCGCCGATGTCGATGGCGGCTGCGCGATCGCGCACCCAGCGCACGCCGTGGCGTTCGACCAGCGCGTCGTATGGCACCGTCAGCGAGGCGAGATCGCGGTCGCCCGACAGCACGAGGTTCGACAGCGGGCACGAGACGAAGGCGGCGTTCGGCTCGACCAGCGTCACGTCGACGCGCCCGCCGGAGAACACGCGCACATACTTGGCCGCCGTCGCCCCGCCATAGCCGCCGCCGACCACCACCACGCGCGCATTGCGCGTGCCCGACAGCGAGGCGCACGCGGCCAGCGGTCCGGCCAGCGCGGTGGCCCCAAGCGCGCGCAGCACGGCGCGCCGGTCTTTACGCAAAGACGTGTCGCTCATGGCGCCTCCTGCGGTTGACGCGACAGCCAGCCGGCGATGGCGGCGATCTGCGCATCGTCGTAGCCGCGTGCGATCTGCCCCATCACCGTGGCCGGGCGGGCGCCGCTGCGGAAGGCTTGCATGACCTCGATCAGTTCAGCCTGCGAGCGGCCGGCCAGCGGGGCGAGTGTTGGTGCGGGCGTTTTTGCGCCCGGCGCGGTGTCAGCGTGATGGCAGGTGGCGCAGGAGGCGGCCCAGGTACGGGCCTGCGCGTTGGACGGCGGAGCATCAGCGGCGCAGGCCGCGTGGGCAACACACGCGGCCACGAGCGCAGTCGCGGCGGCGAGTCGGGGGGCGACGGGCATGACAGGCAAGGCTGAGTCACGAATGCGTCATACCCTAACACGCCGCACCGCCCACGTGCACCACGATGCACAGCACAACAAAAACCCTGCTTGGAGGCGCGCTCGAACCAAGCAGACTCAAACGCAGTTTTCCAACTCGATGATGGCGAAGCCGATGCGATTGATCTCGGCCTCAATGGGCGGCGAGGAAAATTCGGTGTGGCAGAAGCGACATTCCTGTGCGCTCAACGTTTCCGCCGGCACCCCTTTGGCTGCCAAGTAACGACGCCCGTGGGCCAGCACGACGCCTGACGCCTTGTCGCGGTCCTGGTCGCGCACGAGGATGTCGAAATGCATCTTGCGGCCATCAGGCCGCAGAACGTAGGTGTCAAAAACGGCAATTTTCATGGAGTCATCTTTCCGAAGAGTAGGAGGTCAGATGGCGCTGCACACAGGTCCGCTGTCAGCAGACTGGACGACGCGCGCCGCGTCGATTCCCCCGCTTGAGCGCAATGCGATCAGCTCCCCCAGCACAGCACCGAGGCGCAAGTCATCGAGATGCCCGAAATACTGAAGTGCGAGTTCGCCTGCACGATCAAACACCATCAGGGTCGGGGTTCCCTTCAGCGCCCACTTGCTCATGGTCGCTGGCAATGACGAACCCTCCTGGGAACGATCGATCGCAATTGGGAATTGCAGCCGGTACTCCCTCGCGAACACACGCAACGCATCGGGCGTCATCACATGATGGTGCTCGAATACGCTGTGCATGCCGATCACGGCCAGGTCATCCCGAGCAAAGATCGTGTACAGATTGCGTGCCTGTGGCAGGCTGAACTGCGTGCAGCCGGGGCAGAGCATCTGGAAGACGGTGACGAGCGTTACCCTGCCCCGCAAGGATGCGAGGCTCAGTGGTGCGTCGGTGTTAATCCAGTGGCTGGCTTCGATCTCGTAGCGCATGGTGTCAAAGACCCGAATGCGCGCAAACCTCACCCGTCGCGGGGTGAGATTCGCGCAAGTTCACTTCAGCGCGACCTTGGGAAAATCGAACGGGATATCCAAGGTGACGTTGATGTGGTTGGTGAAGAGATTCAAGGCGACGGGCGCCATGCTCTCGACGATCTGCTCGTCACCGAGACCGGCTTTCGGTTGAAGTGAAGCCATGGAACTGGCGAGCAGGTCTTATTTGTTGGCCTTGCCCGGCAGCGACAGGTCGCCCGACGCAACTTTGAAGACGTTGGCGACGCACAGCAGCGGGTTGTGCACGCTGGCGTTGACGCGCAACGCGGCCGTCACGCCATCGAAAGCGCCCGCCTCAACGGCACCTATGTCGTCGAAGGGCACGCGCACCTCAACGGTTCCGTCCTTGAACGTCGGCGTCCAGCCCGGGCTGTCGATCAGGATGGGCAGGCCCGGCCAGGTCTTCGGCACACGTGGCTTGGTGCCTTCGGGAATGTCCACCACCTTCAAGGCGTCCTGACCGCAGGCAAGGTCGGGCTGTAAGACCACCCAGTGCGAATGCCAGACGTCGCCGTCGTTGTCCAGTTTCCCGTCACCGTTCTCGTCGAACAGCGGCGTGTCGTCGAAGTCGGGGTGGGACGTCACCGCGAGGGCCAGGATGCCGGCCTTCGGTTCGAAGCCGACGACGGACGGGTCCAGGCTGGTCGGCCAGACATACGAGAACACCGAACTGCCGGCGAGCTTGCCTGACTTGGTGGGATGGGTGGTACCGGCCTTGCCGGAAACCGCCATGTGGAAGATGGCAACGTTGCCATCGGTGGAAATCTTGGTATGGACGATGTCGAAAGGCGCCTTCACAGTCTCGTTGGCCTCAGTGGCAATGCCGCCCTGATGGCTCGTGTCGTGGGCGGTTGCGCCACCGGCCCAGCCAGTCAATAGCGAGGCAAGGAGGATGGAAAGCTTCAGCGAATTCATGGTCTGCCCTTTCTCCGGAATGGTTTGGTGAGGGCAGTATGGGCGTGCCGAATGTATGATTGGGTTCAATCAATCCACAAGACATACCATTTAGTTCAAATGTCGGCTGTCACGCCTATCGACCGCCTCTCGGGCATCCTCGACCGCTTCCGGGTCCGGGCGCAGTTGCATCATGCCGGCGCGCTATGCGGCCTGAACCACTTCGACGCCCGCGAAGGGCATGGCTACTTGCATGTGCTGCGCCGCGGCCAGTTGGAGGTGAGCCACCCGGGCGCGCGAGACGTACCCAAGCGCATGAGCTTCGATGAACCGACATTGCTGCTGTATCCGCGCCCCCTCACGCACTGCTTCCACAACCCGCCGGCGGATGGGCCGGATTTCACCTGCGCGCGGCTGGTCTTCGACGGCGGCGCGAACAACCCGCTGGCGCGGGCGCTGCCCCCGTTGATTGCGCTACCGCTGGCCCGGGTGCCGGGCCTGCACGCGGCATTGGAACTCCTGTTCGCTGAAACCGACCGCGTGCGCTGCGGCCAGCGACTGCTGGCCGATCGGCTGTTCGAGGTGGTTGTGCTCCAGCTGTTGCGCTGGCTGCTCGACCACCCGCAGGAAGCGGGCGTGCGTCCTGGCCTCATCACCGGACTGTCGGACCCACGCTTGGCGCGCACCTTGGTGGCGATGCACGACTGCCCGGGCGAGCCTTGGACACTGGAGCGGATGGCCGGATGCGCCGGCATGTCCCGGACGGCGTTCGCCAACACATTTCGCGCAGTGGTGGGTCAGACCCCGGCTGACTATTTGAGCGGCTGGCGAATAGCGTTGGCACAAAGCCGGCTGCGCGAAGGTCGGCCCATCAAAATCCTGGCCGAAGAACTCGGATATGCAAACCCGTCGGCACTATCACGTGCGTTCGCTGCCAAGGTAGGCATGTCGCCCCGTGATTGGTTGGCGAAGACGTCTTCTTAAGAATCGAGGCACTTCAGGTCAGCGACGCTCCTCGCTGATGGCCAAGCTCCCAAGACACCGCGCCGCCGCGCCGCGGCGATCTGCTGCCCCAGCCGCTGCTCGGTCACCGGCTTCCACGGCATCAGACTGAATCCCAAGCCGTCAGCGTGACACAAAAAACGCAGCGCGAAGGCTGCGTTTTTCGTGATCACTGCGCTCACGGCAGCTGCTTGCCGGGCGGCAGCGCCGGCGTGGTAGCCGGCGAGACCGTGGCACCCGCGCCCGGCTGGCCCGGCGCCGAGGTGGTGACCGGCGCGGGGGCCTGCGTGTCGGCCGGTGCCGGCGTGGTCGACGTGCCCGGGGTGCCGCCTGGCGCCGCTTGCGGGTTGGTCGAGGTGGCGTTCGTGTCCAGGCGCTTGCGCTCCTCGTCGCTGACGTAATCGAACACCTTCACCACGCGGGCAACGCCGCCCACCGTGCGTGCGGCCTCGGTGGCGCGATTGCCTTCGGGCTCGGTCACCACGCCCATCAGGAACACCGTCTTCGCCTCGGTGGTGATCTTGATCGAGTTCCAGGGCACGCCGTCGGCGCCGGCCAGCGCGGCCTTGACCTTGGTGGTGAGGTAGGTGTCGTTGGTGCGCGAGCCGAACGAGCTGGATTCGCCGGTCACCACGATCTCGTTGACGACCTCACGCGCGTTCTCCAGCTTCTGCGCGTACTGGCCGATCTCCTGCTTGGTCTGGTCGCTGCCGGCCTCGCCGGTGAGCAGCACCTTGCGGTTGTAGACCGTCACGTTCACGTGGGCCCGGCCGTTGTAGCGCGAGATCAGCGTGTTCTCGGCTTCCATCTGCAGGCCGCGGTCGATGGTCTGCGTGGCGGTCGGACGGCGGTCGGTGGCGAGCGCCACGCCACCGGCCACGGCACCCGCAAACAGTGGGAAGCAGGCGGTCAGCTGCGTGGCGGTGATACCGGCCAGG
This sequence comes from uncultured Ralstonia sp., assembly GCA_913056305.1. Taxonomy (GTDB): domain Bacteria; phylum Pseudomonadota; class Gammaproteobacteria; order Burkholderiales; family Burkholderiaceae; genus Ralstonia. Next base: position 7,592 of record CAJXMR010000140.1, read on the forward strand.
GCGGCCAGCACGACGGTGCGCTTGGCACGGGCAGACATTGGCAACGAGAGTTTCATGCTGTCCTTGATGAGAGTCCGGAAGGGGGAAGCGTGGGAAGAGCGAAGTTCATGCCTCGACACCAAAGGCATCGCGCATCCATGTAATGCGCGCGCCGTCGATTGCGATGACATCGAAGCGGCACGCCGGTACATCATCTGGCTGGCGTGCGAGAAAATCTTCGGCCGCGGCGATCAGGCGGCGCTGCTTGGCGGGCGTCACGCTGGCGGCCGCGCCGCCAAAGCGCTGCGTGGAGCGTGCCACCCGGGCGCGGACCTCGACAAACACCAGCACACCGGCCGTATCGTGCAGTACCAGATCGATCTCGCCGCCCTTGCAGCGATAATTGCGTTCGACCACCGACAAGCCGCGCGCCTGCAGATAGCGCAGCGCGCGGTCCTCATCGGCCTCGCCGGTGGCGGCGCTGTCGTGTGAAAGGGGCTGCGAAGGGACGGGCTGCGGCGCGTGCATTGGCGGTTTGAATCGACTGACTAAGAGAAGTTCTCGTGAGTGATCCTGACTGGACCCTGCTGGCGCATGACCAGCACTATCCCGCCGGCGCATTATATGTGGTGGCTACGCCCATCGGGAACGCCGCCGACGTGTCGCTGCGCGCACGGCATGTGCTGAGCCTCGTTGATGCGGTGGCCTGCGAGGACACGCGCAACACCGGGCAATTGCTGCATCGCCTGGGCCTGTCGCGACCGATGCTGGCCGCGCATGAGCACAACGAGCGCGAGGCCGCCGCGCGCATCGTCGAGCGGCTCGCGCGCGGCGAGCGCATCGCCTATGTGTCCGATGCCGGCACGCCGGGCGTGTCGGACCCCGGCGCGCGCATCGTTGAAGCCGTGCGCGCGGCTGGGCATCGCGTGGTTCCGCTGCCGGGCGCGAGCGCGGTGGTGACGGCGCTCTCCGCCGCCGGCGAGCTGCTCGACACGTCGGGCGGGCAATTCACCTTCGTCGGCTTCCTGCCGCCAAAGGCGGGCCAGCGCGATGCGGCCATCCGCCAGTGGGCTGCGCATGGGCCGGCGTGGGTGGTCTATGAGGCGCCACACCGCATCGACGCAACGCTCGCCGCGCTGGCCGAGCATCTGCCCGCGCGACGCCTGCTGATCGGGCGCGAACTGACCAAGCTGTTCGAGCAGATTGTGGTGCTGCCGGCGGCCGAGGCACCGGCATGGCTGGCCGCCGATGCCACCCATGGCAAGGGCGAATTCGTGCTGGTGGTGGAAGGTGCCGGCGCGCAGGACGCTGCCCCCACGGCGATGGCCGCCGACCAAGTCTTGCGCTTGCTGCTGGCCGAGCTGCCCGCCAAGCGCGCGGCCAAGCTGGCCGGAGCGATTACAGGTGCGCCGGTCGATGCGCTGTATCAAAGCGCGCTGGCGCTGAAGAACGACGGGAAGGATTAACGACGGGCTTTCGCCTTGTGCCGGGCCGCCTTCTTGCGCGGCGGTGCCGGCTCGTCGGACCCGACATCGGCATCGCCATCGTTGCTGGCGACGTCGGTTTGCGTGAGTTCGGGGCGCAGTGCCTCGACTTCGGCCCGCGACAGGCGGCGGATCTCGACCTGCGTCGAGCCGCGCTTGACGAAGTCGAGCCGCTTGGCCGCAGCATAGGACATGTCCAGGATGCGCTTGCCGTGATACGGCCCGCGATCCGTCACCTTGGCGACGACCACGCGGTCATTCGACAGATTGCGCACCAGCACCCAACTCGAGAGCGGCAGCGACGGGTGCGCCACCGTGAAAGCGTTCATGTCGAAGCGCTCGCCGCTGGCGGTGCGGCGCCCGTGGAAGCCGCGGCCGTACCACGAGGCCAGGCCGCGCTGCTCGAAGGTGCCGAGATCGGCGCGCAGGCCGGGCTCGGTATCGGCCGGGGCCATCTGCAGGCCGCTCGATTCCGGTACGCCACGGAAGGCTAGCGCGCCCCAGGCATCGGGGTTGTCGCGCGCGTCGGGCACCTTCCGCGTGGACGCGGCACCCTTGCCGGCCTGCGTGCTGCCCGGCGGCTCGCCCGGCATCGCGGCACAGCCTGCCAGCACCAGCAACGCGGCGCCATGCAGCAACCAACTGCGCACGGCGCGGCGGGTTGACGGACTGGGGAGTGGGACGGCGAACGGTTTGAGCATGGGCGCGAGTCTATCACGCACTTTGCGCCGTCCTATTTACATTTCCTATCAATTCACCCCTATCTCGTAGGCATCTTGCATTAACTTTGTAATATTTTCTTTCCGTTGTAACAGCGCCGCCCGCCAGCCCAGTGCTGGCGCGGGCCGGCGCCGATACAATCGGCGTATTCCCGCTCCGCGCCCGTGTGCACAGAAAACCACATGAAAGTCGTCGTCGTCCCCGTTACGCCGTTTGAACAGAACTGCACGCTGCTGATCGGCGAGGATGGCCGCGCCGCCGTCACCGACCCGGGCGGCGACATCGAGCGCATCCTGGCCGCCGCCGCTAGCCAAGGCGCGCGCATCGAAAAGATCCTGCTCACGCACGGTCACGTCGACCACTGCGCCGCCGCCGACGCGCTGCGCACGCAGCTTGGCGTGCCGATCGAAGGCCCGCACAAGGACGAGGCGTTCTGGATCGACCAACTGCCGATGCAGAGCCAGCGCTTCGGCTTCCCGCCCGCGCAGGCCTTCGTGCCCGACCGCTGGCTGGACGACGGCGATACGGTGGAAGCCGCCGGCCGCACGCTCGAGGTGTTCCACTGCCCTGGCCACACGCCCGGCCACGTGGTGTTCTTCAGCCGGCCCGACCGCGTCGCCATCGTCGGCGATGTGCTGTTTGCCGGCTCGATCGGCCGCACCGACTTTCCGCGCGGCAACCATGCGGATCTGATCCGCTCGATCCGCACCAAGCTCTGGCCGCTCGGCGACGACGTGACCTTCGTGCCGGGGCATGGCCCGGTCTCCACCTTCGGCGATGAGCGCGCGACCAACCCGTACGTCGCCGATCGCCTGTTTGCCGACGAAGGCACCGCATGAGCGACGACACCTCCGCCGACACCGCGCCCGCGGCCCCGGCCGACAAGCCGCGCCGCAAGCGTGGCAACCAGACGCCCGATACGCGTCCGGAGATCTACGTCAGCACCGACATCGAGGCCGACGGCCCCATCCCCGGCCCGCATTCGATGCTGAGCTTTGCCAGCGCGGCATACCTGGCCGACAAGACGCTCATCGGCACCTTCGAAGCGAACCTGGAAACCCTGCCCGGCGCCGAGGGCCACCCGATCCAGATGCAGTGGTGGGCGCAGCAGCCCGAGGCATGGGCCGCGTGCCGCCGCAACCTGGAAGCGCCCGAGGCGGCGCTGCCGCGCTACGTGGAGTGGGTCGAGAGCCTGCCCGGCAAGCCGGTCTTCGTGGCGTTTCCGGCGGGCTTCGATTTCACCTACATGTTCTGGTACATGATGCGTTTTGCCGGGCGCTCACCGTTCGGCTGGGCCGCGCTCGACATCAAGACGCTGGCCTTTGCGCTCACCGGCTTGCCCTACCGGCGCAACGTCAAGGCGGCCTTCCCCGCGCAGTGGCACGACCCGCTGCCGCACACGCATATCGCGCTGGACGATGCGAAGGAGCAAGGCGCGCTCTTCTGCAACATGCTCGCCGAGCTGCATAAACGCGCAACTGAGCGCGAAGCCGAGCACGCTGCGCTCCAAGCTGCTGCACTGCCCGCACAAGACTGAGCGCCCCGCGCATCACCCATCAAGCCAAGAGCGGCGTGGCATCAGCGTCTTGCCCGCGTGACGCACGCACCATGCCGCGGCGCAACTTGCGGCAGTGCAAACCCGCGTCTACGCTGGTCCTGTGCGAGGCGACCAGACGACTGCGCCAGCAGGTGCCGACACGCAAAGCCACTCGCATACGTCATTTGCGTGTCGTATCGTCATCGGGCCGCACGTACCCCGACGCCGGTGCGTGCCGGCGTCGGCCATCACATCAACGGCGGGAGGAACAGCGATGCGATTTTCCCGTGACGCGTTTGATACGCACCATCTGCGAGCGATGACGGAGCGCTTGCATTGGCATCGCAAGGCTTCGGCCAAGGCAATCCCGCTCGACGCGCGCGCGCATTCACATCTGCACCGCGCCCGCGGCGACGAGAGCGACGACGCTGAAGTCATGAAGGTCACAGCGGTTTCGACCGCAGTGGCGCTGGCAGTGGTGCTCGCCGCCATGCTGGCGATCGGATTCGGGTCAGAAATGACCCGATGGATGGGCCTGGAATGATCCGGAGCCCGTGCGCGTCTTGACGGACGCAGCCCCGGCCCTCGCGCAAGGCGATTCGGCCACCCCTGAACGGCCTGTCCGATGGAAATCGGCAGGCCGTTCAACTTTTTGGGGCTGCGGGATTTACTTGAGGAAAGCGTCGAGGGCTTCGGGCGTGCGGCCGATGGTGGCGTGGCCATTGCGGACCAGCAGCGGGCGTTGCAGGAGTTTCGGGTGGGCTGCGATGGCCTTGAGCAAGGCTTCGTCGGAGGCATCGGCCAGGTTGAGCTGGGCGTACTCGTCTTCGTTTTCGCGCACGAGGGTGCGCAGCGGTGTGCTCAGTTGGCTGGCGAGTTGCTTCAGGTCGGCCAGCGTGGGTGGGGTGTTCAGATATTCGATGACTTCGAGTGGCTCGCCGGTTTGCTTGGTGAAGGCCTCGGCTTGTTCAAGCGCGGTGCGGGATTTGGAGCAGCGGGGGTTGTGGTAGATCTGCATTTGGATGAGATGGCGGGCTTGTTGCGAGTGCTGCCATCTTAATGGCCCTGGTGGGCATCTCTGCATTCGTATCTTGCTATGGGGGGATTCGTGGGGATTTGTTCTTGTGGTGCATCCCTTGTTTCATCCCCTGCCGGGGCTGACTCACTTTCT
>CAJXMR010000141.1 GCA_913056305.1 uncultured Ralstonia sp.
CCGCAGGCGTGGCGCCGGTGTCTGCCCAGACGCCGGCCGCCAACAACGGCTACGACGTATCGACCGGCGCCGTGAGCGCGCCGCCGGCCGATCTCGGCCTGAACCGCGCCGTCGCCGATGGCGACAAGCGTCGGGCCGCCCAGGCCGGCAACGGGTTCTCCGCGCAGACCGAGCCGCCCCGCGTGCTGCAGCCCCAGCCTGACTACGCAAAATATCCCGTCTACACCGGCGTGATTGGCGACCTGCCGATCCGCATGCGTCTTGGCCGCAAGCCCGGCGAGATCGACAGCGTCCACGGCGAATACGTCGCCGGCAAGGGCCCCGGCGTGCGCGTGGTCACGGGCGAATACGAGAATGGCGGCTTCCTGATGGAGGAGTCCGACGACGGCACGCACGTCACCGGCACCTGGGAGGGCGCCATCGATGCGCGCGGCGCCGTGCATGGCACCTGGACCGACGTCGCCCACGACGGCCATACGCAGCCGTTCGTGCTGCGCCCGGTGGCAGTGGTCGTGATCCCGCCGTACGATGCTGCCGCCAACAGCAATGCCGTCGTGCCGGCCACGCCGCTTGTGCCCGCAGCACCGGGCCAGATCGCACCCGCACCGGTGCTGCCGCCCGTCAATCCCGCGCGATCGGGCGCGCGCTGGTAAGCTGCCGAAAGTCACTCATACGCTACTCGCCAGGAACCTCCTGTGACCGACGACACCAAGCTCCCGCCCATGTTTCCCGCCACGCAAGCCGTGCATCCGGACCTGAACGTCCCGCACGGCTTTGCCGCGTTCTCGCACGCCACGCATCGCGCTTCGACCGTGGTTTTCAAGAACCTCGCCGACATGCGCGCCTTCGGCAGTGGCAGCGTGGTGCACTGGCGCTACGGCCTGCATGCCACGCCGACCTCCGACACGCTGTGCCAGGCGCTGGCGCAGATCGAGGGCGGCTCGCACGCGCTGCTGCTGCCCTCGGGGCTGGCCGCAATTTCGCTGGTGTACTTCACGCTCATCAAGTCCGGCGACGACGTGCTGGTGCCCGACAACGCCTACGGCCCGAACCGCGACCACGGCGAATGGATGGCCCGCCAGTTCGGCATCACCGTGCGCTACTACGATCCGATGATCGGCGCGGGCATCGCCGACCTGATGCGCCACAACACCAAGCTGGTGTGGCTGGAAGCGCCCGGCTCGGTGACGATGGAGGTGCCTGACTGCACGGCCATCGCCCAGGTGGCGCGCGCGCACGGCGCCATCACCGCCATCGACAACACCTGGAGCGGCGGCGTCTACTACCAGCCGTTCGAACACGGGATCGACATCTCCGTGCAGGCGCTGACCAAGTATCAGTCCGGCGGTAGCGACGTGCTGATGGGCGCCGCCATCACCAACGACGAAGCGCTGCATCACAAGCTGCTGGCCACGCGCATGCGCATGGGCTGGGGCGTGTCCGCCGACGACTGCTATTTCGTGTTGCGAGGCCTGCCGAGCCTGCCGACGCGCCTGGCCGCGCACGACGCGCACGCGCGCGAAGTGGCCGAATGGCTGGCCGATCGGCCGGAAGTCGTGCGCGTACTGCACCCGGCGCTGCCCGACTGCCCCGGCCACGAGAATTGGAAGCGCGATTTCACCGGCGCCAGCGGCCTGTTCTCGATCGTGCTGCATCAGCGCTACTCGCATGCGCAGATCGACGCCTTCATCGAGGCTCTGCGCTACTTCGCGATCGGGTTTTCGTGGGGTGGGGCGAACAGCCTGGCGCTGCCATACAACATCGCGTCGATGCGTACGGCCACTGCCTGGCCGCCGGCTGGCTGGGAGAGTGCGGGCGGCTTCGTGCGCCTGTATATCGGCTTGGAAGACCCGCGTGACCTGATCGCCGACCTGAAGCAGGCGATGGAGGGGCACCTGCGGGCTTGACCTTGCCTGTCTTCCCGGGCACGGACTGACAAGGCGGGGCGCACATATTGCGCCCCGTTTTGCATATGGCTGGTCGTCGTTACAACGTTTCTAGCAGGCGCGAAATGGCTTCGGGCGAAGGCAACTGACCCTGCAACTCCTTCGGCAGGCTCTTCGTGATGGCGTAGGTCGCCACGCCGATCGGCTTTCTTGCATCGCGCAAGGCGTACTCGACGATGGTGCGCTTTTCTTCCTTGCACAGGATGATGCCGATCGAGGGGTTTTCGTCCTCCTGGCGGACCTGTGCGTCCAGCGCGGCAAGGTAGAACTGCATCTTGCCGATGAACTCCGGCTCGAATTTGCCGATCTTCAGTTCGATGGCCACCAGCGAGCGCAAGCGCCGGTGGAACAGCAGCAGATCGATGAAATACTCGTCGCCATCCACCTCCAGCCGGTACTGGCTGCCCAGAAAGGCAAACATGCCGCCCATCGCGCGCAGGAAATCTTCAATGCGGGTGATCAGCGCGCGCTCCAGTTCCCGTTCGCTGTGCTGGTCGCCCAGTTCGAGAAAGTCGAAGGCGTATTCATCTTTGACCGCCAGCTTGGCCTGTGCGCGCAGGGCCGGGGTCAGCGCCTTGTCGAAATTGGTCTGGCCCAGGAGCGACTTTTCGTAGCTCTGGTTGTCGATCTGGTGCGCAAGTACGTTTTTCGACCAGCCGAACTTGCGGGTCATGCGCAGGTAGAACTCGCGCTCCTGGGTGTCCTTGCAGCGTTCGAGAATGATGAGGTTGTGGCTCCAGCCGACTTCTCGCACCAGCGGTGCGAGTTTTGTGGTGCCGCTGTAGGTTTCGAAGAAACTCTTCATCCGCCACAGGTTGGACGCCGAAAACCCTCCGGTGCCGGGAAAGCTCGCCTGCAGATCCGTGGCAAGCTTCTGTACCACGGCCTTGCCCCATCCCTCAGCTTGCTGCCGTGCCACGATCGACTGCCCGATGTCCCAGTACAGGCCGATCAGTTCTTTGTTGACCGCACGCATTGCTGCGTACTGCGCAGCCACAATGCGCGCCTTCACCTCGGTCAACAAGGCTGCGTAGTCGTGTACTTGGACCGTTTCTCGCACCGCTGGTGCGAGTTTCTTGCGAGCAGGTTGACGTGCCGCCATCGCCTTGCCGTCCTTCTCGTCGGGGCCGCCTACTGCTGCGGGAAAAGGTTCAACAACCCATCCAGGCCAACAACATTGAACGCCACGTCGGCCTGCGCCTGCACGATGGGCTTGGCGCGGAACGCCACCGACAGGCCCGCCACGCCCATCATCTTCAGGTCATTCGAGCCGTCGCCCATGGCGATGGCCTCTTGCGGCGTCACGCCCAGGTCCTGGCAGAACGCCTTGAGCGTCTGCGCCTTCACATCCGCATTGACGATCTCGCCGAGCACGCGGCCGGTCAGCTTGCCGTCGACGATCTCCAGCGTATTCGCGCGCGTGCGGTCCAGCCCCAGGCGCTCCTGCAGGCGCGAGGTGAAGAACTCGAAGCCGCCCGACACCAGCAGCGTGCGGATGCCCATGGCCTGCACGGCTTTCAGCATCTTCTCGGCGCCCAGCGACAGCTGCAGGCGCTCGGCATAGACGCGCTCCAGCACGCTCGCATCCAGCCCCTTGAGCAGCTCGACACGGCGCGTCAGGCTCTCGTTGAAATCCTTGATCTCCCCGCGCATCGACGCCTCGGTGATGGCCGCCACCTGCGGCTTGAGCCCGCAGAAGTCGGCAATCTCGTCGATGCACTCGATGGTGATGAGCGTGGAGTCCATGTCCATCGCCAGCACGCGGAAGTCGCCGAAGGTCCACTCGTCGGGGATCCACGCGTAGTCCAGCTTCAGGTTGGCGCAGATGGCGTCGAGCTGGATGCGCAGCTCGCTGGGCAGCTCGTGCACCCACTCGATGGCGGCGACGTTGGGCGCACGCATCTCGAAGGCGGCGCTGCCGAACAGGCTGCGGACGGACTCGATCTCGCCGGAGGACAGCGGCGACAGGCTTTGCAGGACGACAGGCATGGGAGGACGGGTGGGGGGGTCGGGAACGGGCGATTCGGCGCCGGGGAAGCGCGCTATTGTAGCGAACGCTCCCCTCGGAATGCGCCCCACCGAAAGGTGAGGCGAGTGCGCTGGACGGCTCAGGCGGAGGCGGTCTCCACCATCAGGCTGCGCACGACCTTGGCGAGGAAGCGGTCGCAGGCGTCGAGCTGGGCCAGCTCCACGTATTCGTTGGCCTTGTGCGCTTGCTCGATGTTGCCCGGGCCGCACAGCACGGCCGGAATGCCGGCGCGCTGGAACAGGCCGGCCTCGGTGCCGTAAGCGACCTTGCGCTGGTCGTTGTCCTCGGTCAGCACACGCACGAGCTGCGTGATGGCGGCCTGCTCGGAGGCATCCAGTGACGGCGCGGCGGCGATCTCGGCCAGCTCGATGCGGGCATCCGGGTGCTCGCGCTGCATCGCGGGCTCGATCGTTTCGCGCACATAGCGCTCCACGCGCGCGCGGATGGCCGGCGCATCCATGCCCGGCAGGTTGCGGAACTCGAACACGACCTCGCACAGCGCGGGGATCGTATTGAGAGCGATGCCGCCATTGATGAGGCCAGTGGACGCCGTCGTGAACGGCACATCGAACGCCTCGTCGAACGGCCCCTTGGCGCGGAATTCATCGGCCAGGTCACGCACGAAGCAGATGATGCGCGCGGCGTATTCGATGGCGTTCACGCCCTGCGGCGTCAGCGACGAATGCGCGGCGCGGCCGTGCACGCGGCAGCGGTAGGCGTTGATGCCCTTGTGGGCGACGATCGGGCGCATGGACGTCGGCTCGCCGACGATGCAGCCGGCAGGCTTGATGCCGCGTGCGATCAGGTCTTCGATCATGCGCGGCGCGCCCACACAGCCGACTTCCTCGTCGTAGGACAGCGCAAAGTGCACCGGCTCGCGCAGCTTGGCCTGCAGCATCGACGGCACCAGCGCCAGCGATGACGCGATGAAGCCCTTCATGTCGCACGTGCCGCGCCCGTACAGCTTGCCGTCGCGCACTTCCGGCGTGAACGGATCGCTGTCCCATTTCTGGCCGTCGACCGGTACCACATCGGTATGGCCCGACAGCACGATGCCGCCTTGCACGCTGCCGTCCGCCGCCGGAATGGTGGCGAACAGATTGGCCTTGTTGCGCTCGTCGTTGTAGGAGAGCTGCGAGTCGATGCCGACGCCGCGCAGGTACTCGCGCACGGTTTCGATCAGGGCGAGGTTGGAGCCGCGGCTGGTGGTGTCGAAGCTGACCAGCTTGCGGGTCCAGTCGAGCGTGGAAAGGCCGGTGAGGGCGTTGCTCATGATGGTTTCCTGAAGGTGAACGTTCGATCCTATCCGATCACGACAATTGCCGCATGGCGTGGCGGATCGTCTGTGCCAGCGCGGCGGTCTCGGCGGGGATGTTCTCGATGCGCAGGCGGTCCTGGCCGGCCAGCTTGATCTGCCGGTTCTTCTGCACGAGGTCGATGATCTTGATGGCGTCGATGGGCGGGTTCGGCACGAACTGCAGCGTGACGGCATTGGCGCCGGTGTCGATCTTGCGGATGCCCAGCGGCACCGCGGCGATGCGCAGCCGATGTGTTTCGATCAGCGACTGCGCCTGCTGCGGCAGCTTGCCGAAGCGGTCGATCAGCTCTTCCTGGATGTTGTCGATGGTCTCGCTGCTTTCGCAGTTGGCCAGGCGCTTGTACAGCGACAGGCGCTCCTGCACGTCGCCGCAATAGTCCTGCGGCAGCAGGGCGGGCGTGCCGAGGTTGATCTCGGTGGTGGCCGCCAGCGGCGCCATCAGGTCGGGCTCCTTGCCGGCCTTGAGCGACTTCACCGCCTGGTTGAGCATGTCGGTGTAGAGCTGGAAACCGATCTCGGAGATCTCGCCCGATTGCTTGTCGCCCAGCACCTCGCCGGCGCCGCGGATCTCCAGGTCGTGCATCGCCAGGTAGAAGCCGGCGCCGAGTTCTTCCATCTGCTGGATGGCCTCGAGACGACGCTGGGCCTGCTTGGTCAGGCCATCCACGTCATGCACCAGCAGATACGCATACGCCTGGTGGTGCGAGCGCCCGACGCGGCCGCGCAACTGGTGCAGCTGCGCCAAGCCGAACTTGTCGGAACGGTGGATCAGGATCGTGTTGGCGGTCGGCACGTCGATGCCGGTCTCGATGATGGTCGTGCACAGCAGGATGTTGGCGCGCTGGGCCACGAAGTCGCGCATCACACGTTCCAGCTCCCGCTCGTGCATCTGGCCGTGCGCCACCACCACGCGCGCCTCGGGGATCAGCTCTTCCAGCTTGGCGCGCTTGTTCTCGATGGTCTCGACCTCGTTGTGCAGGAAGTAGACCTGACCGCCGCGTTTCAACTCCCGCAGGATGGCCTCGCGCAGCACGCCGTCTTCTTCGCGGCGCAGGAAAGTCTTGATGGCCAGCCGCTTCTGCGGCGCCGTGGCAATCACGGAGAAATCGCGTAGGCCTTCCAGCGCCATGCCCAGCGTGCGCGGGATCGGTGTGGCGGTGAGCGTGAGCACGTCCACCTCGGCGCGCAACGTCTTCAGCGTTTCCTTCTGGCGCACGCCAAAGCGGTGCTCCTCGTCGATGATGACGAGCCCCAGCCGGTCGAACTTGACGTCCGGCGAGAGCAGCTTGTGCGTGCCGATCACGATGTCGATGGTGCCGGCGTTGATGGCCTCGATGGCGCCGTCGATCTCCTTCTTGTTCTTGAAGCGCGAGATCTCGGCAATGCGCACGGGCCAATCGGCAAAGCGATCGACCAGCGTCTGGTAGTGCTGTTCGGCCAGCAGCGTGGTCGGTGCGAGGATGGCAACCTGCTTGCCGCCCATCACCGCCACGAAAGCGGCGCGCAGGGCAACCTCCGTTTTGCCGAAGCCGACGTCGCCGCAGACCAGGCGGTCCATCGGCTTGCCCGAGGTCATGTCGGCGATGACGGCGGCAATGGCCGCGGCCTGGTCGGGCGTTTCCTCGAAGCCGAAGCTCTCGGCAAAGGTGGCGTAGTCGTCGGGCGTGAGCGGGAAGGCGAAGCCCTGGCGCAGCGCGCGGCGTGCGTACAGGTTCAGCAGCTCAGCGGCGGTGTCGCGGATCTGTTGGGCCGCGCGGCGCTTGGCCTTCTCCCACTGGCCGGTGCCGAGCGAGTGCAGCGGCGCGGTTTCCGGATCGGCGCCGGAGTAGCGCGAGATCACGTGCAACTGGTGCACCGGCACGTAGAGCTTGCTGCCCTTGTCGTAGTCGAGGTGGAGGAACTCCTCCTCGCCGTTGCCCATGTCGATGGAGACCAGGCCCTGGTAGCGGCCGATGCCGTGCTCACTGTGCACCACCGGATCGCCGATCTTCAGCTCGGCCAGGTCGCGCACCATGGAGTCGACGGCGGTGGCCTGCTCCTGCTTGCGGCGGCCGGCGCGGCGCGTGGTCTGAGCGTACAGCTCGGCCTCGGTGATGAAGGCGATGCGCTCGTCGCCGAGAATGAAGCCTTGGTATAGCGGTGCTACGCCGAGGACGAACTTGGCGTCGCCGGTCAGCAGGTCGGCATAGTCCGCCACGCCTTCGGGGTGCAGGCCGCTGGCGGCGAGCATCTGCGAGAGCGTCTCGCGGCGGCCGGCGGATTCGGCGCAGATCATCACGCGGCAGTTGCCGCGCATCAGGAACGCTTCGAGATTGACGAGCGGGTCTTCGGCGCGGCGATTGACCGCAACGTTTGGCAGCGGCAGCGAGAGCGGGGCGTCGCCGGGCTCGGCACGCAACACCAGGCGCGCATGCGGCTTGGCGGCCACGAAAAAGGCCTCTTCGTCCAGGTACAGCGCCGAGGGCTGCAGCAACGGCCGCTCGCGGTCGTGCCGCATGAAGTTGTAGCGCTGCGTGGTGTCCGCCCAGAAGCGGCGTACCGCGTCTTCGATGTCGCCGACAAAGGCCAAGTGCGTGGCGCCCGGCAGGTAGTCAAACAGCGTGGCGGTCTCTTCGAAGAACAGCGGCAGGTAGTACTCGATGCCGGCTGAGGGCACGCCGTTGCCGATGTCCTTGTAGATCGGCGAGCGCGTCGGGTCGCCCTCGAACACCTCACGCCAGCGGCCGCGGAAGGCGGTGCGCGAGGCTTCGTCCATCGGGAATTCGCGGCCCGGCAGCAGGCGCACTTCGTTCACGGGATACAGGCTGCGCTGCGTGTCGGGGTCGAACGAGCGGATGGTCTCGATCTCGTCGCCGAACAGGTCCAGCCGGTACGGCAGCGGCGAGCCCATCGGGAACAGGTCGATCAGGCCGCCGCGCACGGAGTATTCGCCAGGGCGCATCACGGCGCTGACATACTCGTAGCCGGCCAGCGTGAATTGCGCCTTGAGCGCCGCTTCGTCCAGCTTCTCGCCCTTCTTGAAGAAGAACGTGTAGGCCGCCAGGAACGAGGGCGGGCCGACGCGCTGCAAGGCGGTGGACGCCGGCACCAGCAGGATGTCGCACGCGCCGTTCTGCAGGTCGTGCAGTGTCGCCAGCCGTTCGGAGATCAAGTCCTGGTGCGGCGAGAAGTTGTCGTACGGCAGCGTTTCCCAGTCCGGCAGCAGCTTCACGCGCGCCTGCGGGGCGAACCAGCGCAGCTCGTCGGCCAGGCGCTGGGCGTCGACGGCATTGGCGCACACCACCGCCAGCATCGGCACGGCGGCGCGATGCTGTTCCAGGTAGCGCGAGAGCAGCAGGGCATCCGCCGCGCCCTGCAGGCCGCTGAAGACGAAGCGCTGGCCTGGTTTGACGGCGGGCAGGGCAGTCAGGGTAAAAGGCGGCGAGAAATCGGACATGGGGATCGGCAATTCAGTCTGCTGGACAAAGCACGACACCCCGCCAGCTTCTGCGGGCGGGGTGTTCCACGGGGTGTTCCCGTATCGGCCGCTATTATAAAATCCGCGCCAGTCGCGTGCTGGCCGGCGGCCAATTCTTTCTGAGAGCCGCGCCCACGCTCACTTTGACGCTTCCCATGCCCGTTTCTTCCCCCGCTGGCCGACGCCGCTTCGCGCTGATCCCCTCTGCCGGCACCGGCACCCGCGCAGGGGGCGACTTGCCCAAGCAATACCAGTTGATCGCCGGCCGGCCGATGCTGTGGCACACCGTGCAGGCGTTCCTGGCGAGCCCGGAGATCGAGCGCGTGGTGGTGGTCACTTCACCCGGCGCGGAGCCGTTGACGGCGCGTTTTCCCCGGATTGGCTTCGACGCCACCAAGCTGGTGGAAGTCGATTGCGGCGGCGATTCGCGCCACGCGTCGGTCACCAACGGCCTGGCTGCGCTGCGTGGTCTGGGTGCGCATGAGGACGACTGGGTGCTGGTGCACGACGCCGCGCGTCCGGGCCTGACGCCCGCGTTGATCGCCCGGCTGGTGGCGGCAGTGGAAGCCGAGGGCGTGCAGTCGATCGGGGGCATCCTGGCGCTGCCGGCGGCCGATACGCTCAAGCGCGCCGACGCCGATCAGCACATCGACGCCACCGTGCCGCGCGACGGCCTGTGGCAGGCGCAGACGCCGCAGATGTTCCCGCTCGGTTTGCTGCAGCGTGTCTTGTCGGAGGCCCTGCGCGAGCACCGCATCGTCACCGACGAGGCCAGCGCCATCGAGGCGGCCGGCCACAAGCCGCTGCTGGTCCCTGGCGCGCTGCGCAATTTCAAGGTGACGTATCCCGACGACTTCGCGCTTGCCGAGGCCATCCTCGCGCAGGCCAACCACGACCAAGAGGCATCGCAAGCATGAACTGGATGGACATCCCGAATTTCCGTATCGGCCAGGGCTACGACGTACACGCGCTGGTGGAAGGCCGCAAGCTGATCCTGGGCGGCGTGGACATTCCGCACACGCGCGGCCTGCTCGGCCATTCCGACGCCGATGCGCTGCTACACGCCATCACCGATGCGCTGTTTGGCGCGGCTGGCCTGGGCGACATCGGCCGGCATTTTCCCGACACTGATCCCGCCTTTGCCGGCGCCGACAGCCGCGTGCTGCTGCGCGAGGCCGTGCGCCGCGTACGTGAGGCGGGCTTTGCGGTGGGCAATGTCGACGCCACCGTCATCGCACAAAAGCCGAAGCTCGCGCCGCACGTGCCGGGCATGGTGGCCAATCTGGCGGTGGACCTGGGGATAGCGCCCGGGCGCTGCAACGTCAAGGCCAAGACCAACGAGAAGTTGGGCTTCGAAGGCAAGGAAGAGGGCATCGTCGCGCAGGCGGTGGTGCTGATCTACCGCGCGGAAGCCGCCGATCAGGACTGAGCTGCCGCTCACCAAACGCGCGGCGGGGTGCTGTCGGTGCAAGCTCGCAGGTTTGCGATTCCGTGCCTGCGGCGGTCAGCCGCGCGCGTAGCAGGCGCTGACGACCAGGCCGGTCTCGGGCGGGGTGCGGTTCTCCAGCGCCAGCCGGCCGCCGCTGCGCTGCAGGATGCGATTGACGATCGACATGCCGAGGCCGGCGCCCTTGGCTTCGCTGCGGGCGGATTCGAGCCGGTAGAACGGCCGCGTCAGCAGGGCGAGCTGATCGGCCGGTACGCCGACGCCGCGGTCCGCCACGCTCAGGACGACTTCGTTACCCTGTAGCGTGGTGCTGACGGTGATGTCCGCGCGGCCGGTGCCGTTGGTCTTGCCATAGCGGCGCGCGTTTTCGATCAGGTTGTCGAGAATGCGCTGCGTTTCCATGCGGTTGCAGCGGGCAACCGCCTCCGGCACGAGCTTGAGCGTCAGGTCGATGTCGCCGTGGGCGGAGTAGACGGGCGCCGTGTCGCGCACGAGTTCGGTCAGGTCGACCTCTTCCAGCATTTCGCCGGTGGGGCGTGCGTAGTCGAGGAACTGACCGATGATGGCGTCCATCTGCTCGATGTCGGCCACCATCAGCTCGCGGGTCTGCTCGTCGACCGGGCTCATCTCGGTTTCCAGGCGCAGGCGCGTGAGTGGCGTACGCAGATCATGCGAAATGCCGGCCAGCATGACGGCGCGGTCGGCCTCCAGCTGCTTGAGGTCGTGCACCATCTGATTGAAGCTGTGATTCGCCTGCGCCACTTCGGTGCCGCCGGCTTCGGGCAGCGCCTTGGGATCGTCACCCGCGCTGATGGCGCGCGCCGTGTCGGCCAGGCGCTTGAGCGGCTGGTTCACGCGCGAGGTGATGAACGCCGCGCCCAGCACCGACAGCACCAGCGCCGCGATCGACCACCACAGCCACTGTAGCCCCGGCACATGCTCGAAGCGGTCCGGGCTGATGGCCACCCAGTAGTCGTCGCCCTCGATCTGGAAGCTGACCCACACACCGGGGATGTCGTTGACCGCCGTGGCGATCACCGTCTCCGTGCCCAGGCGGTTGCGGATCTCCTGCTGGACCAGTTGGGTGAGGTAGGGGTTGGTATGCGGCTCGCGGAATTCGTCTTCCTTCTCGCGCGGATAGACCTTGATGCCCTCGTTCTGCACCAGGTCCAGCAGCAGGAAGCGTCGCCGGTTCGGATCGGAATACAGCAGCGCCGCCCGCGTGAGCTTGACCACGCTGACGATCTGCATGGCGATCTGCTGCGCGCGCGGCTCGCGCTCGAAAATGCGGAAGCTCTGGAACCACGCCCCCAGCGAGATCGCGATCAGCAAAGCGATCAGCATGAAGGTCCGCCAGAACAGCGAACCGAACACACTGATCAGCAGGCGCCGCAGCGCGGCCGAACGCGGAATGTGCAAGTCGAATGCGAAAGAGGAGGGTGACTTGGCGCCTTATTTGGCGCCATCCGGGATGAACACGTAGCCCAGGCCCCAGACCGTCTGGATGAAGCGCGGGTTGCTGGCGTCGGGTTCGATCAGCTTGCGCAGGCGCGAGATCTGCACGTCCAGGCTGCGGTCGAAGACTTCGTATTCGCGGCCGCGTGCCATTTCCATCAGCTTCTCGCGCGACAGCGGTTGGCGCGGATGGCGCGCGAACACCTTGAGCACGGAGAATTCGCCCGTGGTGAGCGTGATTTCTTCGTCGTTCTTCTTGAGCGTGCGCGTGGCCAGGTTCAGCACGAAATCGCCAAAGGCGAAGGTTTCGGGCGTTTCCGACGGCGCGCCGGGAATCTCGGCCGGGCCACGACGGCGCAGCACGGCGTGGATGCGGGCGATCAGCTCGCGCGGGTTGAATGGTTTTGGCAGATAATCGTCGGCGCCCATTTCCAGGCCGACGATGCGGTCGACGTCCTCACCCTTGGCGGTGAGCATGATGATCGGTGTCTGGTCGTTGGCGCCGCGCAGGCGGCGGCAGATCGACAGGCCATCTTCGCCCGGCATCATCAGGTCGAGCACCAGCAGGTCGAAGCGCTCGCGCAGCCAGAGCTTGTTCATGGCCGTGGCGTTTTCCGCCACCAGCACGGTGAACCCCTGTTCCCCGAGATAACGGCGCAGCAGATCGCGCAGGCGGGGATCGTCGTCGACGACGAGAATCTTTTGACCGGAATTTTCCATGGCGCTAATGGTAA
>CAJXMR010000142.1 GCA_913056305.1 uncultured Ralstonia sp.
GCCATCTTGGCATGCCGGGCTTCTCGCGCGTGCGCGTGCCGCCGCCGTTCGGCACGCCTCGCGACATCATCCAGGCGATCGAGTCGCGTCGGGCAAAGGCGCTGAGCGACGAAGTCCTGAGCGCGCTGGCGGTCGGCAACCAGGTCGTTGCGCGAGGCTGGAGGAAGCATCCACGGCTGACCGTCCTTGCCATTGGCGTGGCCTGCACGGTTGTGGCGGCGCTGGTGGGGTTGCATACCGGGCAGCATCGGCAGCCGCTGCCGCAGTTCGAGCATGCGCCGCCTGCAAGCGCCGCGCAGGAAACCCCGGCGCCAGTCGTGCCGGTCGAATCGCTGGACGAGGTCTTGATGGCATCACGCGTCAGCAGCGGTACGGTCGTGCCGGCACCCACCGAAGCAGCGGCCAACCCGACAGCGGCGGAACCCATGACCACCCCGCTGGCCATGGCCGCAGCGCCCGCACCGGTTGCTGCGCCCGTTGTCGAAGCGCCGGCCGTCGAATCTGCAGCGCCAGCGCGTGCGGCCCCGGCAACCAAGCCACGCACACTGGCCAGAGCCGCTGGACGCAGCGCGCCGCGCCTCATTTCGCAAAACGGCAAGCCGGTTCCAGCCATGCCGATGGAAGCTGAGGAGGCGCCAGTACGCTACACCGACGCTGCGCCCACGGCGACCTACGTCGCACCAAGCATGCCGGCGATGACGATCCAGTTCCAGCGCCATACGCGCCTGACTGACTGATCAAGCGCCATCCCACCACCCGACCACGGGCGGCCGTTGCCTAGTGCAGTTGGCCGCCCGTTTCGCGTACGTCTTCCTGACGACGCAGCGTGGTTTCGATGGCCACACGCAGCCCGGCGACAACCGTGTCCTGCGCCAGGCTCGGGTGCCCGGGATGCTGGGCTGCCTGCGACGGCAGATACGGAATGTGGATGAAGCCGCCGCGCGTACGCAGCTTATGGCGGGCGATGGCGTGCATCAGCCCATAGAAGACGTGGTTGCAGACGAAGGTACCGGCTGTCTGCGACACCGAGGCGGGAATCCCGCCCGCTCGCAGCTCGCGCACGATGGCCTTGATCGGCAGCGTAGAGAAATACGCCGCCGGACCTTCACTGGCAATGACGGTATCGATCGGCTGCTTGCCGGCGTTGTCGGCAATGCGTGCATCGTCCACGTTGATGGCGACGCGCTCGATCGAGATTTCAGGACGCCCACCTGCCTGCCCGACGGCAATCACCACATCCGGGCGCAGGCTCGTCAGCAGCTTGTCGAGCGTCTTGATGGACTCACCAAACACCGTCGGCAGTTGGCGCGCGATGATGTCTGCCCCGGCAATGCCTTGGCCGTCAAGGGTGCGCACGGCTTCCCATGACGGATTGATGGGCTCGTTCTCGAACGGGTCGAAACCGGTGACGAGGACGGTGGGCATGATGTTCTCCTGCGACGACGACAAACAAAAAACGATGATAGACGTCCTGAGAACATCGTGCCCGCGCGCAGCGATCAGTTTGCTTTGCTGCGCTTGGCCTCGAAGGTCAGCAGGATGTCGACTTCTTCGGTACCCGCCGTGTGCAGCCATTCGCGCGTCAGGCGCTCGCCCAGGCGGCGCATGTCACCCTGCAGCAGCGTGTCGGGGTTGAGCACACGCACCCCGCTCTTGGCCAGCTCGGCCTCGTCGCGCTCATAGGTCTGGCGGCTCGACTCCCAGCCGCGCGCCTCGTAGTCGCGGGCCAGCTTCAGCACGGCCTGCTGCGTGGCAGCCGGCAGCTTGGCAAAGCGCGCTTCGTTGACGAACACGGCGTTCTTCGGAATCCACGCATTGACCTTGTAGTAGTAGGTCAGGCGCTGGCCGGCCTTGGTTTCCAGGCCGGTGGACGGCGAGGTGACCATCGTATCGATGCGGCCGGCGGTGATGGCGGCGGTCAGATCAGCCGCCTCCACCTGCACGGCCTGCGCACCGTACAACTCGGCGATGCGCTTTTGCGCCGCGTTATACGTGCGCAAACGATGTCCTTTCAGGTCGGACAAGCGGGTGATCGGGGTCTCGGAATACAGGTTCTGCGGCGGCCAGGGCACGGCGTATAGCAGGCGCAAGCCGTTGGCCTTCATCACGGCCTCGATGCGGCTGCGCGAGGCGTCCCACAGCAGGCGCGCGTCGTTGTAGCCCGAGACCACGAAGGGAATCGAGTCGACACCGAACAGCGCATCGCGTTGCGCCAGCGTGGAGAGCATCACCTCGCCCGCCTCGGCCTTGCCGTCCTTCACACCGTCAAAGATCGCGGCCGGCTTGAGCAGCGTGCCGTTCGGATAGACGTCCAGCTTCAACTCGCCGTTGGTGGCCGCGTTGATGGCGCCGGCGAAGGCCTGCAGGTTTTGGGTATGGAAATTGGTGGCCGGATACGGCGTGGCCACGCGGAACGTTTCGGCGCGCACGTGGGCGGCCGACAGGAGCGACAGCGCGCTGGCTGCGAGAACACAAAAAAAGCGGCGTCCCGACATGGAACGGCCGCTCGTCATCTGGCTGCTCATGAATCCCCCCCGGAAAGAGCACGATGCGAGGTCAATGACCGCTCGCCCCGAGTGCTCCGGGCGGCGATCGCGTCCAGCGCCGTCACACTGGCGAAACAAACCGCCAGCGTGAAGCGCGCCGCACGCGACGCATTAAACACGATTAATGCAGCATCAGGAAGTACAGGAGCACGATATTGGCTGTAAGCAACAGTAGCGCGGTAGGGACTTGCGCTTTGATCACAGCGTTCTTATCGGACAGCTCCAGCAGTGCCGCCGGCACCACGTTGAAGTTTGCCGCCATCGGAGTCATGAGCGTGCCGCAGTAGCCCGAGAACATGCCGATCGCCGCCATCACCGCCGGGTTGGCGTGGAACACACCCATCAGGATCGGCACCCCCACCCCGCCGGTCATGACCGGGAAAGCTGCGAAGCCGTTGCCCATGATGACGGTGAACAGCGCCATGCCCACGCAGTAGACGATCACCGCGACGAGGCGATAGTCCATGTTGATGTAGGCGGTGGTCAGGTGCGCCACGGCCTTGCCCACGCCGGCATCGGCAAAGACCAGGCCCAGCATGGCCAGCATCTGCGGCAGCACCAGCGCCCAGCCGAGCGATTCCGTCAGGCGACGCGACTCGCGCATGGCCTGCACCGGCGTGTCGCGCGTGAGCCAGCAGGCCAGCGCCAGCGAGACGATACAGCCGAGACCCAGCGAGACGAAGGTCTGGTTCTTCGGATCGAGCAGGAAATCGCCGCCGATCTTGATGTCCTTCAGGAACACGCTGCCGATGACGGTGACCACCGGAATGGTCAGTGCCGGGATGAACAGGCGGTTGCCCAGGCGCTTGGCCGAGGCGCGGCGCTCTTCGACCGGCAGTTCGCCGTGCTTGCCCAGCGTCACGCCGCCCATGCCGGCCAGCAGCGCCATCAGCACGGCGCCGCAGCCCACCACGATCGGCGGGATCTTGTCACCGACCAGGAAGATCACGGCGAAGATCGCCCAGAACAGGCCCGTGGTCCAGCGGCGCGGGTGGTGCGAATCGGCAAAGGTCATCAGCGCGGTGATCGTCAGGATGATCCCGGCCAGCCAGTACAGATAATTGATCGACAAAATCATGGCTTACCCCTGCTTGGCCGTGGCGGCATTGGTGTTGCCGGCAGCGCCCATCTCGCGGGCCAGCCAACCGTCCAGGCGCTTGAGGCGCACCGAGTGGATCAGGAACGCGCAGATCGCGGTCGGAATACCCCACACGGCAATCTTCAGCGGCTCCACGTCGATGCCCGAGCCGAGCAGGAAGGTGTGCATCAGCGCGATGGCGCCGAAGGCCACGAAGATGTCTTCACCGAAGAACAGGCCGACGTTGTCGGTGGCCGCGCAGAAAGCCAGGAGCTTCTCGCGCACCGGCTCGGGCAGCTTGCCGAAGCGGTTCTCGGCGGCGCCTTCGGCCATCGGGGCCAGCAGCGGACGCACCATCTGCGGATGGCCGCCGAGGCTGGTCAGGCCGGCGGCTGCCGTCAGCTCGCGCACGGCGAGGTAGACGATCAGCAGGCGGCCGACGGTGGCCGATTGGATGCGCGAGATCCAGTTCTGCGCATGCTCGCGCAGGCCGTGGCGCTCCAGCAGCCCCACCACCGCCAGCGGCAGCAGGATGATGAGCGGCAAGGTGCGCGTCTTGATGATGCCCGTCCCGATCGCCGTCAGGATCTTGTCAATCGGCATCGATGCTGCAAAACCCGTGGCGATGGCGGCCACGGCCACCACCAGCATCGGATTGAATCGCAGGATGAACCCCGCGATGATGACAACCACCCCGATCAGTGGCCATAGGTTCACTGCCGTATCCATGTGGTGCTTCCCCCCAGTTTGAAAAAAAGCCCCGCCAGTGCCAGTGTGACCCAGCGAGCGGAGCAGGCTTCAGGCGCCGGCGCGCACAGCGATCCCCTCGCTGCCGAGCCGTTCCCGGATGCGTCGCGCGAACGCCAGCGCATGCGCGCCGTCGCCGTGCAGACAGACGGTCTGGGCGCGGATCGGGACCCACGCGCCGTCGATGGATTTAACCCGCTGCTCGCGCACCATGGCAAGCGTCTGCGCAAGCGCGGCGTCTTCGTCGTCCAACAGTGCGCCGGGGGTGCCCCGCTTGACCAGCGTGCCGTCGGCGTTGTAGCCGCGATCGGCGAAGACCTCCTCCTTGGCCTGCAAGCCCAGCTCGCGCGCGGCCTTCACCAGCTCGCCGCCGGCCAGACCAAACACCACCAGCGACGGATCGAAGTCGCGCACCGCGCGGGCGATCGCCATCGCCAGCGGCCGGTCGCGCGCGGCCTGGTTGTAGAGCGCGCCGTGCGGCTTCACGTGGGCGAGCTTGCCGCCCTGCGCCTGCACGATGGCCGACAGGCCGCCGATCTGGAACAGCACGCCAGCGTAGATCTCCTCGGGCGGCAGGTGCATCTCGGTGCGGCCGAAGTTCTCGCGGTCGGGGAAGCTCGGATGCGCGCCGATCGACACGCCCTCGCGCAGCGCCCAAGCGGTGGTCTGGCGCATCGTGTTGACGTCGCCCGCGTGCCAGCCGCAGGCGATGTTGGCCGAGCTCACCAGCGCGAGCAGTGCCTCGTCGTTCTCGCAGCCCTCGCCGAGGTCTGCATTGAGGTCGATTGCGGGGTCGATTTGCGTCATCGTGTTCACCTTGAAGTCAGGCCGCCAGTCGCGTCTTGGCCGTACGCCGCGCCGCCGACAGGATGCCCTGGCGCTGCCAATCCAGCGCCGTTTCGATTTGCTGCAGGTAGCGCGCCACGTCGGCGCGCGCGGCCTCGGCCTGCTCCAGCGTCACGCGCTCGAAGCGCACGCGCGTGCCGAGCGGGATCTGCGCCAGGCGCCACTGGTCAGCCAGGATGACGGTGCCGATCTTGGGGTAGCCGCCGGTGGTCTGCGCGTCGGCCATCAGCACGATGGGCTGGCCCGACGGCGGCACCTGGATCACGCCCGGCACCACGCCGTGCGAGAGCAGGTCGCCGCTGCGCTGCTTCTTGCGCGCAAGCTCCGGCCCCTGCAGGCGGAAGCCCATGCGATTGCTGTTGGGGGTGAGCGTCCAGTCCGACTCCCAGAAGGCGGCCTGCGCCTCGGCGAGGAAGTCGTCGTATTCCGGGCCGGGCAGTACGCGCATGACGGGCGTGTCGCCGACCGTGCGGTCGAAGGTCCAGCGCGCGGCCTTGACGCCGACGGGGTCGGCGCTGATGTCGGGCGCGTGGCTCAGGTCGGCCGGCAGCGTGGCGAGCTTATCGCCGTCCTTCAGCGGACGGCCCTCGAAGCCGCCGAAGCTGGCCTTCAGGTCGGTGCTGCGCGAGCCCATCATCTCCGGCACGTCGATGCCGCCCGCCACGCACAGGTAGGCGCGCACACCGCCCTGCGCCACGCGCAAGGTCAGCGTCTGCCCACGCTGCACGGGGAAGGCGCGCCACGCGTGCACGGGCGTGCCGTCGAGCGTGGCGCGGCAATCGGCGCCGGTGAGCGAGACCAGGCCATCGGCCAGGAAGCGCAGCGTGGCGTTGCCGAGCGTGAACTCGACGCCCGCCGCATCGCTGCGGTTGCCGACCAACCGGTTGCCGACGTACAGCGAGAGCGGGTCGAGCGCGCCCGAGGTGCACACGCCGAAGCGGCGATAGCCGGTGCGCCCCAGGTCCTGCACGGAGGCCAGCACGCCAGCGCGCACGATTTCGATCATGGCGCGCGCGGTTTTCGGTTGGGCTTGGCTCATACGCGCACCTTCGAGGCGACGAAGCGGATGCGGTCTCCGGGCGCCAGCAGCGCCGGGGGGTCGCGCTGGGGCAGGAAGAGCGCCGCGTCGGTGCGGCCGAGCAGTTGCCAGCCGCCGGGGGAAGCCGCCGGATAGATGCCGGTCTGCTCGCCGCCGATGCCGACCGAGCCGGCGGGCACGGCCATGCGCGGCTCCGCGCGGCGCGGCGTGGCGAGCGATTTGTCGAGCCCGCCCATGTAGGCGAAGCCCGGCTGGAAACCGAGGAAGTAGACGATGTATTCGGGGGCGGTGTGGCGGCGCACCACCTCGGCGGGCGTCAGGCCGGTGTGCCGCGCGACTTCGCGCAGGTCGGGGCCTTCGTCGCCGCCGTAGGCGACTTCAATGTCGACACACTTGCCGTCGGCGACGAGCGCCTCGCTCTCTTCCCACGCCTCGTGCATCAAGGTGGCGAGCACCTGAGCATCGGCTTGCGGGCCAAAGACAATCGTCAGGTTGTTCATGCCGGGCACCACGTCGATCACGCCCGCCCAATGGGACGCGCGCGAGGCCATGGCCCAGATGCGCTGCTGGCAATCCAAGGTTGCCGGCGGCGGCACTTCGCACAACAGCGCCAGTTCGCCCAGCCGGTGAATCGTGCACTGCAACATAACCCCCGTTCGTCGTGCTCTCACTAGTCTCGTCAGACCAGCTCGCGTGGATTCGAAAGCGATACGTTAATAAATCGTTGATAAATTCTATATAAGAAGTAACCCTTAGCTCGCCAAACGTGCGTGCGGCCTGCTTTTGGTGCCGCCGGCGCCCGCCTCCATCATAGGCAAGGCCCCGACTAGAAGGGGCAGCGTGTTATGCCTGCACCATATGAAACGCTGACGACAGGCGCGGATGGCGTCGTAACGCCATCCTCAAGCGCCCGGCTCGTGCTGCGTGGCACGCAGGCCAAGCCACAAGGCCAGTACCGCGCAGACCGCCATCATGCCCAGCAGCGGTGCGGCGCCCTGCCCGAGGGCCGCGACCACCGTACCGGTCACCATACCCAGGCCGAACTGCATGGCGCCCATCAGCGCGGAGCCGGTGCCGGCACGCGCGCCCTGCCCGGCCATCGCCAGCGCGCCCGTGTTGGGCGAGATGCAGCCAATCGAAGCGACGTAGCAGAACAGCGCCGCCAGCACGAGCGGCAGCGGCGTGAAGCCGGCCAGCGCAGCGAGCGCGGCCAGCACGCTGGTGACTGCCGGAATCCACAGCGCGCGGCGCAGCACGTGCGCCGGCGAGAACCGCCGCACCAGCCGCACATTGACGCGCGAGGCGGCGATCATCCCCGCCGCGTTGCTGCCGAACACCCAGGCGTAGTGGGTTGGCGACAGCCCGTAGCCATCGATCAGCACGAACGACGACACCGTGATGTACGCAAACATGCCCGACAGGAAGACCGCGCCGCACCACATATAGGCGGCGTAGTGGCGGTCGCGCAGCAGCTCCCAGTAGTCGCGCAGGACGTGGCCAGCGGCCAGCGGGCGCGCCTTGGCAGGGTCCAGCGATTCACGCATCAGGTAGTGCACCGCCACCAGCGACAGCACGCCGAAGCCCGTCAGCAGCACAAAAATGACGCGCCACGTGGCGAACTGCAGCACCGCCCCGCCGATCATCGGCGCGAGGATGGGCGCGACGCCCATCACCAGCATCAGTGTGGAATAGGCCTGGGCGGCACCGGCTGGGTCCAGGCGGTCGCGCACGGCGGCGCGGGCGATCACCATGCCGGCACAGCCGCCGAAGCCCTGCACACCGCGCAGCACGGCCAGCATGGTCGCGTCGGTGGCAAACCCGCAGCCGATGGACGCCGCCACGTACAGCGCCAGCCCGACATAGAGCGGCGGCTTGCGGCCGAAGCGGTCGCTGGCCGGGCCGTAGATCAGCTGGCCGATCGCCAGGCTGATCAGGAACACCGTCAACGTGATGCCCGCCGCCGCGGACGACGTATTCAGGTCGCGCGCGATGGTCGGCAGGCTGGGCAGGTACATGTCGACCGACAGCGGACCGATGGCGGTTAGCGTGCCGAGCAGCAGGAGCCAGCCGGGGATGCGTCTGGAAGAGGAAGCAGTCATGGAGAGAGAAGCGACACGGCGGCAGCGTCCGCGTGCGGAGCGTGCCGGGGCAAACGTTGAACTGTAGCGCAAAGCCGCACACTGCGTCCCAACCCGCGAGGGGCACTGCCCCGGTGCAAATCCATGCCCCGCGCGCCACTGCAGGGAGCTTCATGCCACCTGCATACCTCGGCATGACAAGCTGGTTGGCATCAATCCCCTCGTTTTCCAGCGTCCTCGCTTGCCATCGCGCGATCGGCGGGTCCCGGCACGGGTTTTGCACTCCCAGCCCGTTCATGTGGGACCCGCGTAAACACGGTGAAACCGCCGTCCCGCGCGGGCCGGACGATATAATCGCCCGTTGATGGCAAGCATCACCCAAGCATGATGATTGCTGCGATGCGTCGACGCGAATCTGTGCCGGCATCGCACTCTGTGAAGTGTCGTCACCACCCAATAAGAGACCGCCTCCGGGGAGCGCCAAGCCCACGGCGAGCGGCAGGAAACCACGAGCCAACCTGTTGTGACACAACTTCCTCCGCGCCTGTCGCTGACGGGCATGACCAAGCGGTACCCCAGCGTGGTCGCCAACGACGGCGTGAGCCTGACCGTCGCGCCGGGCGAGATCCACGCCGTGCTGGGCGAAAACGGCGCCGGCAAGTCGACGCTGATGAAGATCATCTTCGGCGCGGTGCAGCCCGACGCCGGCCAAATGCAGCTCGACGGCCAGCCGGTCGAGATCGCCAACCCGCACCAGGCGCGCGCGCTGGGCATCGCCATGGTGTTCCAGCACTTCTCGCTGTTCGATACGCTGACGGTGGCCGAGAACATCCTGCTGGGCCTGCCCGCGGGCACCGACCTGCGCGACGTCGCCGAGCAGGTACGCACCACCGGCGACAAGTACGGCCTGCCGCTGGAGCCGCATCGCCACGTGCATACGCTGTCGGTGGGCGAGCGCCAGCGCGTGGAGATCGTGCGAGCACTGCTCACGCGCCCGCGCCTGCTGATCCTCGACGAGCCGACCTCGGTGCTGACGCCGCAGGCCGTCGAGAAGCTCTTCGTCACGCTGCGCCAGCTCGCGGCCGAAGGCACCAGCATCCTCTATATCAGCCACAAGCTCGACGAGATCCAGGCGCTGTGCCACACCGCCACGGTGATGCGCGCGGGCAAGGTCACGGGCGTGTGCGACCCGCGCCAGGAAACGGCGGCGTCGCTCTCGCGCATGATGATCGGCGGCGAGCCCCCGCGCGAACTGCGCCCGCAGACCACGCCGGGCGAGGTGCGCATGGAGGTGGCCGGCCTGTCGCTGCCCAAGGCGCACGCCTTTGCCACCGAGCTGCGCGACATCGCCCTGCAACTGCGCAGCGGCGAGATCGTCGGCATCGCAGGCGTGTCGGGCAATGGACAGCAGGAGTTGCTGGCCGCGCTGTCTGGTGAAGACACGCGCGCGCCGGCGCAAACCATTTCCATCGGCAATGAGCCGGTCGCCAAGCTGGACCCGCGTGCGCGCCGCAAGCGCGGGCTGTCGTTCGTGCCGGAAGAGCGCCTCGGGCGCGGCGCGGTGCCGTCGCTATCGCTCGCCGCCAATACGCTGCTCACGCACCAGCGTGCCCCGCAGGTGCGCGGCGGGCTGATCGACAAGAAGGCCGCCGCCAAGCTGGCCGCCGGCATCATCAGCCGCTTCGGCGTGAAGGCCGGTGGGCCCGACGCGCTGGCCAAGAGCCTGTCGGGCGGCAACCTGCAGAAATTCATCGTCGGCCGCGAAATCGAATGCGCGCCGCGCGTGCTGATCGTCGCGCAACCCACCTGGGGCGTCGACGTGGGCGCAGCGGCGCAGATCCACAACGAAATCCTCGCGCTCAAGGCCGGGGGCTGCGCCATCCTGATCGTGTCGGAAGAACTCGACGAACTCTTTGCCCTGTGCGACCGCCTGCACGTGATCGCCAACGGGCGCCTGTCGCCCTCCACCCCCACGCACGCCACCGACCGCGAACAAATCGGCCTGTGGATGAGCGGCATGTGGGATAAGACCGGCGCAGCCCAGGCTGCCGCCGCTACGGAGGTGGCCCATGGCTGACGTCATGCATGGCAGCCGCCTGGCGCTGCCGATCTCGCTGGAGCTGCGCGCGATCCCGTCGCGCACCATGGCCTATGCCTCGCCGCTGATCGCGCTGGCGTTGACCATGGTGTTCGGCCTGCTGCTGTTCGCGCTGCTGGGCAAGGACCCGGTGGCCGGCCTGCGCGTGTTCCTGATCGAACCGCTGGTCAGCAAACGCGCCATCGGCGAGGTGTTGCTCAAGACCGTGCCGCTGGTGCTGTGCGCGCTGGGCTTGTCGGTCTGTTACCGCGCCAACGTGTGGAACATCGGCGCGGAGGGGCAGTTGATCGTCGGCGGCATCTTCGCGGCGGCCACCGTCATCGCCTTCGATACGCCCACGCCAGCCATCCCGGGTGGCCTGGCGCTGGTGCTGGCCATCGTCGCGGGCATGGTCGGCGGTGCGCTGTGGGCCTCGATCACCGCCCTGCTGCGCGATCGCTTCCACGCCAACGAGATCCTGGTCTCGCTGATGCTCACGTACATCGCGCAGTTGCTGCTGCTGTACATGGTCAACGGGCCGCTCAAGGACCCGAACGGCATGAACTTCCCGCAGTCGATGGTGTTCGACAACGCGTTCGTGTTGCCTACGTTGGTGGCCGGTACGCGCCTGCATGTCGGCTTCCTGTTCATGCTGGTGATGACGGCGGCGATGACGCTGTTCGTGTTCCGCAGCTTTGCAGGCTATCGGCTGCAGGTGGGCGGGCTGGCGCCGCAGGCGGCGCGCTACGCCGGCTTCTCGTCGCGCGGGGCGCTATGGACGGCGCTGCTGGTGTCGGGCGGGCTGGCAGGCATTGCTGGCGCGTTCGAGGTGACGGGGCCGATCGGGCAGTTGCTGCCGTCGATCTCGCCGGGCTACGGCTTTGCCGCCATCGTGGTGGCCTTCGTCGGGCGTCTGAACCCGGTGGGCACCGTGCTGGGGGCGATCGTGATGTCGCTGTTCTATATCGGCGGTGAACTCGCGCAATCGCGCCTGGGGCTGCCGTCCGCCATTACCGGGGTGTTCCAGGGCATGCTGCTGTTCTTCCTGCTGGCCTGCGACACCTTGATCGAATACCGCCTGCGCTGGCGCGCGCACCACTGATCGGGCCGAGAGAGAAACAGAAACATGGAAAGTCTTGCTCCCCTGATCGCCGCGTCGATCAACGCCGGCACCCCGCTGCTGCTAGCCGCACTGGGCCTGTTGATGAACGAGCGTTCCGGCGTCCTGAACCTCGGTGCCGAGGGCATGATGCTGGTGGCCGCCGTCGCCGGTTTCATGGTCGGCTACCAGACGCAGATTCCGCTGCTGGGCTTTGCCGCCGGCGCCATTGCCGGCATGGTGATGGCCGCGTTGTTTGCGTGGCTGGCGCTGGTGCTCGTCACCAATCAAGTCGCCACCGGCCTTGCACTGTCGATTTTCGGCACAGGCCTGTCGGCCTTCATGGGCCAGCGTTTTGTCGGCATGTCGTTGCCGGCACAGGCGCACGGCATTCCGGGGCTGGAGTCGATCCCGTTTGTTGGCCCGGCGCTGTTCGCGCACCACTGGATGGTCTATTTCAGCCTGCTGCTGTGCGGCGCCATCGCGTGGTTCCTGTTCAAGACGCGCGCGGGGCTGACGCTGCGCGCGATTGGTGAATCGCCCGAGTCCGCCCACGCGCTGGGCTATCCGGTGCGCACCATCCGCTTTGGCGCGCTGATGTTCGGCGGCGCGTGCTGCGGGCTGGCGGGCGCGTACCTGTCGCTGGTCTACACGCCGATGTGGGTCGAGAACATGGTCGCGGGCCGTGGCTGGATCGCGCTGGCACTGACCACCTTCGCCACCTGGCGGCCGCTGCGCATCCTCTTTGGCGCGCTGCTGTTCGGCGGCGTGACCATCCTGCAGTTCTACCTGCAGGGGATGGGCGTGTCGGTGCCGTCGCAGATTCTGTCGATGGCGCCGTTTGCCGCCA
>CAJXMR010000143.1 GCA_913056305.1 uncultured Ralstonia sp.
ACATGGCCGAGAACATCGTCCACCTCGTGCTGGCGCGTACGCCGGGCGCGCCGGAGGGCGTGAAGGGCATCTCGCTGTTCGTGGTGCCGAAGTTCATGGTCAACGATGACGGCTCGCTGGGCGCGCGCAACGACGTGCATTGCGTGTCGATCGAACACAAGCTCGGCATCAAGGCCAGCCCCACCGCCGTGCTGCAGTTCGGCGACCACGGCGGCGCCATCGGCACGCTGGTCGGCGAGGAGAACCGCGGCCTGGAGTACATGTTCATCATGATGAACGCAGCGCGCTATGCCGTGGGCATGCAGGGTATCGGCGTATCGGAGCGCGCGTACCAGAAGGCTGTGGCCTATGCGCGCGAGCGCGTGCAGAGCCGCCCGGTGGATGGCTCTGCGGCCAAGTCGGTGGCGATCATCCATCACCCGGACGTCAAGCGCATGCTGCTGACGATGCGCGCGATGACCGAAGGTGCCCGCGCGCTGGCCTACGTGGCCGCCGCTGCGTGCGATGCCGGCCACCACGCCGCCGATGACGCGACGCGCAAGCAGAACGAGGCAGTGTACGAATTCCTGGTGCCGGTCGTGAAGGGCTGGAGCACCGAGATGTCGATCGACGTGACGAGCCTGGGCGTGCAGGTGCACGGCGGCATGGGCTTCATCGAAGAGACCGGTGCCGCGCAGTACTACCGCGATGCGCGCATCCTGCCGATCTACGAAGGCACCACGGCCATCCAGGCCAACGACCTGGTCGGCCGCAAGACGGTGCGTGATGGCGGCGCGGTGGCGCTGGGCATCTGCGCCGAGCTTGCCAAGGTGGAAGCCGCGCTGGCCGCCAAGGGTGGCGCGCATTGCGAGGCGATGCGTGCGCGCCTGGCCGCGGGCCGCGAGGCGATGGAATCGGTGGTGCGCTTCGTGGTCGCGCAGACCAAGGCGCAGCCGAACGCCGTGTTCGCGGGCAGCGTGCCGTACCTGCGCCTGTGCGGCATCGTGCTGTCGGGCTGGCAGATGGCGCGTGCGCTGCTGGTGGCTATTGATCGTGAGGGCGATGACCCGAACTTCTACGGTGCCAAGATCGCCACAGCGCGCGTGTTTGCGGACGTGCTGCTGACGCAGGCGCCGGGCATCGCGCAGTCGATCCTGTCGGGCGGCGAGACCATCGGTGCGGTGCCGGAAGGGCAGTTCTGATCTGCGTCAACGGGCATGAGAAAAGGGAGGCTTCGGCCTCCCTTTTTTGTTGATGCGCGAGGCGATCAGTTTTGCATGGACGTGACCGTCAGGTGGACCGGCTGATCCGGCCGCAGCGTGACGTTCATGACCGGACGCGGCGCGCGCATGCCGTCCGGCACCGACAGCGTGAAGCGCTGCAGCAGCATCGCCGCGATCACCGTCATCTCGGACATCGCCAGATGCTGCCCCAGGCAGACGCGCGGGCCGGTGCCGAAGGGCAGGTACGCGCCGCGCGGCACCTCCGGCGCGTCGGGCGCAAAACGCTCGGGGCGGAAGGTCAGCGGTTCGGGGAACCAGCGCGGGTCGTGGTGCATCACCTGCACCGGCACCATGAACATCGTGCGCGCGGGCAATTGCCATGGGCCCAGAGTGATTGGCTTGGTGCTCCGGCGGCTGAAGAGCGCTGGCGCGGCAGGGTAGAGGCGCAGCGTCTCCTTGATCGTCTGCGTCAGGTAGGGCAGTGACGCCAGTGTGTCAGCGGTCGGCATGCCGCCTTGCAGCGCCTGCTGGACCTCTTCCTGCACGGCCTGCTGGGCGGCCGGGTTCGACGCCATGCACCATGCCCACCAGATCAGTGTGGCCGCGGTGGTTTCGTGTCCTGCCAGGAAGGCGGTCATGCATTCGTCGCGCACGGCGTGCAGGGGCCATGCTGTTGCATCGTCCCGATGCAATTGCAGCAGGCGGGTCAGCAGATCGTCGGGCCAGGCATCATCGGGCAGGGCCAAGCGTGCCTGCAGGTGGTGGTCGATCAGGCCATGCAGTTGCGCCAGGGCGCGCCGTTTTGCACGCTTCCACGGCGCCCAGTCGGGCCAGCTCGCAGGCCAGTAGAACTCTGCGTTGGCGGCGGCACTGACCACTCGGATGGCCTGCTCCGCAATGCGGGCCTCCTCGCCGATCTCGCTGGAGAACATCATCCGCGTGATGACGTCCATGGTCAGCGATGTGATCGCGCTTTCGATGGGCCAGCGCGCGTCGTGCCTCGGCCACTGCGCGAGCGCCTTGCCGGTGGCCGCGCCAATGGTGGGCACGAAGGCCTGCACCGCCTTGGGCGAGAAGCTTGGCTGCATGGCGTGCCGTTTGCCGCGCCATGCCTCGCCCTCGGCGATCAGCACGCTATGTCCGTGTAACTGCGCGAACACGCGGATGCCGCGCTCCCAGCGGATCAGTGCATCGTGGTGCGTCACCAGCAGTTCGCGCGCGAGTTGCGGGTCGGCGACAACGATCTCGTGTTCCGGCCAGAAGCGCAGGTGCACCACGTCGCCGAATTCGCGTTGCCACGCTGCCAGCGTGCCCAGCAGATCGCGCGACATCTTGGCCAGCAAGCCCCAGCCGGTCAGACCGGCAGAGGGGCCCGGCGGCCACTCACCGGGCGGATGGACGGTGGGTGCGGGCGATGATGCCTTCGCATGGAAAGGGCATTGGCTGGAGGAGGTCGGGTTCATGTGGATGCTCCGTGCGCGTCTTGGCATGTCTGGCATTGTTCGCTTGCGCTCGCCCGCTGTCTTGAACGCAAACGACATCGACACGTGCCGGACGCCTGCCTATACTGCGCCGCCATGTCCCCCAAAATCGAGTGCCCTGATCCCCTGGTGCGAGCACCACGCGCATTGCGCGATGGCCGCACGCCAGACACGCGGCTGGTCCTCGCGCCGCCGGCCTTGCAGGGCGCCATCGTGGCCATTCTCTGCCGCGACACACGGGGTTTTGATCTGACCGATGCGCAGCGCCTGACCCATTTTCCCGCCTCGCCGATGGTCTCGCTGTCGTGGTTCCAGGGCCTCGATGCCGGGCTGGTGGAGCGCACCGACAACGGCCCGCAGTGGCGGCCGTTCGGCGCGGCGGTCGTGCTGGCTGGCAGCCAATCGCGGCCCACCGTGAGCTGGGCGCCGACCACCGGGCGTGGCGGCATGATCTGCTTTGCGGCGGATGTCGCGCAAACCTTGTTCGGCGTCGACATGGCAGAAGTGGCGGACCGCTTTGTCGATGCCGATGCGGTACTGGGCGCCGCCTGGCGGCCACTGTTGGAGGCGTTGCTCGACACTCAGGACGACGCGGCTGTGCTGGCCGTATTGGAACACCATCTCGCGGCGCGCTGGCAGGCGCTGCAGGGGCAGGACTCGATCCTGTCGTCGATCCGCCGGGTGGGCCGTCATTGGGTCGAACGCCTGGCCTGGCAGGCCCATGAATGGCGGCGCACGCATAGCCCACGGCAGGTGGAGCGACGCATCAAGACGTTCAGCGGGCGGTCCTTGCGCGAGTGGCAGACGCTGGTGAAAACCGAAGGCGCCTACTTTGCCGCGATGGATCGGCACGCGGCCGGATTGCCGCTCGATTGGGCCGCGCTGGCCCAGGATGAGGGCTTTGCCGATCAGGCGCACCTGAGCCGCTCGGCCAAACGCGTCACCGGTTTCTCGCCGAGCGAGTTCGTGCAACGCTTCATCGAGGACGAGTCGTTCTGGGCGTACCGGTTGTGGGTGTGAGCCGATGAAAAAAAAAGGAGGCCTCGGCCTCCTTTTTCGTGGATGCAGCGTTGACGCTCAGGCCAGCGCAGGCTGGGTCGCCGGCGCTTGGCCGCCGCGCGAGTAGCGGTGGATCGACAGATCATCCGCGCGGATGGCGGGCGAGCGGCCGGACACCAGATCCGACAGCAGCTTGCCCGAGCCGCAGGCCATGGTCCAACCCAGCGTGCCGTGGCCGGTGTTCAGCCACAGGCCGCGCACCGGGGTCGGGCCGACGATGGGCGTGCCGTCCGGCGTCATCGGGCGCAGGCCGGTCCAGAACGAGGCGTGCGACACGTCGCCGCCGCCCGGGAACAGGTCGTTCACCACGAACTCCAGCGTGTTGCGCTTGCCCGGGTCCAGGCGCTTGTCGTAGCCAACGATCTGCGCCATGCCGCCCACGCGGATGCGGTCGTCGAAGCGCGTGATCGCCACCTTGTAGGTCTCGTCCAGCACGGTCGAGACCGGGCTCTTGGCCGCGTCCGTCATCGGCACGGTGATCGAGAAGCCCTTGAGCGGATAGACCGGCACGCCCACCAGGTTCTTCAGGAACGGCGTGCTGTAGCTGCCCAGCGCCACCACCACCAGATCGGCGGTCATGGCCTCGCCGTCGACCAGCGCGCCGCGCACGGCGTCGTTCTTGACGATCAGGCTGTTGATGTTGCTATTGAAACGGAAGCGCACGCCCAGCTTCTCCGCCATCGCGGCCAGGCGCGTGGTGAAGAGCTGGCAATCGCCCGTCTCATCATTGGGCAGGCGCAGGCCGCCGGCCAGCTTGTGGCGGGTGGAGGCCAGTCCTGGTTCACTGCGCACGAGGTCGTCGCGCGAAAGCAGTTCGTAGGGCACGCCGGCGCGCTCGAGCACGGCGATGTCGTTCACGGCGCCGTCGAGCTGTTGCTGGGTGCGGAAGACTTGCAGCGTGCCTTGTTCGCGGCCTTCGTAGGCGATGCCGGTCTCGGCGCGCAGGGCGCGGATGCAGTCGCGGCTGTACTCGGCCAGGCGGACCATCCGTTCCTTGTTCTCGGCGTAGCTGGCAGCGTTGCAGTTGCGCAGCATCTGCCACATCCATTGCAGTTGGAAGAGGGTGCCGTCCGGGCGGATGGACAGCGGCGCGTGCTGCTGGAACATCCACTTGATGGCCTTGAGCGGCACGCCCGGTGCAGCCCACGGCGACGCGTAGCCCGGCGAGATCTGCCCGGCGTTGGCAAAGCTGGTGTCGAGCGCCGGACCGGCTTCACGGTCGACCACGGTGACCTCATGGCCGGCGCGGGCCAGGTAATAGGCGCTGGTCACGCCGATGACGCCGCTGCCAAGAACGAGCACGCGCATGGTGATACTCCCCGGAGATGCTATCGCGATAGATGGCGCTATCGTATTCGCACATTCCTATCAAATGTTTCTGTATATTTGCAGGAAACAGGAATAACTTCGTTTTCAGGCCGTTTTCGATCATGCGAACCCAGCGCAAGCCCGTCCGGGCCCTCGACAAGCTCGACCGCCGCATCCTCGACCTGCTGCAGAAGGACGGGCGGCTGTCCATGAAGGAGCTGTCCGAGGCCGTCGGCCTGACCATCACGCCGTGTATCGAGCGCGTCAAACGCCTGGAGCGCGAGCACTTCATCCTCGGCTACTACGCACGGTTGAACCCGGCCATGCTGGGCGCGTCGCTGCTGGTGTTCGTGGAGATCAGCCTGGGCAGCAAGTCCGGCAACATGTTCGAGCAGTTCCGGCGCGAGGTGCTGCGCATTCCGGAGGTGCTCGAATGCCACCTCGTCTCGGGGGATTTCGACTACCTCATCAAGGCGCGCATCCGCGAGATGAGCGAGTACCGGCGCCTGCTGGGCGACATCCTGTTGCAGCTCCCGGGCGCGGTGCAGTCCAAGAGCTACATCGTGATGGAGGAGATCAAGGAGACGCTGGCCATCGACGTGACGGAGGCGGGGGGCTAAGCCGCCCATCACCGGGTGACGTGCTGGTGTCATGAAGTCGGCCTACGCTGCCGCGCACAATCATCACACCGGGAACCCGCCATGTCCGACCAGCCGCTCTTCAAGCCGACCCGCCGCACGCTCATCAAGGGCCTTGTTTCCACCGGAGGCGCCGCGCTGCTCGGCTCGCGCATCGGGGACGTCCTGGCGCAAGGCGTGGCGCCTGCTGCGGTCACCTCCGAGCGCCTGCGCCCGCAACTGCCCGGTGGCGTGATGAGCGGCGACGTGACCGCCAACAGCGCCATCGTCTGGAGCCGCACGGATCGGCCGGCGCGCATGGTCGTCGAATACTCGACTGATGCTGCGTTCAAGAATGTCGCGCGCCGCATCGGCCCGGCGGCCATCGAAGGCAGTGGCCTGACCGCGCGTGTGGACCTGACTGGCTTGCCCGCCGGCGCCGACCTGTTCTACCGCGTCAGCTTCCAGGACCTCGTGCACGACAAGGCCTTCAGCGAGCCCGTCACCGGGCGCTTCCGCACGCCGGCCGTGCAGGGCAACCGCCCGATCTGCTTCGTCTTCTCCGGCGATGAGGCCGGCCAGGGCTGGGGCATCAACGAGCGCTTCGGCGGCTACCGCCTGTACGAGGCCATGCGCCGCGAATCGCCCGATTTCTTTATCCACTCCGGCGACCAGATTTACGCCGACGGCCCGATCCAGGCCGAGGTGAAGCTGCCGGATGGCTCGCTGTGGACCAACCTCGTCACCGAGGCCAAGTCGCACGTCGCGCAGACGCTGGACGACTACCGCGGCGCCTTCGCCTACAACCAGCTCGACGCGAACAAGCGCCGCTTCGCCGCCGAGGTGCCCTTCCTCGTGCAGTGGGATGACCACGAGGTGCGCAACAACTGGTACCCCGGCCAGCAGATCGGCCCGGAAGAAAAGCGCTACCAGGAGCGCAGCGCCTCGCTGCTGGCCGCGCGCGCCCGCCAGGCGATGTTCGAGTACAACCCGTTCCGCTTCAACCCGATCGACCCGGAACAGGTCTACCGCGCGTTCCAGTACGGGCCGCTGCTCGACGTGTTCATGCTGGATGAGCGCAGCTACCGTGGCCGCAACTCGCCGAACCGCCAGACCACGCTCGATGCGGATGCGGCCTTCCTCGGGCCGCAGCAGACGGCATGGCTCAAGCAATCGCTCAAGCAGTCGAAGGCCACGTGGAAGGTGATCGCCAGCGACATGCCGATCTCGCTGGTGGTGCCCGACCTGAACCCGGATGTGCCCAAGGGCACCTACGAGGCGTGGGCCAATGCCGACGACGGCGCGCCGTCCGGCCGCGAGCTGGAACTGGCCGAGATCCTGCGCTTCATCAAGCAGGAGGACATCCAGAACGTGGTGTGGGTGACGGCCGATGTGCACTACGCGCAGGCCACGCACTACCACCCGTCGCGCGCCAAGTTCACGGAGTTCAAGCCGTTCTGGGAATTCGTCGGCGGGCCGATCAACGCGGGCACGTTCGGGCCGAACGAGGTCGACCGGACCTTCGGGCCGGATGTGCGCTACGTCAGCATTCCCAAGGACAATCCGCAGAACCAGTCGCCGGCCGCGCTGCAGCAGTACTACGGCCGCGCCAAGATCGACCCGGCCACGCGCACGATGACGGTGTCGCTGCATGACCTGGACGGCAAGTCGCTGTGGGACGTGAAGCTGGAGCCGGAAGCGTAGTCGGCGGTACCCGCGTAGGGCACAGCGGAGCGCGGGCGGATGCGATACGATCAGCGGGCCCCCGCATCCGACCCAATCCGCTGTGTCCGACCCGTCCGATCGCCACGTCCCGCGCAAGGGGCGCGGCGCCACCTCCAATCTGCAAGGCCGCTTCGAGCGCGATGAACGCGCGCGCGTCGACGACGGCTGGCAGCCGCTGATCGGCCAGCTCGATCCGAACGATCCGGACAACGCACCGCCGCGCATCGAGACCTCAGTCTCCATCGAGCGCGCG
The DNA here is from genome assembly GCA_913056305.1 of uncultured Ralstonia sp. Classification (GTDB taxonomy): domain Bacteria; phylum Pseudomonadota; class Gammaproteobacteria; order Burkholderiales; family Burkholderiaceae; genus Ralstonia. The sequence continues at coordinate 7,646 of CAJXMR010000143.1, forward strand.
CGTTCGATCCTGAGCCACAACCAGTCGCCGGACATTCCGTTCAGCGTGTCGCTCAATCCGTATCGCGGGTGCGAGCACGGATGCGTGTATTGCTTCGCGCGGCCGACGCATGCGTATCTGGAGCTGTCGCCGGGGCTGGATTTCGAGACCAAGCTGTTCGCCAAGACCAACGCCGCCGATGTGCTGCGCGAGACGCTGGCCAAGCCCGGCTACCGCTGCGAGGCGATCGCGCTGGGCGTGAACACCGACGCGTACCAGCCGATCGAGCGCGAGCTGCGCATCACGCGCGATGTGCTGCAGGTGCTGCACGATTGCGACCACCCGGTCGGGTTGATTACCAAGTCGACGTTGATCGAGCGCGACATCGACCTGCTCGCACCGATGGCCGCCAAGAACCTCGCGGTGGCGGCGGTCACGGTCACGACGTTGGACGCGGATCTCGCGCGCAAGCTGGAGCCGCGCGCGGCCACGCCGTCGCGGCGTCTGCGTACGATCCGCACATTGTCTGAGGCGGGCATTCCGGTGGGGGTGAGCGTCGCGCCGATGATCCCCTTCATCACCGACGACCACATGGAGCAGATCCTGGAGGCCGCGCGCGAGGCGGGTGCTACGTACGCGAGCTACATCGTGCTGCGTCTACCCAACGAGCTGAATGCCGTGTTCCAGGATTGGCTGATGGCGCATTTCCCCGATCGCGCACAACGCGTGATGAACCGCATCCGCGACCTGCACGGCGGTCAGGACTACAAGGCCGATTTCACCACGCGCATGCGCGGCACCGGCATCTGGGCCGATCTCATCCGGCAGCGCTTCTACAAGACCGCCGACAAGCTCGGCTTCAGCTACCACCGCTACAACGCGCTGCGGCTCGACACGTCGCAGTTCAAGCCGCCAGTGCGCGCCGTCAAAACCAGGAAGCCGGTCGACGAGCGCCAGGGCAGCCTGTTCTGATTATTGCGACAGCTCTTTCGCTGCCTGCACCTGCGATTCGAAATACGTCTGGAAGGTGATGGCGAGGCCGGCCATCAAGAGGCCGGTGCCGATCATCAGCGTGAGGATGGTGAGGATGACGACGGGCCAGCCCGAGCGCGTCGGTTGGCCGTCCTGGTTGAACTGCGCGTCCCACTTGTCATCCGGGCGCAGCCCGTAGACCAGCGCCGACAGGAAGCCGGCCAGCACCGACGCGCCGCCGAGGATGGCGCAGACCCAGCCCGCGCCGCTCGCGCGCTGGCTGTTCCACAGCACCACCACGCCCACCGCGCCAAGCACGATGGCCGCGACCTGCGTCCAGGCCCAGAAGTCGCGCCCGCCCTTGAGGTAGAAACGATGCGCGCCCGCACTCCCGAACAGGAAGGCGAGCAGCACGGTCAGCAGCTTGGATTTTTTTTGGAGAGCAGTCGTAGGCATGGCAGGCAGTGAACACACGGCAAGACGGCAACAGCGCCGCGCATTTTACGCCCAACACGAACTGCGCGAACCACGGCGCAGCCCGTTGGCGGCGCCGGAAGCGCGTCTCGCGGACGCATCAGCAGTCAGGGGAGGTGGCCGTCAGATCGGCCGGACGCGCGCAGCGTTGCGTGGGGGTTGCGGCGGGCAGGGCAGGGACACTAAATCGGGATGGGACGCAGCGACGGCACGCTCAGCGACGCCGTGAGGTCTTGCAGCAGTTGGGGCGCCTGTTGGCGCAGGCTGACTTCGCCGTAGAGCAGGTGGGCGAGCATCAGCATGAAGGCCGAGGTCCATATCAGACCCAGGATGAGCCGCGTGGTGCGGTGGAGTTGGGACAGCATTGGAGCACCTGTTATCGTTATGATGGGTGTGATGGTGAGGGCACACCAAACGTGTGCCGCTCACCCTCCAATACGACTCAGGTGCCGGGGGCCAAGTTCCGCGATGTGAAATTCGACGGACTGGCGCGGCGTTTAGCCCCGACGCGAGCCGTGCCAGTTTCCGCCTTGGTCGCCGTTGCCGCGTTCCTGGCGCATGCGTTCCTGCTGTTGCTGTTGCTGCCAGTCGCCGCGGCCGCCCCCCTCATGGGGCTGGACACGGCCGTTCAGGCGGTCGTCGGCGCGGGCGCGGGCGTCCATGCGCTCCGTCTGAGCGCGGATGCGGGCGGCCTGGTCGCCGCGGGCATCGACGAAGAAGACCTGCGCCACCAGCGGGTGGGCCGGTTGCGCGGCGTCGGTGGATTGGGTCCACGCCGGCATGGCGGATTCTGCGAAGGCGACGGCGGCCTGACGCGCCGATGCGTTGGCAGCCAGGGCGCCCGCAGAGGCGACGATCAGAACACCCGCCGCCATAGGGCGAAGCAATGCACGGATCGGCATGGCTATCTCCTGTCAGGCAAGGGTTCGAAAGTGCCACGCGCCGCGCGTGCTCCTGGTGTGAGCGAGAGAGACCGGCAGCGCGTGTTCATGCCTGTCAATGTAAGGCTTCACTCAGGTCGCATCCACTGTCCAAAAGTTTCCGGTGTAACGAGATGTTTCCCTCACGCCTTGCCCAGGCGGTAGGCGGCGTGTGCATCATTTGCCGATGTAGCGGATGCGATACACGGCGCCCGCGTAGTCGTCTGATACCAGCAGGCTGCCGTCGGGCGCGACGAGCACATCGGCCGGGCGACCCCATACGCGCTCGCCCGGCTGCAACCAGCCTTGCACGAAGGGCGCCTGCCTGACCACCTTGCCCGCCTCGTCGAGCACCACGCGCATCACGCGGTAGCCGACTTTGGAGGAGCGGTTCCACGAGCCGTGCTCGGCGATGAAGATGTTGTTGCGGTACTCGGCCGGGAAGCTGTTGCCGGTGTAAAAGCGCATGCCAAGCGCCGCCACGTGCGCGCCCAGCTTGGCGACCGGCGGCACGTAGTTGCTGCAAGGGTGCCCCGCGCCGAATTCGGGGTCGGGCACGTCGCCGGCATGGCAGAACGGGTAGCCGAAATGCTGGTTGGGCGCGGTGATGCGGTTGAGCTCGTCGTCGGGTTGATCGTCGCCCATCCAGTCGCGGCCGTTGTCGGTGAACCAAAGCTCGTGCGAGACGGGGTGCCAGTCGAAGCCGACCGTGTTGCGGATGCCGCGCGCGACGACTTCCAGGCCGCTGCCGTCGGCGTTCATGCGCATCAGGTTGGCGTAGCGGTTCTCGTCGGGGCGGCAGATGTTGCACGGGGCGCCCACCGGCACGTAGAGCTTGCCATCCGGGCCGAAGGCGATGAACTTCCAGCCATGGTGCGTTTCGGTCGGGAACTGGTCGTTGACGACGACGGGCGCGGGCGGGTTGTCGAGGCGCTTGTCGATGCCGTCCAGCCGTACCAGGCGTGACACAGCCGACAAATACAGGCTGCCATCGCGCCATGCCACACCCACGGGCAGTTGCAGGCCGGAGGCCACCACCCGCACACGCGCGCCCGGCGTTTGCAGCGGCAGCGCGTACACCTTGCCCGCGCGGCTTCCGACGTACAGGATGCCCGCCGGTGAGATTGCCATCTCACGTGCCGATGGCATCTCGTCGCTGACGATCTCGACTTTGAAGCCGGCGGGCACGCGCAGGGTCTCGATGGGTAGCTTCGCCGCCGCCGTCGCCCCCATGCCAAGCCACGCCGCGAGCACAAATGCGACCTGCGCGTACCGACCGCGCCACGTTCGCCACCCTCCGCTCGTCCGCGCCCAGCCTAAGTGTTTGTTTGGCTGGGAAAATTGCGCTATACTTGCGTGTTTCTCTGTACGCATACCCAGTTTTTCAAGGAAAAGATCCATGGTCGTGATCCGTCTGGCCCGCGGTGGCTCCAAGAAGCGCCCGTTCTTCAACATCGTTGCGACCGATTCGCGTAATCGCCGTGACGGCCGTTTCATCGAGCGCGTGGGTTTCTACAACCCGCTCGCCAAGGATGGCGAAGAAGGTCTGCGCCTCGTGCAAGATCGTCTGGCCTACTGGCAAGGCGTGGGCGCTCAATTGTCGCCGACGGTTGCCCGTCTGGTGAAGCAAGGCGCCGCGAAGGCTGCTGCCTAAGTTTTGAGCATGCGTCGATCGACGGTGCCGTCCGTGCACATCCTGCCGTGACGCGCGCTGCATCGACGCCGTCTCGGACGCAAAACGGCCCCGTGGCCGCTGCTGCGCAAGCTACCTCGCAAAAGGTGGTCGAGCGTCTGCAGGCAATGCGTCCGGACACGGGTGCCAACCCATCGCTCCCCGACGATCTGGTCGAGGTGGGCTATGTGGGCGGTGCCTATGGTATTCGCGGTTGGATCAAGGTCCAGCCGCACGGTGACGCCGACGCGTTGCTGAATGCACGTGCCTGGTGGCTCAAGCCCGCGGCGGGTCCGCTGGCGGCATCGGCGGACTGGCGGGTGTTCCCCGTCGGCACGTCGCGCGAGCACAGCGGCACCGTCGTGGCAGGTTCGCCTGCCGTGCCGGACCGCAATGTCGCCGAGGCGCTGCGCGGCTGTGCCGTGTGGGTCAGCCGGGCCGAGTTTCCCGCGCCGGACGACGACGAGTTCTACTGGGTCGACCTGATCGGCGCCACCGTCGTCAACGAGCAGCAGGAAACGCTTGGCACGGTGGCCGGCCTGCTCGACAACGGTGCGCATCAGGTTCTGCGCATCGCTGGCGAAGGCGATGTCGAGCGGCTCGTGCCGTTTGTCGAGGTCTATGTGAAGTCGGTGGATGTGGCAGGCAAGCGCATCGTCGTCGACTGGGGTCTGGATTACTGAACATGCGGCCGGA
>CAJXMR010000144.1 GCA_913056305.1 uncultured Ralstonia sp.
AAGTTGGGTTCCGGACATTATTTTCCCCAGAAAGTCATGTAAGGGCTAAATTGGGTGCGACAACGGTTTTACAAGACCGCCGCAGCAAGTCGCATGCCGACCCGGTTTCCCGAAGCAAAAAAGCCGCTCGCGTGCGAACGGCTTCCTGCATGGGATGCATACGGCGCATCCCGGCCGGACATTCGCGTCAGTTGGAACCTGCAACCTTGGGTTGCTCTTCGTACATCAACAAAGGCTTGCCGTCGTCGGCGATCGTGCTTTCGTCGATCACCACCTTCTGCACGCCCTTGTGGTTGGGGAGGTCGTACATCACATCCATCAAAGCGTGCTCGACGATGGAACGCAGACCACGCGCACCCGTCTTGCGCTTGATCGCCTTGCGGGCGATTGCCGTCAGCGCGCTCGGACGAATTTCCAGCTCCACCCCTTCCATGGCCAGCAGTTTTTGATACTGCTTGACGATTGCATTCTTCGGCTCGACCAGGATCTCCATCAGGGCGGCCTCGTCGAGCTTGGCCAGCGTCGCCACCACGGGCAGACGGCCGATCAGCTCGGGAATCAGGCCGAACTTGATCAGGTCTTCCGGCTCCACCTGGGGCAGCACCTCGTTGACGTCCCGCTCTTCCTTGCTCTGCACTTCCGCACCGAAACCGATGCCGGACTTGTCGGAGCGCTGCATGATGATCTTCTCGAGACCATCGAACGCGCCGCCGCAGATGAACAGGATGTTGGTGGTGTCGACCTGCAGGAAGTCCTGGTTCGGATGCTTGCGGCCACCTTGCGGCGGCACCGACGCCATCGTCCCTTCGACCAGCTTGAGCAGCGCCTGCTGCACGCCTTCCCCCGAAACGTCCCGGGTGATGGAAGGGTTGTCAGACTTGCGCGAAATCTTGTCGATCTCGTCGATGTAGACGATGCCGCGCTGGGCCTTGTCCACTTCGTAATTGCAGTTCTGCAGCAGCTTCTGGATGATGTTCTCGACGTCTTCGCCCACGTAACCGGCTTCGGTCAGCGTAGTGGCGTCGGCGATGACGAACGGCACGTTCAGCAGGCGTGCCAGCGTTTGCGCAAGCAGGGTCTTGCCCGAGCCGGTCGGCCCGATGAGCAGGATGTTGCTCTTGGACAGCTCGACATCGTCCTTCTTGCCGAGGTGCTTCAAACGCTTGTAGTGGTTGTAGACCGCGACGGCCAGGATCTTCTTGGCCTGCTCCTGGCCAATCACGTATTGATCCAGGCTCTGGCGGATTTCGTGCGGGGTGGGCAGGTCAGATTTGACTGCCAGGCCGCCTTCCTTCTCGGAGATGGCAGCTTCGTCCCGGATGATTTCATTGCACAGGTCGATACATTCATCGCAGATGAAGACCGAGGGACCGGCAATCAGTTTCTTGACCTCGTGTTGGCTCTTGCCGCAGAACGAGCAGTACAGCAGCTTTTCGCCAGTGGAGCCTTTCTTGTCCGCCATAACGATAACCAGTAGTTCCTGGCAGCATCATACGCCAAATTATCTGGCGTCGACCCGCAGGTGTTGTGCTAAGCAAAAACGAGGCGCGAAGCCTCGTTTTTGACACCGCTTGACACATTCGGTGCGGCTAGACCGGTGTGCCTCCAGGCGCACCGGCTGCCGCGCCCTTCAGGCGCCGCGCCGGACGAGCACCTTGTCGATCAGGCCGTATTCCTTGGCCTGGTCGCCGCTCATGAAGTTGTCGCGGTCCGTGTCACGCGCGATCTTGTCGACGGGCTGGCCCGTCACTTCCGACAGGATCGTGTTCAGACGCTCACGCAGGTAGAGGATCTCGCGTGCCTGGATTTCGATATCCGAAGCCTGACCACGTGCGCCACCCAGCGGCTGGTGGATCATGATGCGCGAGTTCGGCAACGCATAGCGCTTGCCCTTCGCACCAGCAGCCAACAGGAACGCGCCCATGCTGGCGGCCATGCCCATGCACAGCGTGGAGACGTCCGGCTTCACGAACTGCATCGTGTCATACATCGCCAGGCCCGCCGACACCGAACCACCCGGCGAGTTGATGTACAGCGAGATCTCCTTGTCGGGGTTCTCGCTTTCCAGGAACAGCAGCTGGGCCACTACGAGATTGGCAGTCTGGTCGTTGACCTCGCCCACCATGAAGATCACCCGCTCCTTCAGGAGGCGCGAGTAGATGTCATAGGCGCGTTCGCCGCGGCCCGACTGCTCGACCACCATCGGCACCAGACCGAGCCCCTGCGTCTCAAGCGCAGAAGCCTGGGTACGGGCGAGCTGGTCGATCAGTTCATTGCGGATCATGCGGTTCTCCGATGCTAACTTCGCAAACTCAGTCGGTCGAATCAGCCTTGCGCCGGGGTGGCGGTCAGCTCTTCGAACGACACGGCCTTGTCAGAGACCTTGGCCTTGTCGCAAACAAAATTTACCACGTTGTTTTCGAGCACGTAGGCTTCCATCTCGGCCAGGCGCTGTTGGTCGCCGTAGTACCAGCGGATGACTTCCTTCGGATCTTCGTAGCTCTTGGCGAACTCTTCGATCTCGGCCTTGATCTGCTCCGGCTTGGCTTCCAGGCTGTGCGCCTTCACCACTTCAGCCAGCACCAGGCCCAGCTTGACGCGACGCTCGGCTTGCTGCGTGAACATCTCGGCCGGGATCGGCATGTTCTTGGCGTTGGGCATGCCGCGCGATTCGAGGTCACGGCGGGCCATTTCGACCAGGCGCTCCTGGTCTTGCTCGATCAGCGACTTCGGCACGTCCAGCTCGGCCACCTTCAGCAGCGCGTCCATGACCTGGTCCTTGAGCAGCGCGTGGGTGCGGCGCTTGACTTCACGCTCGAGGTTTTCGCGGATGTCGGCGCGCATCTTGTCGAGGTTGCCGTCGGCGATGCCCAGCGATTGCGCGAAGGCTTCGTTGACTTCCGGCAGGTGCGCCCACTCGACTTGCTTGAGCGTGACGGTGAATTCAGCCGTCTTACCGGCGACGTCCTTGCCGTGGTAGTCGGCCGGGAAGGCCAGCGGGAACACCTTCGACTCGCCCTGCTTCAGGCCCAGCGTGGCTTGCTCGAACTCCGGCAGCATGCGGCCTTCGCCCAGCACGAAGCCGAAGCCCTCGGCCTTGCCGCCGGCGAATTCCACGCCGTCGATCGTGCCGACGAAGTCGACCGTCACGCGGTCGCCATTTTGTGCGACGGCCGCGCCACCATCACCGTGCTCGCCGGCTTCGCCGCGCGGGTGGTAGTGCACGCGCTGCTTGCGCAGGATGTCGAGGGTCTTGTCGATTTCAGCGTCGGTGATCTCGGTCTTGGTGCGGGTCAGCTCCGCACCGGCCAGGTCACCCAGCTTGACTTCCGGATACACCTCGAAGGTGGCGTCGAATGCGAACTGGTCATCGGCCACGCCTTCGGTCTTCAGCTCGAAGCGCGGTTGGCCGGCAACCTTCACGCCCTGCTCGTTGGTGATGTCGAAGAACTGGCGGGCGGCCTTGTCGAAGCGCACTTCCATCTCGACCTGCTGGCCGTATTGCTTCTCGACCATCTTCATCGGCACCTTGCCCGGGCGGAAGCCGGACATCTTCACCGTCTTCGACAGACGCGCCAGACGAGTTTGCGTTTCTTGTGCCACTTCGGCCTTCGGGACGGCCAGGGTCACCTTGCGATCGAGTTTGCCGAGGTTTTCGATAGTCGACATGGTCGTAATTCCAGATTCAGAAGATGGTTGCGTCGTACGGCGCAGCGCCAGCAGCAGCCGTGGTTGAGTTCTTGGTCTTGCCGGGCTTGCAGGAATGCGTCGCGAGGGCCGCATTGGCGGCGCAACCGGCGCGTTCGGGCTGGCAAACGCAAAACGCATATTATGGCATGGAACGCTCGCCAGCCCTGCTTTTTTGGGTCGGAACGCTTGAGAAACGGCCCTGGCGACGCTTTAGCCGAGCGCTTCCAGATCGGCGGTTTCATGGCCCGTGACGCCCTGCCCGTGCCGCAAGGCACGCAACAGGAAACGGCCTGGATCAAGTGCCGCCGCAAGGTCGGTCTCCAACGGCAACGGACCGCCGTCGATCTGCGTGGCGAGCAGTTCCGCGCCCAGCACCGACCATGTGAGGCCGCGCGAGCCATACGCAAGTGCGGCGTACAGCCCAGGCAGACGCGGAAGCGTCGCGTGCGGTCCGCGCAGGCGGAATCCGTGCGCCGTGACCGCCGCTTCGTCCGGCACCGCGCCGATCAATGGCAGGCGGTTGCCTGACACGCAGCGCACGCCCACGTAGCCGTGCAGGTGCGCCGGATCCAGACGCGCCAGCGCGGCTGCATGCTGCGGCTGCAACCCGGCCAGCCGGCGCAGGTTGGCGGCGTGATCGGCCGGACGCTCGGCGAGGTCGGCCTCGCCCGGTTGGAAGGACGAGCCGATCCGCACGGTGCCTGCGCCGGGTTCGACCGGCAACAAGTAGCCATCACCACAGACCACCGCCTTGGGCCACGGGCCGCCGTCCTCCAGCGCGGCGACGGGCACATCGGTCAACTGACCGCGCACCGGCTTGAGTGCAGCGGAAGACAGCGGCGCCAGGCGCGCCGCATCCAAGCTGTTGGCGAGCACGACAACCGGCGCGCTGGCGATCACGCTGCCGTGCGCGTCATACGCCTGCCAGCCGGCGCCGCCTTGGCGTAACGATTCGACGCGCGTATTCCACCGCGCTTCGACCGCCCTGCCCGCCGCCGCGAGCGTCGCGCGACAGACATCCGGCGGCGCGACCCAGCCCGCCTGCGCAAACCACCAGCCGCCCTGCGGCACCCTGGCGCCGACACGATCGGCGGCCTGCGCAGTATCCAGCCAGTCGATGTAGTCAGCCGGAAAGCCGAGCGCCTGCACGATACGCAGCTGCTCGGCGGCGTCTTCTGCATGTTCGGCGAGTTGCAGCACGCCGGTTGGCTGGAACCCGGTGGCAAAGCCCGCGCGGTCGAGCGCATCCCAATGGCGGCGCGCCAGCAGGTTGCCGGCGCGGGACAGGCGCGACAGCACGCTGTCATCGATGGACACGTGCGGATGCATGGCGGCAGCCCGATGCGCCGAAGTACCGCGCGCCGGCGCATCCTGCGCATCGATGAGCGTGATGCGCCAGCCGCGCGCTGCAAGCCGCTCCGCGACAGAGCACCCAGCCAGGCCCGCGCCCAGCACGATGGCGTGGCGCTCCGTCCAGGCAGGCGCCTCGCCCGGACCGCGCCGCGTGCGCCAATGCGTCGGGAACGTGGCGACGGTCATGCCCTGGTTGGTACCAAGGCCGGTGGCTTGGCGTGTTTCAAAGCCCGCCTCCTGCAAGCCGCATCGCACGAAGCTCGCTGCCGTGCAGGTCGCCAGCGTAGCGCCGGCCCGTGCAACACGCGCGAGTTGCTTGAACGCGCGCGGCGGCCACAGGTCCGGATTCCTGGCCGGGGAGAAGCCGTCGAGATAAAACGCGTCCGCCGCACACGACAATTGCGGCAGCATCTCCATCACGTCGCCAAAACACAGCGTGAGCGTGATGCGCCCCTGCTCGAATTCAAGACGATGCACGCCGGGCACCGGCACTGGCCAGGCCTCGCGCAGCAGTGCCGCCAGCGGCGCGAGCGGGCCCTGCGTCGGATGCACAACGGCGAGCCCGGCCCGGTCGAACGGATGCGTTTCGATGGAGACGAAATCGAGCCGGCCGCAGCGCTGCGGATCATCGCGCCAAGCCGCCCATGTCGCCAGGAAATTCAAACCTTGGCCAAAGCCGGTCTCGACGATGGCAAACGCGCCCTCGCCTTGCCATGCGCCAGGCAGGCCGTTGCCACCCAGGAAGACGTGGCGCGCCTGCGCCAAGCCCCCTTCGGTGCTGTGGTTGACGTCGTCGTACTGGGTGGAGAAAGACGTGCCGTCCGGTGTGAGGGATGGCGTGGCGAGGACAAGGCCGCGTGGCATGGAGAACCCGACTGATGAGCGCCGGATTGTACCGCCGCCCCTCGCCCATGCCTTGACCGCGCGCAGAGATCTCGCACCAGCGGCGTCAGTCTCCGTGGGCGTGGTGCCAGCGGGCCAGCAAGGCCAGCGCGAGCCCGGCAATCGACAGGCCGAGCGCCCAGCCGATCATGTGGTCGGTGCGCTGCGCCAGGGCGGCACTGTCGCGCGCGTCGATGGCCTGGCGCACCGCTTCCCAGAACTCCGCCCGATGCTCGTTCTCGTCGAAGATCGTCATGGCGCACTCCCCGTTTTTTTGGCTGCAACTCCATCGTAGGGAATCGCCGCCAACGGCGCCACTACACGTTCCGCCTAGGCGGCGGCGGTCTTGCCGATCGGTTGCGGCTCGCCCGCTGGTGCGTCACCCCGGGTCTGCCCAAGATCGGCCGCATCGGCCTGTTCCGCTGAAGACAGCTCATCCGCGCGGTAACCGGTGCGGTTCAGCAGCACCAGCGTGCAGGCCAGCGACAGCACCGCATACAGCGCCGACGAAACTGCCACGCCAACAATGCTGCCAGTCGCGTTGAGCACCCATTGCGCGAAGACCGGCGTACCGCCACCCACCACCAGCGAGCACAGCTGGTACGCCAGCGACAGCCCGGTGTACCGGATGCGCGTCGGGAACACCCGCGCCAGGATGCCGCCGATGGCGCCGTAGAACATCGAGTGCGGGATCGTGGCCAGGCACATGCCAAGCAGCGCGATCCAGACCACCTTGGTCTGGATGGCGAAGAACATCACCGGCATCAGCAGGAACTCGGGCAGGATCATCAGCCAGATGGCGCGGCGCATGTCCATGCGCGAGACCATCACCGCGCCCAGCGGCTGCGTGAGGAACTGCACCACCAGCGCGATGGCGATGATGCCGAGGAAGGTGCCCTGCGAATAGCCGAGTTCCTTGGTGGCCCACGACAGCGCGAAGTTGCTCTTCAGGTAGGTCACGTGGATGAGCGGCAGCGTGCCGGCGCCCAGCAGCACCAGCCCCCAGTGATCGCGCAGCACGTCCTTGAGCGGCAGCTTGACGGTCTTCTTCTGCGCCAGCACGCGCTTCATGTCGTCGGACTCTTCCAGCTTCAGGCGCATCACCAGGCCCACCGCCACCAGCACCGCCGACAGCAGGAACGGAATGCGCCAGCCCCACAGCATGAAGCTCGGTGTGGGCAGCACGCTCAGGAAGAAGAACACGACGGTGGCCAGCAGGTTGCCCGTGGGCGAGCCCTGCTGTGCGAAGGCCGAATAGAGAATGCTCTTGCGCTTGGGCACGCTCTCGCTGGCGATCAGCACCGCGCCGCCCCACTCCCCACCCACGGCGATGCCCTGGAGGATGCGCAGCGCCACCAGGAGGGCCGGCGCCCACGCGCCGATAGCGGCGTAATCCGGCAGCAAGCCGATGCCCATGGTGGCCAGACCCATCATGACGAGGGTGATGATGAGCGTGGTCTTGCGGCCGATCTTGTCGCCCAGGTGGCCGAAGATGATGCCGCCCACCGGACGCGCCGCAAAGCCGGCCCACAGCGTCAGGAACGACAGCAGCGTGGCGACGCCCGGGTCCAGCGTGCGCGGGAAGAACGCCTTGCCGAAAACGAGCGCGGCGGCCAGGCCGTAGATGTAGAAGTCGTACCACTCGATGGTGGTGCCGATAAAGGCAGCTGCCGCGGCACGGCGCGGCTGGCGGCTCGAGTGTTGGGCCTCGGGCTGGTGTTGCATGGTGGTCTCCTGGTGGAACTGCGTGGCGCGGCCTCTTTGGGCCGTCCGCCGGATGGGTGCCGATTCGGTTGCGGATTAGCCTTTCAAAACGCCGGCCTCGAACAGGCGCTGGCGGGTGTCCGGATCAATGCCGAGCGACGCGAGCACGGCATCCGTATCCACACCGAGTGCCGGCGGCGGCGTGCGGTACGTGGCCGGCGTGCGCGACAGCTTGATCGGCGAGCCCGTGCCACGGTAGTCGCCAAGCTCGACCACCATCCGCCGATGCAGCGTATGCGGATGGCTCGCAACCATGTCGACCGACAGCACCGGCCCGCACGGCACGCCGGCGTGGATCAGGTCCCGCGCGAGCGGCTCGCATTCGAACTGGGCGAGCCGCGCTTCCAGCGCCTGCTTGAGCTGCGGGCGATGCGCGCAGCGGCTGCGGTTACCGGCAAAGCGCGGATCGCCAGGCAGCTCCGGCGCACCGATGTGCGCGCACAGCTTGGCGAACTGGCGGTCGTTGCCCACTGCCAGGAAGATCGGCGCGGTGCCGGTCTGGTAGCTGTCGTACGGCGCGATGTTCGGGTGCGCATTGCCGCTGCGTTGCGGCACCTTGCCCGAGCCAAAGTAGTTGGGCAGGTGCGGATGCAGCAGCGACACACCGCAGTCGTACAGCGCGATGTCGAGCGACTGACCGCGCCCGCTCTTCTCACGCTCGGCCAACGCCAGCAGGATGCCAGCCAACGCGTTCAGGCCCGTCACCATGTCGACGATGGGCAGGCCGACGCGCATGGGGCCGCCGTCGCGCTCGCCGTTGACGCTCATCAGGCCGGCCATGGCCTGGATGGCGGCGTCGTAGCCGGGCAAGCCGCCCAGCGGGCCGTCCGGGCCGAAGCCGGACACGGCGCAGTGGATCAGGCGCGGAAAGCGCGGCTGTAGATCACGCTCGAAATCCATACCCCAGCGCGCCAGCGTGCCGGGCTTGAAGTTCTCGACCAGTACGTCGGCATCTTCGAGCAACTGCCACAGGATGGCGCGCCCATCCTCGCACGACAGGTCAACCGAGATGCCGAGCTTGTTGCGATTGACGCCGTTGAAGTACCAGGCGGTGTCGCTCTCGTCGAACGGCGGGCCCCAGGTACGGGTCTCGTCGCCGACGGGCGGCTCCAGCTTGATGACCTGCGCGCCATGGTCAGCCAGCGCCTGCGTGCAGTACGGGCCACCGAGCACGCGGCTCAGGTCGATGACCTTGAGCCCGTGCAATGCGCCATTCACGGCGCTCATTGTGCGGCTCCTGCCGGCAACACCTGCAGCGCCTGCGCCAGTGGCACCTCGCGCCCCTTGATCAGCGCCTCGAACACGGGCGCGTCTTCCTGCGCCGAGTCCAGCGCCAGCGGATCGACCGGCAGCAGCTTGTGGCGCAGTACCAGATGCGCGAGCGCCAGGCGGCGGTATTCCGGCGCGAGGTGCATCGCCTCGGACGCCATGAAGATGGCCGTGGCGATGTGGTACAGCGCGGAGCCGGCCTGGCGCACCTGCTGGTCGTCGCCGTCTTCGGCCACACGTGCCATGACCGTGCCCGTGCGTTCGAGCGTAGCGCGCAACACCGTATCGCTCTGCGCCGGGAGCTTGGCCGCGTTGAGCAGGCTCTCCAGATAGCCGAGCAGCGGTTCGAGCGCGGCCTCGCGCTTCACTGCGCGGGCGATGTCCAGCGCGACGATATTGCTGGTGCCCTCCCAGATCGAGCCCAGATGCGCGTCGCGCACCAGGCGCGCATCGCTCCATTCTTCGATGTAGCCGGTACCGCCGCGCACTTCCATCGCATCGCCGGTGACGCGGCGGGCGTCGCGGCAGGCGCGGAACTTGATCAGTGGCGTCAGGATGCGCACGCACTTGGCGGCCAGGGCGTCGCCGGCATCGGCGCGCGGTAGCAGCAGCGCGATCTGCATGAACATCGAGCGTGCCTGCTCGGTCGGCAGCAGCATCTTCAGGAGCTGGCGCTGCATCAGCGGCATGTCGATCAGCTTGCGGCCGAAGGCCTCGCGGTTGCGCGCGATGTGCAGCGCTTCGGTCGTCGCGCGGCGCATCAGGCCGGCGGCGCGCACGCCGTTCGACAGGCGCGACATGTTGATCATGTCGGCCATCTGGTGGAAGCCCCGGCCGACCTCGCCGATCAGGTAGGCGGTGGCGCCTTCGAGCACGATCTCGCCGCTGGCCATGGAGCGACTGCCGAGCTTGTCCTTCAGGCGGATGATGCGGTAGCTGTTGCGCGAGCCGTCGCGCAGGGTCTTGGGCAGCAGGAACAGCGCCAGGCCGTTGATGCCGGACGGCGCGCCATCAGGGCGGGCCAAGACCATTGCCAGATCGGCATCGGCGTTGGAGCAGAACCATTTGTCGCCGTACAGACGCCAGGTCTCGGTGCCGTCGGGCGCGGTCTCCAGCGCGGCACGCGTGGCGATGCGGGCGACATCGGAGCCGGCGGCCTGCTCGGTCATGAACATCGCGCCCTGGAACAGCACGTCGAAATCGCGCGAGGCCAGCATCGGCAGGTAGCGCGCCACCAGTGACGGATCGCCGAACTTGCGCAGCGTGCGCGTGAGCGAATCCGTCATGCTGACCGGGCAGCACAGGCCGAACTCGGCCTGCACGAACAGGTACGTGAGCGCGTATTTGACCAGCGGCGGCGGCGCGTTGCCGACGTGGCTCATCGAGGCGAGGCCGAGTTCTGCATAGGCCACGCGTTCGAGCGCGACGTAATCCGGGTGCTTGTCGATGCTCTGCAGTGGCTCGCCGCGACGGGTGCGGTGGCGCAGTTCCGGGGGGTTGTGGTCGGCGCTGGTCGCCCAGGCGTCGAGCTCGTCGGACGCGCGCTGGCCCAGCGTCTTGAGCTGCGGCTCCAGTGCCTGGTACACCGCGTCACCCAGGTACAGCCGCAGCAGGCGGGCCAGATCCGGGTCGACGGCAAAGAAGTTGATGCCCCGGCTGTCGGGAATGTTCAGATGGCCGCTGGGATGCCCAGCGAATTGGCCAGTGACTGGCTCGTGGACGATATCGTTCATGCGCGCGTGTCTCGCTTGTCTCCTTGGTCCGGCCAGCATAGGAACGCCTTCGATAATCGTCCAATACAGGTTTTGTCCTGTACGATAAGAAACGTTTATCGTTCTGCGAGGCCGCCATGGACTTGAAGCAGTTGCGCTATTTCGTTGCCGTGGCGGAGGAGCTGCACTTCGGGCGCGCGGCGCAGCGGCTATTCATCTCGCAGCCGGCGCTGAGCTTCGACATCCGCAAGTTCGAGGAACGGCTTGGCGTGCAACTGCTGGCGCGCACCAACAAGATGGTGGCGCTCACCAATGCCGGGCAGGTGCTGCTGGACGAGGCGCGCAAGCTGTTGCAGCAGGCCGCCGAAGTGGAGCGAATGACGCAGCGTTCAGCCCACGGCCTGGCCGGGCGGCTGCGCATCGGCTTCGTCAACTCGATGCTGTATCGCGGCCTGCCGCGCGCGGTGGAACGCTTCGAGGCCGATCACCCGGCGGTGGAGATCATCCTGCGTGAGATGAACACCAGCGAGCAGGTCCACGCCATCGCTCGCATGCAGATCGACCTGGGCTGTGCGTACTGGGGCAACTTCCCCGCCGAGGTCGTCTCCGCGCCGATCTTCTCCGAGCCCTTCGTCTGCTGCCTGCCGGCGGGCCACGCCCTCGCCCACCGCAAGCGCATCGACCTGGCGGCGCTGGCACAGGAGCCGTTCATCCTGTTCCCGCGCACGGTGTCGCCGCACTATCACGACCTGATCACCGCGCTGTGTGTGGATGCCGGCTTCAGCCCAGTGATCCGCCACGAGGCGCGGCTATGGCAGACGGTGGTGACGATGGTGGGGTTCGGTATGGGTGTGGCGCTGGTGCCGAAGACGATGCAGCACGCGGGGGATGCGCGCGTCAGCTTTGTACCGCTGGCGGGTAGTGGGAAGAAGGAATCGCCGGTGTTGTCGCTGCGACGTGTAGGGGATGCGGAGCCGATGACGACGCGATTTCTGGAGGTTTTGCAGGAGGCGGTGCGGGAGAGTGCGTCGGAATGACGGCTGCCAAGACCTCATACCAACGGCTCCTACCCCTATCCGGGAAAGGCGTCGTGGATGTCATCGAAAAAGAAAAAGCGCCGCGGGCATTCAGCCTGCGGCGCCTATTCATGCCACTACGAGGGAAACAACCCGCCGTAGCCCGACAACACGTTTACATCTTCACGGTGTCGGCGACTTCCTTGAAGTCCTGGATCTGGTCGAAGTTCATGTACTTGTAGATCTTGTCGCCGTTCGCGCTGAGCACGCCCATGTCGGCCATGTACTCGTCCTTGCTCGGGATCTTGCCCAGACGCGAGCAGATCGCCGCCAGCTCCGCCGAGCCGAGGTACACGTTCGTGTTCTTGCCCAGGCGGTTCGGGAAGTTGCGGGTCGACGTCGACATGACCGTCGCGCCTTCGCGCACCTGTGCCTGGTTGCCCATGCACAGCGAGCAGCCCGGCATTTCGGTGCGGGCACCCGCCGTGCCGAAGACGCCGTAATGGCCTTCCTCGGTCAGTTGCTTCTGGTCCATCTTGGTCGGCGGGGCCACCCACAGCTTGACCGGAATGTCGC
>CAJXMR010000145.1 GCA_913056305.1 uncultured Ralstonia sp.
CCGCTGGTGGCCGGCGCCGGGGTGATCGGCCTGGCGGTGGGCTTTGGCGCGCAGTCGCTGGCGCAGGACCTGATTACCGGCATCTTCATCCTGATGGAAGACACCATCAGCGTGGGCGATGTGGTGGATGTGGGCGTGGCCTCGGGCACGGTCATGAGCATGACCATCCGCACGGTGCGCCTGCGCGACGGCACCGGTGCGATCCATTCGATTCCGTTCAGCCAGATCAAGACCGTGCGCAACCTGTCGCGCGATTACTCCTACGCCGATTTCGAGGTGCGCGTGGCGATGGACGCCGACCCCAAGCGCGCCATCGAACTGGTGCGCGAAGTGGCCGACGGCATCGCCGCCGAGAGCCGCTTTGCCTACGCACTGCTGGGCGGTGCGGAGGTGTTTGGGGTGGACCGCTTCGACGGCGGCGCGATGATCGTCAAGGGCCGCTTCAAGACGCGCCCGCAGAAGCAGTCCGACGTGCTGCGGCCGTTCAACACCGCGCTCAAGCAGGCGTTCGACGCGGCCGGCGTGCCGCTGGCAACGCCCTCCACGGTGCTGCGCCCGTCGCCCGCCTTGGAGCAGTGGATGACGCGGGAGGGAGCGGGGGGCGAGGCCGGGCGCCCGCCCGCGTCCGGCGAGACGCCGGCCGCACCGGCCTAGCGGCGTCTGCGCCGTACGGTCACAGCCGCGCCACTGCCAGCCCGATCGCCAGCAGACTCCCCAGCCCGAAGATCGTCCAGCCGACGGTGCGTTTCTTGGTGGTCAGCACCCACAGCCACAGCCCCGACAGCGACAGGAAGATCAGGCAGCCAGCCAGCGTATCGGCCAGCAGAATCCACGGCACCGTCATGCCGACGCCCTTGTGCAGCGCCATCAACGTGGCGAGCACGCCGTAGTCGGACTGGCGCACTTCCGCCGAGTGGTTGCCGACCCAGTATTCCACCTGGACTTGCGTGGTGGCGTTGCCGAAGTTGTAGGTCCATTGCTCGGGCTGCATCAGCGGCTTGATGGAGGGGCGCTCGCCATCTGACTTGGCCGCTGGTTCTGCCCACGGCACCGGGCGCGCACGTTCCACTCGCACACGGGCCGGCGGCTCCGGCATCTGCAGCGCTTGCTGCAGCCGCGCGCCCATGGCTTCCGGCGTGGCCGGCAGCGGATCAGACAGGGCGACGCGCGTGTTGGTCTTGGTTTGCGCCACCGGCAGCTTCATCACCGCGCGGTGGTTCAGCCAGATGCCCGATACGCCGAAGATCAACCCCATGATCGCGCCCCACAGGCCGAACCAGCCATGCGTCTTGCGCAGCCAGCGGACCAGCGTGGCGCGGTGGTTGGCGGGGTGTTCGGCGCGGGCCTTGCGGGCTGGACGGGCCTGGGGCGCTGCCGCCGGGTTGGCGGACAGCGGAGGATGGGAGAGATCGGTCATGACGCGACGCAGGACGGCACACGTGGCCGCCGGTGGGAGGGCGAATCGACCGGTCAATATAGATGAGAATGATTCTCGTTGCAATCCGAGCCGCCTTACCCGGCCTTACCGCGTGATCTCCTCCAGCGCCCGCCGCGACGCCTCATCCGCCGGATAGAAGCACTCGATGCGCATCTCCTGCAGCCCCGCATCGCGCGGCGTGCCCAGCGTGGTGAGCGTGCTGAACAGCGAGATCGTCACGTCACCGCGCCGCAGCGTGACCGGCAGGAAGGGCGGAGGGTCCGTCGCCTCGACGGCCGGGGCCGTGCGAGCCTGGGCGGGCGCCTCGGCAAAGAGGGCCGGTTGCAGCGCACGCATCTCGGCCAGCAGGCGCTGCGTGGCCGGGTCGACCGCGTGCAGCGCCAGCTCCTGCCGCACGCGTCGGGCCAGGTAGCGGCCGACTGCCTCGCGGTTGACCAGCGCCGGCCATAGCGCGGTGGGGTCGAACACCAGCTTCATCATGTTGACGGCGCCGGGCGTGCCTTCGGCGCGGTCGTCGCCGATGGCCCAGCGCATCAGGCGGCGGTGCGCGGCGTTGCCGTCGAGCACGTGCCAGAAACGGTCCAGCACGACGGCCGGGTAGGGCGCCTGCTTGTCGAGGATCAGCTTCACCGCGTGGCGCACGGCCTGCATCATCGGCGAGGCTTCGTCGGGTGGGGCGGTCAAGCCCTGTTCCGGGTAGGCGGGGGCGAAGCCGGCGGCCAGCAGCATCTGGTTGCGGTGGCGCAGGGGCACGTTCAGCTCCTCGGCCAGCTGCAGGATCATGTTGCGGCTGGGCGTGGCGCGGCCCGATTCCAGAAAGCTCACGTGCCGTTGCGACACGTCGGCCGCCAGCGCCAGGGCGAGCTGGCTGTGGCCGCGCCGCGTGCGCCAGAAGCGCAGCAACTGCGGGAAGCGCGAGGCCGCGGCCTCGGGCGGCTCGGCGGGCACCTGGGCGGTGTCGCCGTCGTCGAGCACGGCGATGGTGTCGGCGCGGACGGAAGGCTGGGTCGGTTTCATGACACCTATTGAAGCAGAGCCAGGTACGTTCGGCGATTACCTGTCGCGTCATTGTGGCCGCATCCTGCGCCACCAATACTGCACCCATCGAACCCGGAGCAGCGGAGCCCCCATGCAGCGCGATCCCATCGCCACCCCCGCCGACGCCCTCCCGGTGCGCGAAGACCACATCCGCACCGCCGACGGCTGGACCCTGCCGGTGACGGTCACCAGCCCCGGCCCGGGCGCGCACGGCACGGTGGTGATCTGCCCGGCGCTGGGCGTGCCGCGCCAGTTCTACGGCGTGTTTGCGCGGGCGCTGTGCCTGGCCGGCTGGCGCGTGGTGTCATTCGACTACCGCGGCATCGGCGAGGCGCTGGCCACCGGGCCGGGCATGCCGCGCTTTGCCGATTGGGGCACGCGCGACATCGACGCGGTGCTCAAGTGGGTGCACGACACGCTCACCCCCGAAGGCTGTGGCGGGCGCCGGCTGGTGGTGCTCGGCCATAGCGCGGGCGGGCAGCTGGCCGGTCTGGCGCCGCACATCGTGCATGCCGATGCGCTGGTGCACGTGGCGGTGTCGCTGGCCAATGCGCGGCTGTGGCCGTGGCGCGGGCCGCTGGGGCGCGCGAAGCTCGCGTGGCTGCTGCGCGTGCGGATTCCGCTGGCGGTGGCGCGCATGCGGGGCGGCACCCTGCCACTGGCCGCCGTCGGCATGGGGCCGATGTCGATCCCGGCCACCATCCTGGGCGACTGGGCGCGCTTTGCGCGGCGGCGCGGCTACCTGTTCGCGCCGGGCGCCGGGCTGGACACCTCGCGCTACGGCCGCCTGCCGGTGCCGCTGCTCGCCTGGGGCTTCGACGATGATCCGATGGCCCCGGCGCGCGCCATCGACGCGCTGGTCGCACGGTTTCCCGCCGCGCGCGTCACGCGCCGCCAGGTGGACGCGGCGGCGCTGCACGGCAAGCCGGTCGGGCACATGGGGTTCTTTCGGGCGGCGTCCGGCGCGCCGTGGTGGCGCGAGACGGTGGCCTGGCTCGACGCGCTGGCGGCTGCCTGAGGCGCCAGCTATGCCTGCCGCGCCGGCCTCAGGCGGCGTCGCGTGCCGACATCTCGTCCGCCCCCGGGCGGTGCAGGAACGCGCTCGGGCTTTGCCCGAACGCCCGCCGGAACATCGCCGAGAACGCACTCTGGCTGTTGTAGCCCAGCTCCTGGGCGACGCGCGCCAGCGGCATCCCCTGTGACATCAGAGGGATGGCGCTGGCCAGCACCGCCTGCTGGCGCCATTGCGAGAAGCTCACGCCCAGCTCGTCGCGAAACCGTCGCGCCAGCGTGCGCGTGCTGGCGCCCACCGCGTGGGCGAGTTCATCAAAGGTGTGCGGCGTGCCGGGGTCGGCCATCACGCGCTCGCACAGCGCGCGCAGGCGCTTGTCGGTGGGCATCGGCAGGTCCAGCGGCAGCGGCGCGCTGCGGCGCAGCTCGTCGAGGATCAGCACCCCCAGCGCCCGCTCGCGCTCGGCCGGCAGCGGCCGCTTAACGTCCATCGCGGCAATCAGCTCGCGCAGCAGCGGCGACACCTCCATCACCCGGCATTGCATGAGTACGCCCGTCACCACCGACGGGTCGGCGTAGAGCGTGCGCAAGTCGGCCGCCGCCACCACCCACACCTCGTGCTCGATGCCGGGTGGAATCCAGATCGCCCGCGAAGGCGGCACCACCCAGGCGGTGTCGCCGGCTTGCACGCGCAGCATGCTGGTGTGGCTGTAGGCGACCTGCGCCCACGGGTGCGTGTGACGTGGAAAGCGCGTGTTGGCCGCCATATGCCGCGTGTACAGCCGCACCGGGTGCGCCGGCGTGGGCGGGATGCGAAGCTCGAGGTCGGAGGGCAGCAGGCGGGGCGGCATGGCGGGTTTGCAGCAAGGTGACAACGGCAGGTGCGACAAAACCAGTCTAAAGCGATCCGTAAGGCTTGTCGAAGTCACGTGGCGATGGCAGGCTATCGCCCGCGTCGGTTATGTTCCACCGAACCAGAACGACAAAGTGGGCCGCACAAGCGGTCTCGACAAAACGCCGCAAGGTCCCAAGAGGCCACTGCGGTGAAGGGTGCTTACATGCAAACGGGAAATCACGCGCGCAGCGGCCGGGGTGCGCGCTTGCGCCAGCGTTGCGCCGCCGTGCTCGCTGTCTGCGCAGGGTTGGCGGCCTCCATCGCGCAGGCCGATATCAGCATCATCCAGTCGCTGCCCCTGTCGGGTTCGCAGGCCACCACGGGGCGTGCACTCAACGCCGGCGCACGGCTGTATTTCGACTGGATCAACCTCGACGGCGGCATCAATGGCGAGCTCATCCGCCTGGTGGCGCGCGACGACGAGCAGAAGATCGAACAGACCCTGCGCAACGTGCGCGACATGGCCCGGATCGACAACCCGGTGGCCGCGCTCACCGTGGTCGGCACCGCAAACGTTGAAGCGCTGATGCGCAGCGGCGTGCTGGCCGACGCGGGCCTGCCGCTGGTCGGCCCCGCCACCGGCGCCTCCAGCATGACCGGCGACCCGCTGGTGTTCCCCATCAAGGCCAGCTATCAGCAGGAAATCGACAAGATGGTGGGGGCGCTGGCGATCATCGGCATCACGCGCATCGGCGTGCTGTACCAGGACGATGCGTTCGGCCGGGAGGCCATGAGCGGTGTCGAGCGCGCGCTCAAGGCGCACAAGCTGGCGATTGCGGCATCGGCCTCGTACCTGCGCAACACGTCGACGGTGGGGCCGGCGGTGGACAAGCTGCTGGCCACCGACGTGCAGGCGATCTTCCTGGGCGCCACGGCCGAGCCGGCCGCGCAGTTCGTCAAGCAGTACCGAGCGCGCGGCGGCGGTGCGCAACTGTTCGGGCTGTCGTCGATCGACCCCGGCATGCTGCTCAAGGTGGCGGGGCTCGAGGCGGTGCGCGGCTACTCGCTGGCGCTGGTGATGCCCAACCCGGCCAAGGGCGTGAACCCGGTCATCCGCGAGTTCAACCGCGCACGCACGGCGCTGGGTGCGCGCGATGTCGACCTCTCGTCGCGCTCGGTGGAAGGGTTCGTGGCAGCCAAGGTGCTGGCCGAGGCGCTGCGCCGCGCCGGTCCCAAGCCCACGCGCGAACAGGTGCGGCGCGAGCTGGCCGGCCTGCGCAACTACGATGTCGGCGGCGGCTTCACGGTGGATTTTTCGGATCGGCGCCGCCCGGGCTCGCACTATGTGGAGCTGGGCGTGGTCGGGCCGAATGGGTTGGTGATCCAGTAACCGCCACGGCGCAGGGCGCTGGGCGCGTCCGGCCCGCTCCCGCGCGCAAGCGGGGAGGGCTCACGGCCTGGGCCTCAGGCGTCGTGCGCAAGGCAAAAACGCTGCGACTGGCGCGTTGGGCTGCCCACGCGGAGCAAAGCGCTTGGCGATGGCAGCATTGCGCTGCTCGCGCAAAGCAAAAAGCTCCGGAATGGGTGCCTTGGCGCTTTGCGCGCCGAGCAAAAAGCCTTGCGGTCGGAGCGTGGAGCTTCAACCGCAAAGCAAATAGCGTTGCGATTCGAGCCGCGAAGCTGGGCACACCGTGCAAAAAGCTTTGCGGTTGAAGCTTTGCGCTTCGCGCGCAAGGCAAAAAGCTTTGTGATTGGAGCGTTGGCGCTGCGTGCGCCGAGCAAAAAGCTTTGCGGTTGGCGCGCCAAGCTTTGTGAGCGGTGCCGCCTCAGGCTGGCCCGATGCGGTAGTGGTACGCGTAGGCGTCGGCAAAGCCGAGCGAGCGATACAGGCTGACCGCCGGCACGTTGTCGGCGCCGACCTGCAGGTAGGCGGTCAGCGGCGCATCGGCGATGCCCTGGGCGCGCGCCCAGTCCAGCATCGCCACCGTCACGGCGCGGCCGAGGCCCCGCCCGCGCGCGGCAGGGGCCACGCGCACATCGAACAGGCCGACATGGGCGCCGTCCCGCACGGCCAGGCCAATCCCCAGCACCTCTCCTGATACATCCCGCAGCGTGATTGCCGCATGCGGGCGGTCGAGCGCGTCGAGCATGGCGCGGCGGGTGGCGCGACCATGTGCGTCGAGCCCATCGAGCTGCGCGAAGGTGTCGTGCCAGAAGTCGGGGATGGTGGTGTCGGCCGTGGTGACGATGCCGTCGGGCATCGGCGCGGGGGCGGTGCCTGCGGCGGGTGCCAGGCGCGCCGTCATCACGCGGCAGTCATCGACGAACTGGTAGCCGTGGGCGACGAGCAGGGCGTCGGCCTCGGGCGCCGCCAGCGGGTTGATGCGCAGGATGACCGGCAGCCCGGCGCTGCGGTAGACGGCTTCGATGCGGGCGAGGCGCGCCGCATCCAGTTCGGCGCCCGGGGCGCGCGGGTTGGCGGAGTTGGCCCGTTTGGCCAGGCCCCCCGCCATGCGCAGCACCCAGAGGCCGTCTTCGAGATGGTGTTCGGGCGGCAGCGCGGCAAAGCCGGCGTGCTCGATGGCAACGATGTCGACGATATCGCTGATGCCGATCGGGCCGCCCGGGTTCTGCATCGCGCGGTCAGGCAGCGGGGACGGTGCCCGCGCCATGCACGTGCTTGCCCGCCGGCTTGACGATCGCCAGCGTGGCGACGAGCCCGCACAGCGCGGCAAACGACACCCACACGCCCGGCATCGCCTTGTTGCCGGTGGCGTGGATCAGCCAGGTGGCGATGGCCGGCGTGAAGCCGCCGAAGATGGCGGTGGCCAGGCTGTACGCCAGCGAGAAGCCGGTGGTGCGCACCTCCGGCGGCATGATCTCGGTGAGCGTGACGACCATCGCGCCGTTGTAGCTGCCGTACAGGAACGACAGCCACAGCAGCACGGTCAGCATGCGCGCGAACGACGGTGCGCCCACCAGCCACTGCATGGCCGGGTAGGCCGTCACCAGCATCAGCGCGGTGAACAGGATCAGCAGCGGGCGGCGGCCGACGCGGTCGGACACCGCGCCCATCACCGGCAGCCAGAAGAAGTTGGACGCGCCCACGCACAGCGTGACGATCAGGCTGTCCATGTCGGACAGGTGCAGCACGCTCTTGCCAAACGTGGGCGTGTAGGCGGTGATCAGGTAGAACGACACCGTGGTCATCACCACCAGCAGCGTGCCCGCGCCCACCAGGCGCCAGTTCTGGCCCATCGAGCGGAACACAGCGCGCAGGTCGGGGCGATGCTTGCGCTTCTGGAATTCCTCGGTCTCTTGCAGCGAGCGGCGGATGATGAACAGGAACGGCACGATCAGGCAGCCGACCAGGAACGGCACGCGCCAGCCCCATGCGCTCATCTCAGACGGCGGCAGCAGGATCGACATCACCACGCCCAGCAGCGCGGCAAACATCACCGCCACCTGCTGGCTGGCCGATTGCCAGCTCACGAAGAAGCCCTTCTTGCCCGGGGTGGCGATCTCGGCCAGGTAGACCGATACGCCGCCCAGTTCCACGCCGGCCGAGAAGCCCTGCAGCAGGCGCCCGATCAGCACCAGCAGTGGCGCCGCCAGGCCGATGGTGGCGTAGCCCGGCACCAGCGCGATCAGCAGCGTGCCGCACGCCATCAGCGCCAGCGTGACGATCAGGCCCACGCGACGGCCGTGGCGGTCGATGTAGGCGCCGAGGAAGATCGCGCCCAGCGGCCGCATCAGGAAGCCGGCGCCAAACGTGACCAGCGACAGCATCAGCGAGAGGAACTCGTTGCCGGCCGGGAAGAAGGTGTCGGCAATGGCCTTGGCGTAGTAGCCGTAGACCATGAAGTCGTACATCTCCAGGAAGTTGCCGCTGACCACCCGGAAGATGGAGCGGGCCTTGGATTCGTTGGGGTTATGGGTCTGCATGAAATGTCTCACTCAACTGCTGGGGTACAACGTGAAGCCGAGCCGGACAGCGCAGCGCGAGCCGCCTCGTAGAAAGTGGTGATGTGGTACGGCGTGCTGGACGGCATGTCGGGGCGCAGGCACTGGCCGCTGGCGTCAATCACTTCATGCCAGCCGTGCGCGTGCAGGAAGCGCGCCTGCCACAGCGGCAGCATGCGCGCGAGCAGGGCGACCTGCGTCGGCGTGCCCACGGCCAGCGCGCGGCCGTATTCGGTCTGGGCCCAGATGCGCTGGCTCATGTCGCGCGGGCTACCGTCGAGGTTCAGCGACAGGCACACGCCCTGGGTGTCGGCATCCACGCCCAGGCGGCAGCCGAGGTCGACCGCGCGGTCCAGCGTATCGGCCAGTTGCCGGCCAGCCTCGGAGCGGGTGAACACGTCGGCATGGGCCCGTGCCAGGTAGACCCACTCGAACTGGTGGCCGGGCTCGATGCGGTTGTCTGGGCTGGCCTCGTCGACGGGCAATTCGGTGATGCAGCCGGTGCGTGCATCGAGGCAGCGCGCGAGGATGCCCTCGGCCTGCACGCGCACGCCGGCTTCGGCCCAGGCGGGCGCATCCGGCAGGGCGGCGGCGGCCAGGTAGGCCTCGGTCAGGTGCATCACCGGGTTTTGCGCGACGCCGGCCTGTGCGGCGGTGAAGGCCTCATCCATGGTGGCCACCGGCAGCGGTGAATTGCCCACATGCGCGCCTTGGTGCGTAAAGCGGCGGGTGATGACGTCGTGCGCCTCGTCCATCAGCGCGGCGGCGCGCGGGTCGTCGCTCACCGCCAGCCAGTGGGCAGCGGCAAACAGCACGAAGGCGTGCGTGTAGAGATCCTTGGTCGCATCCAGCGGGGCCAGCGCGCTGTCGATGGAGAACACCCAGCCGCCGTTGATGGTGTCGCGAAAGCGCGTGTCCAGCGCGTGGCACAGCGCGGCGGCGCGCTCGGCGCACAGCGCCTTGTGACGCGGTGACAGCACCGTCGCGCGGGCGAATGTATACAGTTGCCGCGCGCACGCCATCGCCCGGTAGCGCGCGGTGGAGGCGGGCACCAGCGTGCCGCTGCCCGCGTCGTCCAAGACCAGTGCCTCGTAGCACAGCCCGGCCTGCGCGTTCCAGCCGGGGCCGAGCCACATCGGCAGCAGGACGTCGTCGTAATGACGGGCGAATGCCTGCAGCGCGGCGGGCGGCTCAGGTGTGCCGGGTGCGGACGTAGGGAGCGATGGAAACATATGCGCCGGGCCTGTCATGACGAAAGCCGGCCCAAAGGCAGCCGGCGGGGGCATAGATTGTGCGCCAACTGACGGGCGGATGCCACGCGAGGCAGCCGCAATCCCTATGGTGGCGGAGGGTTGTGGGTGTACTGAAAGGTAAACCCCGGATGATTCTGCTAGCTTGGGGCTGTGCGAAGATGCCGCTATCGACGTGACGGCTTCTGCCCCCCATCCATGCACCGCCGCGATCTTCTCAAGCAGTTGGCCGCCGGGCTCCTGGCCCTGGCGCCCGGTTTGGCCCGCAGTGCCGCATCGCAAACCGAGGCTTCCGCCCCCGCCCCAACGGAGCCTTTCGACGAAACCACCGTGGTGCAGCGCGCACGGGCCCTGGCGGCCCGCCCGTACCACCGCCGCAGCACCACCTTGCCGGCACCGCTGGCTAGCCTCGGGTGGGACGCCTACCAATCCATCGGCCACCGCGCCGACCACGCGCTCTGGGGCGGCCAGCACCTGCCGTTCGAGGCGCGCTTCTTCCATCTGGGCCTGTTCTTCAAATCGGCCGTGCGCATGCACGAGGTGGCGGACGGCCAGGCGCGCGTCATCGCCTATGACCCGGCCCTGTTCGACTACGGCAAGAGCGGCCTGGACCACCAGGCGCTGCCGGCCGACCTGGGCTTTGCGGGCTTTCGGCTGACCACCAAGGCTGATCCGACACGCGACGTCGCTGCCTTCCTGGGCGCCAGCTACTTCCGCGCAGTCGGTGGGCAATGGCAGTACGGCATGTCGGCGCGCGGGCTGGCGATCGACACGGGCCTCGCGCGCGCCGAGGAGTTTCCCGATTTCACCGAATTCTGGCTGGTGCGCCCGGCGGCGGACGCCGAGACCCTGCGCGTGTACGCCTTGCTCGACTCCCCCAGCGTGGCCGGTGCCTACCGCTTCGACATTCGCCCCGGCGACACGTTGGTGATGGACGTGCAGGCCACGCTGTTCGTCCACAAGCCGATCGAGCGCCTGGGCATCGCGCCGCTCACCAGCATGTTCCTCGTCGGCGAGAACGACCGCGCCGACCGCGCCGGCGACCGCCAGAGCGCCGCCCGCCGCTGGCATGCCTCCGACTGGCGCCCGGAGATCCACGACTCTGACGGCCTGGCCATCTGGCGCGGCTCGGGCGAATGGATCTGGCGCCCGCTGGCCAACCCGCCCAAGCTGCGCAGCCAGCGCTTTGCCGACGACGGCCCGCGCGGCTTCGGCCTGCTCCAGCGCGACCGCAACCCCGACCACTACCAGGACGACGGCGTGTTCTACGAGAAGCGCCCGAGCGTGTGGGTCGAGCCCACGCGCGGCTGGGGCGAGGGCGCGGTCGAGCTGGTGGAGCTGTCCGCCAACGACGAGACCTTCGACAACATCGTCGCCTTCTGGCGCCCGGCCGTGGCGCCGCAGGCCGGGCAGGAGCTGGCCTTCGGCTACCGGCTGACCTGGGGCGCGCAGCCGGCCGCCGCCTCGCCACTGGCGCGGGTGGTGGCCACGCGCACGGGCATCGGCGGCATCGTGGGGCAGCCGCGCAAGTACTTCTCGTGGCGCTTCGTGGTCGACTTTGCCGGCGGGGAATTGGCGCGGCTGGGGCATTCCACCGCCGGTGCGACGGTGGAGCCCGTCATCCGTGCCTCGCGCGGGCGGGTGGAGATTGCCTCGGCGCGGCCGCTGGCCAGCATCGACGGCGTGCGGGCGATGTTTGACGTGGTGCCCGATGCCAGCAATGCGCCGATCGAGCTGCAGCTCACGCTGCAATCGGGCGAGCGGCTGCTGTCGGAGACGTGGGCGTATCAGTGGACGCCGCCGGTGGATCGGGCGGTGTGAGTGGCTGGATATACAATACATATCCAGTTTATCCATTCCTCTTGGGAGGTCGCCATGCAGGTATCGAAGTGGGGCAACAGCCTCGCGATTCGCTTGCCAGCGGCAGTTGTCGAGGCCTTGCAATTGCACGAAGGTGATGACGTGGAAGTGGTCGTTGCTGGCGAGCGCGTATTCGGAATTCAGAAAAAGCGCACGGCTAAAGAATGGTTGGAGCGGCTGCGGCCATATCGAGGCAAAATGCCCGCGGATTTTATTTTCAGCCGCGACGAGGCCAATGACCGTGGCTGAGGCGTTTCTGGACAGCAACGTGGTGCTGTACGCGCTATCGCAGGACGCCCACAAGGTCGCCCGAGCGGATGCGTTGATGGCTGCTGGTGGCGTCGTCAGCGTGCAGGTGCTCAACGAGGCCACCAACGTGATGCGCAGGAAGTGGGCGATGGCCTGGGGTGAGGTGGATGCTGTACTAGAGGTTGTGAGTGCACTGTGCCGCATCGAACCGCTGACAGCTCAGACCCATGCGCTTGGGCGCAACCTTGCGCAGCGCTACAGCCTTTCCATTTACGATGCAATGATCGTGGCCGCAGCCACTTTGGCCGGCTGCAACGTGCTGTACTCCGAAGACATGCAGCACGGTCTCGTCATCGATCAGAGCCTGCGGATCATCAATCCTTTCGCGGCGTGAACCTCGCCGCCATCTCCGCCCACCCCTCGGCCCCCAGCCGCTCCATCGTCGCAATATTCCGCTCATAGATATCCGCCGCGTCCGGCACCGCTGCCGCCGCACGGGCGATGCTGTCCTCGCGCAGCAGGTGCAGGATCGGCACCGGCGCGCGGTTGGTGGCGTTGGCGATGTCGTCCGGATCGGCATCGGCGAAGACGAAATCGGGGTGGAAGCT
>CAJXMR010000146.1 GCA_913056305.1 uncultured Ralstonia sp.
GGCGCAGCACGCTGCCGTTGCCCATGCTGTCCTTGTGCGCCAGCTCGCCGTCGAGCACGTAGCTGATGATCTCCATGTCGCGATGGCCGTGCGTGCCGAAGCCCATGCCGGGCGCGACGCGGTCTTCGTTGATGACGCGCAGCGGCCCGAACTGGACGTGCTCCGGATCTAGGTAATCGGCAAACGAAAAGCTGTGAAACGACTTCAGCCAGCCGTGGTCGGCGTAGCCGCGATCCTGGGAGGGGCGGATTTCAATCATTTTGATGAACCTCCTATCCAAATACCTACGTTGATGTGTGCATGGTACGCAGATTGGCTATAGTTGAGCCATACAGCTTTGATTCATCCCATCAAAAATTCTGAATAATGGCGCTCTCCCTCGAATCCTTGGAAGTGTTGGACGCGATCGAACGCAAGGGCAGCTTTGCCGCTGCCGCGCATGAGCTGGGCAAGGTGCCGTCGGCGCTCACGTATGTGATCCGCAAGCTGGAAGACGACTTGGATGTGCTGCTGTTCGACCGCCGCCGCCACCGCGCCGAGTTGACGCCGGCCGGCCGCGCCCTGCTCGACGAAGGCCGCCACCTGCTGCAGGCCGCCGACGAGCTGGCCCGCCGCGTCAAGCGCCTCGCCACCGGCTGGGAAGCCACGCTGACCATCGTGGTGGACGACCTCGTGCACTTCCGCGCACTGATGCCGGTGATCCAGGATTTCTACGCCGAGAACACCGCCACCCGCCTGCGCTTCTGCCGCGAGGTGCTGGCCGGCACGTGGGACGCCCTACTCTCGGGCCGCGCCGATCTGCTGCTTGGGCCGGCGCAGGTGATGCAGGTCCAGGGCATCCAGACGCGCACGCTGGGGGAAATTCCGTTCGTGTTTGCCGTGGCGGCCCACCATCCGCTCGCGCAACTGGAAGAGCCGCTGCCGGCGACGGCCATTTCGCGCCATCGCATCGTGGCGGTGGGCGATACCTCGCGCAACCTGCCGCCGCGCACCGTCGGCATCCAGGCCGGCCAGGACACGCTGGTGGTGCCAACCATGGCCGACAAGATCCAGGCGCAGATCCGCGGCCTGGGCTGCGGCTGGCTGCCGGTGCCGCTGGCGCAACCGTATCTGGATTCCGGTGTGCTGATTGCGAAAGAGACCACCGAAAGCCGCCGTGTCGGTACATTTCAGGTGGCGTGGCGCAACACCATGCGCGGCAAGGCACTGCAGTGGTGGGTCGACAAGCTGGAAGACCCGCGCCTGGCGCAGGCGCTGGTGATGCAGTAGCGGCGGCAATCACGCAAAATAGCGGCATCCGCGCCTGGAGCTTTGCGTTGTCCCAAGCCAATCTCGACTTTCCTGAATCTGCCGCGGCGTCGCCGCGCGGGCCGTACCGCGGGCGCTTCGCGCCCTCGCCCACCGGACCGCTGCACATCGGCTCGCTGGTCACCGCGCTGGCGAGCTGGCTGGATGCGCGTGTCCACCACGGCACGTGGCTGGTACGCATCGAAGACATCGATTTCCAGCGCAACGTGCCCGGCGCCGACCGCGACATCCTCGCCGCGCTGGATGCACTCGGGCTGCTTCCCGACGAGGCACCGCAGTGGCAAAGCGCGCACCTGCATCGCTTCGAAGCCGCGCTCGCGCAACTGCAGGCCGTCGACAAGCTCTACCCCTGCGGCTGCACGCGCCGCGAGATCGCCGATTCCGTCACCACCGTCGACGCCAGCGGTCGCCTGCGCCACCAGACCCTCATCTACCCCGGCACCTGCCGCAACGGCCTGAACGGCCGCCCCCCGCGCGCCTGGCGCGTGCGCGTGCCTGATGCCGATGCCGCCACCGTCTGCTTCAACGACCGCTGGCAAGGCCTGCAATGCCAGAACGTGGCCGAAGCCGTGGGCGACTTCGTGCTCAAGCGCGCCGATGGCATGTGGGCGTACCAGATTGCGGTGGTGGCGGACGATGCCGAGCAAGGCATCACGGATGTGGTGCGGGGGGCCGATCTGCTCGACTCGACGCCGCGCCAGATCTATCTGCAGCGGCTGCTGGGGCTGCCGGCACTGCGCTACCTGCACGTGCCGGTGATCGTGAATGCCGACGGCGAGAAGCTCAGCAAGCAGACCGGCGCACGCGCCATCAACCGCAACCAGCCGCTGGCCGCACTGACCGAAGCGGCGCGACACCTGGGGCTGGAGATTCGGGCGGCGGATGTGGAAGGGTTCTACCGGGACGCCGTCCCGGCGTGGGCCAATCGCCTGGCGCAACTGGCCCCGGCGACGTGACCGCCGCCGTTTTCAACGCAATAACTTAGCGCTTGCGCGGCACGCCGCCCAGGAGCGCCGCGATCGGACGCTTGGCGCTGCGCGGGTGGCCGGCGGCAGGCGTCGGCGTGGCGGTTTCCGCGGTCTCGGCCGGTGCCGTTGATTCGTACGGGCGATTGAAGAACGGATCGTCGGACGCGCGGAACGCCGGGCGCACGATCATGTGGTCCAGCACGCGGGCGCCGTTGCGCTCGTCGCGCTCGCGGGAGCGGCGCACGTCGGCGCGGGCACGCTTCTCGTCGCGCTCGCGGCGTTCGCGATCGCGGGCCTGTTCGCCGGTCGGGTCGAAATCGGCCAGGGGCTCGCGCGGCAGGTTGCGCTTGATCAGTTTCTCGATGTCGGCCAGCAGGCGCTCATCGCCGGGGGCGAACAGCGACAGCGCGTCACCCGAGGCACCGGCGCGGCCCGTGCGGCCGATGCGGTGCACGTAGTCTTCCGCATTGAACGGCAGGTCGAAGTTGATCACGCACGGCATCTGCGAGATGTCGAGGCCGCGTGCCGCCACGTCGGTGGCGACCAGCACGTCGACGGTGCCTTGCTTGAACGCTTCGAGCGTCTGCATGCGCTCGGTCTGGGTCTTGTCGCCGTGGATGGCGTTGGCGTTGATGCCTTCACGCTCCAGCGCGCGCGACAGGCGCGAGCAGCCGATCTTGCTGTTGGAGAACACGATGCACTGGCGCGGCAGGCCCTGGTCTGCGCGCTGGCGCAGCAGGTGCACCAGGGCGGCCTGCTTGTGGTTGTCGGGCACCGTGTAGATGACCTGGCGGACGTTCTCGGCGGTGGCATTGCTGCGCGCCACCTCGATCGTCTGCGGATGGCGCAGGTAGCTGGCGGCCAGCTTCTTGATCTCGGGCGAGAACGTGGCCGAGAACAGCAGCGTCTGGCGATGCGCCGGCAGCAGGTTGATGATGCGCTGCAGGTCGGGCAGGAAGCCCATGTCGAGCATGCGGTCGGCTTCGTCCAGCACCAGCATGCGCACCTGCGACAGGTTCACGCTGCGCTGCTGCACATGGTCGAGCAGGCGGCCCGGCGTGGCGACGAGGATCTCCACGCCACGGCGCAGCGCATCGGTCTGCGGGTTCATGTCGACGCCGCCGAACACGACCGTGCTGCGCAGCGCCGTGTATTTCGAGTACTTGGCGACGTTGTCGTACACCTGGTCGGCCAGCTCGCGCGTGGGCGTGAGGATCAGCGCCCGCACCGGATGGCGCGCCGGCGACGCGCTGGTGTTGGCGTCGGGCTGCAGGTTCTGGATGATCGGCAGCGCGAAGCCCGCGGTCTTGCCGGTGCCGGTCTGCGCGGCGCCCATCACGTCGCGGCCGGCGGTCACCACCGGAATGGCGGCGGCCTGGATCGGCGTGGGCTTGGTATAGCCGCTCTCGGTCAGGGCGCGGAGAATATCCGGGTGCAGGCCGAAGCTGTCGAACGTCACCGAGTCATTGGCCGGTGCTTCAGACGTTGTCGCAGTATTCATAGGGGGAGATGCATCATGCCGGGTGGCATGGCAGGCGCGACAGGCCCAGGCGGAAATGCCCGCGAGCGGCTCGCGCAAAGCGTTAAAAATCAAAAGTTTATCACGTGAGACCTGGCACGGGACGGCCGACCGCTCCGCCATGCCGCTTGCGGCACCACGCCTGCCTTGACACGGATCAAGAATCACCGGCCGGCGCTGCGCGACCATCGCGGCATTCCAACCCGCGCCCCTCTCCCGCCATGGTGACCACGCTTTATGAAACGCCTGAGCACGCCTGCCTGATGTTTTCGGATCTGGTGGACGATCACGACGACCAGTCGGTACAGACCAACCAGTTCCTCGTCGTCGATCACGGCCACGGTGCGCTGATCGACCCGGGCGGCCAAATGACGTACAACGCGCTCTTCCTGGCGATGAACAAGTACTTCCCGCCGAAGCAGCTCGACTACGTATTGGCGTCGCACGCCGACCCGGACATCGTCGCCTCGGCAGGGCGGTGGCTGACGAGTTCGAGCTGCGACATCCTGATCTCGCGCGTGTGGGAGCGCTTCCTGCCGCACTTCTGCACGGTGGGCAAGACCGAGGGCCGCATCGTGCCGATCCCGGACACGGGCATGGCGATTCCGCTCGGCAACGCGCACCTGCTGGCGGTGCCGGCGCATTTCCTGCACTCCGAGGGCAACTTCCAGTTCTACGACCCGGTGTCGCGCATCCTGTTCTCGGGGGACCTGGGAGCGTCGATGGTCCATGCGGACATGGCCGCCACGCCGGTGGAAGACTTCGATGCACACCTGCCGCTGATGGCGCCCTTCCACCGCCGCTACATGAGCGGCAACCGCGTGTGCCGCCTGTGGGCCCAGATGGTGCGCGGGCTCGACATCGAATGGATCGTGCCGCAGCATGGCCGCGCCTTCCGGGGGCCGGCCATGGTCAATCGGTTCATCGATTGGGTGGAAACGCTTGAGTGCGGCATCGACCTGATGACGCCGGAGATCTTCCGCCTGCCCGCGCTGCCCAGAACGGCGGCGGGCGCAACACTCAGGATGCCGTCGTAGCCGACCGGCTGGGGGCGGCCGGCAGGATGATCTTCATCATGGCGCTCGACAGCTCAAGCGCCAGCACGTCGGCATCGATGCGCGATGGGTCGTGCCACGTGTACATGAAGCCCATCACGCCGCCCATCGAGTGCGCCGCCACGCGCGCGTCGCCAAACTCGAACACGCCGGCGCGCTTGCCTTCATCGAGCAGCGCATAGAGATCGCGGTAATAGCCGCGCGACATGGTGTGCAACCACTCCACCGTCTCGGGCCGCAGGTACTGGCGATCGCGGTAGGTGAGCGCGGCTGCGTGGTGACAGTCGATGCAACGGCGCGCCATCTCCAGCAGACAGGCCTGCAGGCGCGGGCGCACCGGCAGCGCCGGATCGGCGGTCTCGCGGATGGCCGACAGGCAGACCTGCGCAGCCTCGCGGCACAGGATGTCGAAAATCTCGTACTTGTCCGTGAAGTAGTAGTACACCGCCGGCTTTGTCACGCCCAGCGCGTTGCACAGGTCGCTCATCGTCATGCCGGCGTAGCCCTTGGTGAAGAAGAGCTGCGCGGCGGTGTCGAGAATCTGCCGACGGCGCGCCTCCTGGCGCTCGGCGATATGCGGGCGCGGGACCGGCGCGGGCGCGGTGGTCGCGTCAGGGGCCTCGGTTTCAGCAGACGTTGGCACGTCGGAAACGGCAGTTTTGCGGACGGTGGACATGGCTCGCATTTTCGCACGCCGCCTGCCAATGCGTCGTGGCGTGCACGCATCTTGGCGGGGCAATCGCTGCTTGATGCTTGACGCATCAAGGAACGCTTTCTATATTTCTACCCGTTGGTATAAAAAACTACTTCGAAGTATAGATAGTGTGGCGCCTGCGTGCGCACGCACTGCACAACCCAACGGAGACAAGCTGTGGCGATGGACGAGTCCGAGTACCTCGGCCGCGTTCGCGCGCTCTGGGCGCGCGCATGGCCGGCCGACACACCCTGCGAGCCCCACTACCCCATCGGGCGCGTTCCCCTTACCGACCACCTGCGCCATTGGGCCCGCACCACGCCCGACAAGCCCGCCCTCCACTTCTACGGCCACGACACCACCTTCGCGCAGCTCGACGACATGAGCGACCGCTTTGCCGCCCTGCTCGCGCAGCGCGGCATCGGCACAGGCGACCGCGTGGCGGTGTTCCTGTCGAACTGCCCGCAGTTCAACGCGGTGTTCTTCGGCATCCTCAAGCTGGGTGCCGTCTATGTGCCGATCAGCCCGCTGTCGCAGCGCGTCGAGCTGATGCACGCGCTCACCGACGCCACGCCTCGCGCCATCGTCGTGCTCGACCGGCTGATGCCGCTGGTGCGCGACATACGCGCAGAAACCTCGCTTGAGCACGTCTTCGTCACGCACTACGCTGACGTCGTCCCCGCGCAGCCGACCCTGCCGTTGCCGCCGATGCTGACGGAACCACCCCTCGCCTGCGGCGATGCGATCGACCTGCTGTCGGCATTGGCAAGCACCACGCCAATCGACCTGCCACCTGCTTCGCTCGATGCCATCGCCGCGCTCAACTACACCGGTGGCACGACCGGCCTGCCCAAGGGCTGCATCCACACGCAGGGCGACATGGTGGACATGGCCGCCGCGTTCTCGGCCGTGTCGCTGCGGATGGACACCGACACGGTCATGTTGAGCTTCTACCCGCAGTTCTGGATCGCGGGCGAGAACACCGGGCTGATCTTCCCGGCCTTCCTCGGCGTGCCGCTGGTGTTGCTGGCGCGCTGGGATGCCGAAGCCTTCATGGCGGGCGTGCAGCACTACCGCGTGACCAACGGCTCGATGCTGGTCGACAGCGCGGCCGAGGTGATGGCGCATCCGCGCGTGGCCGACTACAACCTGCGCTCGCTGCGGCACACCGGCGTGTCGTCGTTCGTCAAGAAGCTGAACCCTGAGTACCGCAGCGCGTGGCGGGCACTGACCGGCTCGATGATGGCCGAGAGCGCCTGGGGCATGACCGAGACGCAGACCTGCAACAGCTTCACGCTCGGCATGCAGGACGACGATTTCGACCTGCGCTCGCAGCCGATCTTTGTCGGCCTGCCGGTGCCGGGCACCGACTTCAAGATCTGCGATTTCGACACGCACGCACTGCTGCCGATCGGCGCCGAGGGTGAGCTGTGCGTGCGCACACCCACGCTGCTCAAGGGCTACTGGAACAAGCCCGACGCCACCGCACAGACGCTGCGCGGTGGCTGGTTCCACACCGGCGACATCGGCTGCATCGACGAACACGGTTACGTCCACTACCTCGGCCGTCGCAAGGAGATGCTCAAGGTCAACGGCATGAGCGTGTTCCCCGCCGAGATCGAAGCCATGCTCGGCAAGCACCCGGCCGTGCTGGGCTCCGCCGTGGTGGGCCGTACCGATGAACAACGCGGCCAGTTGCCGGTCGCCTTCGTGATGCTGCGCCCCGAGGCCACCGGCACGCTGGACGATGCCACGCTCACCGGCTGGTGCCGCGAGAACATGGCCATCTACAAGGTGCCCATCGTGCGCATCGTCGATGCCCTGCCGCTCACCGCCACCGGCAAGGTGCGCAAGCAGGATCTCGTGCCGCTGGCTGAACAGATTTAACGCTACGCCTCTCCGACATGATGTTTCGCAAACTGCTGATCGCCAACCGCGGCGAGATCGCCATTCGCATTGCCCGCGCCGCGGCCACGGTCGGGCTGCCCTCGGTCGCCATCTATTCGGAAGATGACCGCGACGCCCTGCACCCGCGCCGTGCCGATGAAGCCGTGCCGCTACCCGGCACTGGCCCGCGCGCCTATCTCGACGGCGAGGCCATCCTCGCTGCCGCGCGTGCTGTGGGCGCCGATGCCATCCACCCCGGCTACGGCTTCCTGAGCGAAAACGCGGCATTCGCCCGCCAGTGCGCACAAGCCAGCGTGCAGTTCATCGGGCCGTCACCGCGCGTGCTGGCATTGTTTGGCGACAAGGCCCGCGCACGCGCGCTCGCGCACGAAGCCGGCATCCCCATCGTCAACGGCACGCGCGGGGCAACCTCACTGGAGGACGCGCAAGCCTTCTTTGCCGCCCTACCACCCTCGCACGGCATGATGATCAAGGCGGTGGCCGGCGGCGGTGGGCGCGGCATGCGCGCCGTGCACGACGCGCTGGCGATCGCCGAAGCCCACGCGCGTTGCGTGTCGGAGGCCACAGCCGCGTTCGGCAGCGGCGACGTGTACGT
Source organism: uncultured Ralstonia sp. (assembly GCA_913056305.1). Classification (GTDB taxonomy): domain Bacteria; phylum Pseudomonadota; class Gammaproteobacteria; order Burkholderiales; family Burkholderiaceae; genus Ralstonia. Next base: position 8,048 of record CAJXMR010000146.1, read on the forward strand.
CGAGGCCCTGGTGCCAACGCCGCGCCATATCGAGATCCAGATCGTGGCCGATGCCCACGGCAATGTCTCGCACCTCGGCGAGCGCGAATGCAGTCTGCAGCGCCGTCACCAGAAGCTGGTCGAGATCGCCCCGAGCCCCGCGCTGGACGATGCCCTGCGTGCACGCATCGCCGATGCCGCCGTGACGCTGGCGCGGGCCGCCGGCTATTGCGGCATCGGCACGTTCGAGTTCTTGGTGGAAGGTGCCGGCACGCCGCACGCGACGTATTACTTCATGGAAACCAACCCGCGCGTGCAGGTCGAGCACACCGTCACCGAGATGGTGACGGGCATCGATCTGGTGACGACGCAGTTGGCGCTGGCGCAAGGTGCATCGCTGACCGAACTCGGGCTCGCGCAGCCCGTCACGCCGCGCGGCCAAGCCATCCAGGTGCGCATCAATGCAGAGACGCTCGATGCCTCCGGCCAGCCGCATCCGTCCACCGGCATGCTGAGTGCGTTCGAGCCGCCCAACGGCCCCGGTGTGCGTGTCGACACCTGCGGCTACGTCGGCTACCGGCCCAACCCGCGCTTCGACTCGCTGCTCGCCAAGCTGATCGTTCACGCGCCGCACGGCACCTACGCGCAAGCGCTGGCGCAGACGTACCGCGCGCTGTGCGAGTTCCGCATCGAAGGCCTGGCGACCAACCGCCGGCTGCTGCAGGACCTGCTCTGCGATGACGCGGTCCGCGCCAACGCCGTGCACACGCAGTTCCTCGACGGCAAACTGGCCGACCTCGCCAACACCAACGGCGACGCGCATCCGGCCCTGCACGTGGCCTCCGGCGCGGTGGCCGACACCGAATCGGCAGAGGTGTTCGCAACCGATCTCCCGGACGACGCCGAACTCCTGACGGCGCCCATGGATGGCGCGCTGATCCAGATCACCGTGGAAGCGGGTGCCAGCGTCGCGCGTGGCGAGGTGCTGGCGGTGATCGAGGCCATGAAGATGGAGCACGTCGTCATTGCACCCGCCGCAGGTGCGGTGCTGCAGGTCTGCGCACAGCCGGGCGCCACGGTGCGCGAGGGCCAGCCGCTGGTCGTCCTGCGGCCGAGCGACGCGCAGCACGACACCACTGCCGCGGATGACGAGGTCGACCTCGACCACATCCGCCCCGACCTGCGCGCCGTCATCGACCGCCACGCCTTCGGTCTCGACGAGAACCGGCCCGACGCCGTCGCGCGCCGTCGCAAGACGGGCCAGCGCACCGCGCGAGAAAACATCAACGCCTTGTGCGACGCCGGCTCCTTCATCGAATACGGCGCGCTCGCCATTGCCGCGCAGCGCAAGCGACGCACAGTCGATGACCTGATCCGCGCGACGCCGGCCGACGGCATCGTCACCGGCATCGGCACCGTCAACGGCACGTACTTCCCCGACCAGGATGCGCGCTGCATGGTGCTGGCGTACGACTACACCGTGCTGGCCGGCACGCAGGGCACCTTCAGCCACAAGAAGACCGACCGCATGCTGTCGCTCGCGCAGCAGTGGCAACTGCCCGTGGTGCTGTTCGCCGAGGGCGGCGGTGGCCGGCCGGGCGACACCGACAAGCCGGGTGTGGCGGGTCTCGATTGCACCACCTTCATCCAGTTCGCACGCTTGTCGGGCCTGGTGCCGCTGGTGGGCGTCGTGTCGGGCCGCTGCTTTGCGGGCAACGCCGCGCTGCTCGGCTGCGCCGATGTCATCATCGCCACGCGCAACGCCACCATCGGCATGGGTGGCCCGGCCATGATCGAAGGCGGCGGGCTCGGCGTGTATGCGCCGGAGGAAGTCGGCCCGGTGAGCATGCAGGCACCCAACGGCGTGATCGACGTCCTGGTCGACGATGAGACGGCGGCGGTTGATGTCGCCAAGCGCTATCTGGGCTACTTCCAGGGGCCGCATTCGACCTGGGAAGCCGGTGATGCGCGACACCTGCGCCACCTGATCCCCGAGAACCGCATGCGCAGCTACGACATGCGCGCCGTGATCGACACACTGGCCGATACCGGCTCGGTGCTGGAGCTGCGGCCGGCCTTCGGCGTGGGCATCATCACCGCGCTGGTCCGCATCGAGGGCCGCGCCTTCGGCTGTATCGCCAACAACCCGCGCCACCTGGGTGGCGCCATCGACGCGCCCGCCGCCGACAAGGCTGCGCGCTTCATGCAGCTGTGCAACGCGTTTAGCCTGCCCATCGTCTCGCTGTGCGACACGCCGGGCTTCATGGTCGGCCCCGAGGCGGAGAAGACGGCCACGGTGCGGCATGTGAGCCGCATGTTCGTGACCGCCGGCAACCTGCGCGTGCCGTTCTTTACCGTGGTGCTGCGCAAGGGCTACGGCCTGGGCGCGCAGGCCATGGCGGCGGGCAGCTTCCATGCGCCCTTCTTCACGGCGGCGTGGCCCAGCGGCGAGTTCGGCGCGATGGGCGTGGAAGGCGCCATCCGCCTCGGCTTCCGCAAGGAGCTGGAGGCCGTGGAGGACCCGGACGCGCGCGAGGCGCTGTTCCGCAAGATGGTCGACGAGGCTTACGAGAAAGGCCGCGCGCTGAACATGGCCAGCTATCTCGAGATCGACGCCGTCATCGATCCGGCCGATACGCGCCGCTGGCTGCTGCGCGGGCTGCGATCGGCGCCGCCCTCATTCTCCATCTCGCCGCGCCACACCCGTGACCCGGCCGCACGCCGCTTCATCGATACCTGGTAGACGAGCACACCCCAAGGAGACGCCATGCCCGCATCGATCCGCTTTGCCCGTCCGCTGTCTGCACTGGCCTGCGCAGCCGCCCTGCTCGGCACGCCGCTCGCACAGGCCGCGACACCGGCACCGATCAAAGTCGCCTTCATCGACCAACTGAGCGGGCCGCTGGCGAACGTGGGCGAGCTGTTCCTCGCCAACCTGAAGGTCGCCATCGACGACGCGAATGCGCAGCCGCAGGCGGTGCTGAACGGCGCGCGGTATGAGCTGCTGACGTATGACAACAAGCTGTCGGCACAGGACAGCCTGTCTGCCCTGCAAGCGGCCATCGACGCGGGCGTGAAGGTGATCTTCACCGGCGGTTCGGGTTCGTCCGTGGTCGCCGCGCTGGTAGATGCGGCCACCAAGAACAACGAGCGCAATCCCGACAAGCGTGTGCTCGTCGTCAACTACGCCTCCATCGATCCGGACCTGACCGGCGCGCACTGCAGCTTCTGGCACTTCGCCACCGAGGCCAACACGGCGATGAAGATGCGGGCGCTGACCAACTTCGTAAAGACGCAGCAGGACATCCACAAGGTCTACCTGCTCAACCAGGACTACGCGCACGGGCGGCTGTGGGGGTCGCTGGGCAAGCAGATGATCTCGGCGGCGCGGCCGGATGTGCAGTTCGTGGGCGACACGCTGCACCCGATCGGCAAGGTGAAGGACTTCACGCCATACATCACCAAGGTCAAGGCGGCGGGCGCGGACACCATCGTCACCGGCAACTGGGGGCAAGACCTGAACCTGCTGGTCAAGGCCGCCGGCGACATCGGTTACGACGTGCGCTACATCAACCACAGCGGCGGCGGCGCGCCGGGCACGGTGCTGGCCGTGTCGCAGGCCAAGACCGGCAAGCTGACCTGGGTGGCCGAATGGATGCCCGGCGGTGCCGACCCGCAACTCGCGCAGATGGCCGCACGCGTGCGCCAGACGCCGGCTGGCGAGTACTACACGCCGCGCACGATGCTGTCGGTGGAACTGGTGACGGATGCCATTCGCCAGGCCAACTCGACCGATCCGCTCAAGATCGCGCTGGCGCTGGAAGGCATGCAGAAACACGCCATCATCGGCGATGTGACGATGCGCAAGGCGGACCACCAGTTGCTGCTGCCGCAGGTGGTGTCGACCATTGCGCCGGTGGATGGCAAGACGGTGAAGGCTGGCTTCGAAGGCACCCAGTGGGGCTTCAAGACCGAAGGGATGACGCCCGCCAAAGACCTGGACCTGCCGACCACTTGCAAGATGAAGCGGCCGGCAGCGACATAAGCCGATCGACGATCAGTCTGCGCGGTCGGTGCGCAGCGGGCCGTATTCGA